>NZ_JBJQLG010000019.1:0-63143 GCF_046486495.1 Escherichia sp. WS3227_2
GCCCTCATTTTTTCGTTTCCATACCGGAGCCTTAGCTGCGAGCTTTTTATCAAAACAACGTTTCCATGCGGTATGCAGGTCTTTCAGCTTTTGTTGCAGATTGTCGGTATAAGCATCCTGTAAGAAGATGTATTCCGGCATTTTTTTCCACACCGTAATCATCCGGTTCAACTCGAAAGCCGAAGGTAGCTTTTCGCCTGAGCCAAGTATGCGCTTTGTCTCCGCAAGACCTAAATTCCAGACAAAACGGGCGCAACCACATAACTGCCGCAAACGCTGCGACTGCTCATGCGTTGGTTCCAGTCTGAATTTGTAGGCTTTCAGGATTAGCATCATCATTCAGTGTGTAGTAGATTTGCTTACAATATTACTGCTTTTACGGCCAACCTCAATGCAAAAATATAAAATCAATCGTTCAAGACATGCTGCCTTCCTTTTGCATGTTCATCTTGTCTTTGTAACAAAATACCGTCGAAAGATACTGGGAGAGTTACACTGTGCAGCATTCCATCAGTATGCAGCAGAAGTCTGCCGTGATTTTGGGGCAGAACTTAAAGAAAGTAACGGAGACGTCGATCATGTCCACATGCTGATCGAATACCCACCAACAGTGCAACTTTCGGTACTGGTTAACTCACTGAAAGCAGTGACATCCCGCCGTCTGCGAAATGAATTTCTTGATTTGCGGGGGGCATACGGAAAAGCCGTGCTCTGGTCGAGGTCATACTTTGCTGGCTCCTGCGGAGGTGCGCCGCTGGAAGTTGTGAAGCAATACATTCAACATCAGCGTGGCTGATCACCTTTCGGGCTTTTCAAGCCCGTCCAAATTCCCCTCCCGCCTTATGTCGGCGGGAGTACCCTTTGGAAGTTAAGATGGCACGCAAGAAGCACACTAGCATTATTATTTTGATCAAAACGCTATTTCCCCCGTCATTGGGGGGCTTTCTTTTTTGATGCCGCGCCAGCGGCATGGAAGGCGGCACTCCGTTGTTACATATGATACTGGAGTAAAACCGCCGAAGCCCGGCGTAAGCCGGTACTGATTGATAGGTTTCACCTTACCTATCCCCATCCTGCTAAGCCATACCCGCTTTCAGCCATGAAATAGCTTTTGTGCGCGGTCGGAGTGGTCCCGACAAGGGTTTACCCGCAGTCGGGGCGTATCTCCGCGTTAGCGGGCCGCCAGGACCGCTTACGAGCGTGTACTTGGTACTTCCAGCCAGAAGACTGACAGCCATGTGATTTCTTAGTTACAACATCCATTATTGAAAGCGATGTTGTTCCCGCCCTTCGGGCGGGGGCGGCGGCGCTTTTCAGTGATGGGTTGGGCGCTGTGGCTGAGTATTTGCAGCGTTTTTTTGTAAGAGGGTTGGAGGGGCTTTGTTTTTCATTAGGCAGAAGTCCATATGCCCGCCGCGAAGCGGTGGGAGGTACTTTTATATTCTGAGCGGCGCGGCGTTAGCCGCTGCAAGCGAAGGCATTTTTGTAATTATCCACAGTTGTTTCAAAGATAAATATTTTCCCTGCGGCGAAGCAACGCAGGGGATTAAAGAACAGGGGTTAAGAATATATTGCGGGTTTGATGTTCTATGTTTGCTGCTTTCTGAAGCTATTCCTTTGCGGGTTTTTGTGGATAACCGAAGGCGTTTTTACTCCGATACCCTATTGCGGCCATCAAAAAACTGTCAGAGCGGGACAAAATGAAAAACGGTCGTCAAATATGAGGAATTTCATGAAATGCAGGCAACACGAAAAGCCCCGAAGGGGCTGAAGAGAGTGCCGATTGTATCAGGCAGCTAAACTAGTGGGGTGGCGAAGCTGTCAGAGCCAGTTCAAGCTGACGTAGATCTCTGGCTACCAGTTGCTCTAATCTTTCTTTAGTGCACCAGTACGCTTCGTCCGGCGGCATACGCTTCAGAATAAACCGCGCAATTTCGTTTCGCTGTTCATCATACGGCAGTTTTGCCAGGCGATTAGCACGTTTGCGCTCCGCTGCTTTCTTACGTCGGGACTTGATGGCATCGAGAGAACGCTGCGCATACCAGCGTTTACGAGCCGAGTGAACAGAGATTTCTTCGCCCTCGCGGATAACGCCTTCTTTAATCAATTGCAGACGGATTTCACTTTCTGCAAGGCGTTTACGTTGCTGTTCCTGAAGTTTCACCAGATCAACTCCCAGCATTTTCCAGCCAGTTTCGGTGATCCAGACGTATTTCGGCAGTCGCTGGCGGGATTCACGGTCCCATATCGTCTTTTCTGACGTTCCCAACGTGCCAAAGGAAACCTGCTCTGCCAGCAGACGGGAAAGGCGCGATACTGTGACTGCGGTTTCAGGAATCACGTCTCCCTTACTGTCTTTTGGGCTTATTTCTTCTGCCAGGCGGGAGACAGACATGCCGACAGTGTGCAATCCACGATCACAAAAACTCACAAGTACAACCCATATTGCGTCAAGCAGCCGCTGTTTTTCCGGTCGGAATTTATATTTGCGACCGACACTCTGACGTTTCAGTACATAAAATGGATGCAACGACATGTGCATTCTGAGTGTGTTCTGACCAGTGACCGGGTCTTTTTTAACGAGACGATTGTAAGCGTGGCCCAACTGTCCGCCCAGCGCCTTATAGTTGTCGGGACGGAACCAGGCTGGATTCTCACACTTTGGCTTAGTGGAATGTTCACCCCGGCGACGTTTTGTTGTTCCGCCTTTGTTTTCCTGGAGGACCAGGAATGAGCTTTCAATACCCGCTTCGTAGTCCTGCCAGAAACGGACCTGCTCTTCCGGTGATAGTTCAGACCAGTGACGTTTGCTAATCACAGCAAGCTGCACTTAGCTTGCACTGTAAGAGTTGATATTTCCTTCTCATGGAATTAAACTCCATCTCAGGTAACAAGCATACCTGAAATAAATAAGCTCAAGGCTCTGCCTTGATGTCAGCCCCCGCTAATCTGCGCTCCCTGGAAAAGACGAGATTACGGGGGTTTTCTTTATCTGAAATTTACGTTCTCGAACAAAATTTCAGCACCTCGTTTTCTGCATTTACAAATCGCGGAAAACTTGCCTGCAAATTTAGCAGCATGGGCGCAATCGATCAACGATGTTCAAGCCTGGCTCGTTTCCTTTTTGATTCAACACACATCTCTGACAGCTTCAAAATCGTTTTCAGAACAGCTAGTGAAGCCCCTTCTTTACTGACGTTCCCCATACAAAACCTTACAAAATCAGAAATTCAGAATTTTGTATATTCAAAAAAGTTTTTTTGACTACATACACCCACTCACACGATCGAATAAACCACGCAAACAGTATTATCTAGATTTTTAGATCGTACACCATTTAACAAACAGAATATTATTCTGTTTTTTAGATATTATACAGATCATTAGATCGCTCTTCTGGCATTGACAGGTTTTAAATGTCGCACACACAATACTATCCAGATGATTGTAAAAAGCTCGTTCATCGCGTTTTTTGTGCTCATTGCCTGGAAAATGAGCACTCTTTGACGCCCGTTAGAACGCTTGTCATCTCATGCTCTTTAACAACCCCGGACAGCGGTCATTGCCTAAAGCCCTGGCATAAGGAGGTTATTATTCGTGCATTTCAAGCACCGCTGGCATCTGTCAGCAACGGGCTACGTAACAGAGTGACGTGCCGCGCCATCTACACAGGTAACGACTCTTTATCCGCAAATATCATTCTGCATACTTAAACCCCCTTATTTGGTGAACTCGCGTTGAGTTAATCTCACTCACTCTCTCCCTGAGCAAGTCGTACAGGCTGCAACGCAGAAGTACACCAGATTTGCCAGTCTCCACTCCAGGTAAGGGGGTTTAGCTATGCATGATGATGAACAATCAGATAAAGAGCCTGTAGTGAGTGGCTGCAACTTTTCATAATTAGCTTATGACGCTGTATTCCGGGGATGTTTCTATTTCAGACAAACAACCGGGAGAAAATATGGCGCGTAAGTTAAAAATTAATCCTGTCATTCCTGAATGTGTGGCAGATTTGAAAGGATATCCACTCTATATCATCGTGGCTTATTGGGGATTAAGAAATAATAAAACGCTCACAACAACGGATGTTAGCCGTAATTTCCTTATTACACAGCAACAATCTTATGATGTACTTACCTACATTTACCAGGAAGCACAGAAGCAGATAACAGCAACTAAACGAACACTATTTAACGAGCACAAAAGAAGAATTAGCGCGTTCAGGATTCTTGATATTGACAAAGGCATATTGCGCACACCCAAAAAAGAGATTGCATATGCCAGCTACGACAATATACCAACTGTCACAATGAAAAGTACCCGTTGTGAGATCCAGGATAGTTTTACAGAACTGCGCCGCTGGATGTGTTCAAGAAAGACAGGTGATCGAGTGGAGGTATTTTTGAATGCCTAAGTACCAAATAAACGCAACCATCAAAAAACCAGGTGGTGGCCCCGTGAAATGGACTCATTACAGCGACTTCCCTATGACCGCTGAAGAATGCAGAAAAAACTTCTCAAAAGAAAAAGAAGCAGGAAAGTGTTTTTCTGTTGATGTTCATATTTCAGATTTCATTTGCAAAGAGATACCTCCACAAAATGCAGGAAATACATATGGCTGATTTTGGTTCCACTAAACAAACCGTAACATTTGAAGAATGGCACGAGCTATTAATGGATTACGCAGAGTTACGCGGTGGAAATGCCGCCGATGCGGAAGCATGGCGTGGTGATTATGAAGCAGGAAAAACTCCGGTTGAAGCATATTGTGATGAATGGGGAGAGGATTAATCATGATTGACGCTATAATTACGCCAATAGTTACATCTATTCCGTTACTCTTATTAATTTTAGTCGCGCTGATATTCGTTAAATCTGCCGTCAAAATCGTGCCACAAGGTAATGCCTGGACAGTGGAACGCTTTGGTAAATATACCCATACGCTTTCCCCCGGTCTTCACTTCCTGATCCCGTTTATGGACCGCATAGGTCAACGGATCAACATGATGGAAACCGTCCTGGATATTCCTAAACAGGAAGTTATTTCGAAAGACAATGCAAACGTAACTATCGATGCTGTTTGTTTTATCCAGGTCATTGATGCAGCGAAGGCAGCTTATGAAGTCGATAATCTTGCATCAGCTATTTCAAATCTTGTTATGACCAATATCCGAACTGTCGTTGGTGGAATGAATCTCGACGATATGCTTTCTCAACGTGACAGCATCAATTCTAAACTGTTAACGGTTGTCGATTATGCGACTGACCCGTGGGGAATTAAGGTCACACGTATTGAAATTCGGGATGTTAAACCACCAAAAGAACTGACTGAAGCGATGAACGCGCAAATGAAAGCGGAACGAACTAAGCGTGCCCGGATTCTTGAAGCGGAAGGTATCCGCCAGTCAGAAATTCTGAAGGCAGAAGGGGAAAAACAGTCTCAAATACTGAAAGCGGAAGGGGAACGGCAATCAGCATTTCTTCAGTCTGAAGCACGCGAACGTCAGGCAGAAGCGGAAGCTCGCGCAACAAAACTGGTGTCGGATGCAATCGCTGAAGGTGATGTTCAGTCTGTTAATTACTTTATTGCGCAGAAATACACTGAAGCACTCCAGGCAATTGGCACTGCATCAAACAGTAAACTGGTTATGATGCCTCTTGATTCAAGTAGCCTGGTGAGTTCGGTTGCAGGTATCAGTGAACTGCTAAAAAACGTATCACAGGATACTCCCAAAGTTGATATGAAACAGGCTCAACAATATTTGTCTTAAAAAAGATAGCGGACGGTGACAATATTATTTTAATCACCGTCCTTATCTTAACTCCTGAGTGAGCCATTAAAATGAAAACTTATACATGCATCATTATCATTTTGTATATAATTCCCATGTCAACATGGTTTTTTCTCCTTTCTATTACAAGAGATAATAATGAAAGAGAAAGACTACAGCATATTATCGACTCCATATTTCCAAGATGGCTAGACTGGGGATCTTCGACGCTCATGATAGCAACGATGCCTCTGCTTATATGGAGTTTGAATGGCATATTCTTCGGTTTATGTCTGTTGTTTAATGTATTAGCCGTTTGTTACCACCTTTATTATCTTTATTCACTCTCCGCCTTTTATCATGGAGATTAGCCATGTTATGGTTTACACTGTTTCTTCTGTGTATTGCACTTGAAATTATAACCGGAACGGGATGGTTACTCTTAATCAGTCTTGGTGCATTATCAAGCGCCATTATGGGCTTTTTTCTTCCGATATCACAAGAAGCCAATATATGTTTCTTTGCGTCAATCAGCATACTGGCGTCGATAATTAAGTTCTTCTATGACAAAAAACATAAGAAATTAGACACTCTCCTGGTGAACACAGGGCATTCACGTTTTAAAGGAAAAGAATTTACGCTCAGTGACGATATTGTTAACGGCAAGGGGCAATTACTCATTGGTGATACATTCTGGCCTGTTGAGACGTTACACAATGAAAACTACCCTGCGGGAACAAGAGTTATTGTTACAGACATGCAAGGAATAACTCTTAAAGTAATGACCATCGAAGACAAGAGTGAAAACAAGGAATAAATCATGCATCTTTCGTTGTTAATTCCGCTTACAGGAGCAGCGATGAATGCACTATGTATTTTTATTATCAGACTTCTGGATAAGGATTTTATTGAAGCCTACAAAAAAACGCTAAAAAACATTACTGCATTACATATTTTATTGATGGTGTTAAGTGTCACAGGAATAGTATGAGGAAAATTCAATGCGAAACGCAAATGAAGGTGTTTCTCTTTCAGAGATTGTAACTAAAGCCACATTACGCAAATTTGGTATTAGAGGTGTAAATAAATACGAGACATACACAGTCATAATAATAACTGTAGCTTTTTTTATCCTTGAATCAGCAGCAGGAAGGGCCAAAGATACATTTGCTGTGGCTGTAAAAGTATTAAGCTACATGCTCCCCTGTACGGCAATTATCATGGCTGTCATATGGATAATATTTTTCATCGGCGATAGACGAGAAAAGTTAAAACATGCAGAGCTGGACGTGATTAAGATAAAAGCTCGTCAAAAAATCTACGATCGCCTGCGTTACGTTGAAAATGAGCATATCGTTTTCGACCCGGTTACAGGTCGGGAAGTTCCGGCAGAACGGACTTGTATCAATGAACTTGTTGAAGCTCTCGCGATGGAAGCAACAACGTGAGAAGGTGACAGCCCCCTGAAGGATACGATGAAATGTACAGAAAAAAACATCACCTAATAAAAATATTTTTATTAAAAATGGCGTGCAATGTTTTTTCTTTCCTGCTGGGTGCTTTCATACTTTCAGCACCGTTTGTCTTATATACATTAACCGGTTCAGTTCTGAATGCCGTTATTCATTTCACCTTTTCTTTGCCTTTAGCCACCATATTACTGGTTTATGCTTATTCAGGCTTTGAAGAAAGCATTTATTTATTCATGGCATACAAATATGACTCAAGCAAAAGCTAATCTGAGAAAACTTCGCCGTGCACGTTATGTCCCCCCTCGAACAGTAAAGAAAAGCATAGCGAATACAGAACGTGTCGTTTCAAAAGCAATTACAGGCTGTGGTGTCTTCCGTGATATACCACAAGTAAAAATCAATCTCATCGAAACAAGGAAAATTTTACAAATCGAACTGGCTTTATCCATTGCTAACTTATCTGAGGCGAATCCAATTGAGATACGAAAAAAAATCAAAAGCATTGACCGACAATTATCTTCAACCTCAAAAATCAGAACTACATTATGAAAAAAAACGACGATTTAATCACTTTACCATCTCATAACAGCCACGCTCTCGATTACATCATTAAAAAAGCGTTTACACCACGTAAAACCAAAACATCGACAGCGACCCACAACGTTTATAGTTACAATAAAGAAGAATCCACATTAAATTTCCAAAAAATTGGAGAAGCAATTTTTTTCGGCACAGACCTGGTAATTAAGCTGAAGCCAAATATTAGTGCCTCTGGTGAACTCTTCATCTGCCAGAAGGACTAAGCTATGAACATTGTTTCAGAATTTCTTGAGAAAGTAACAACCATTGTTGAATCCACAGCGGCGACGAACGCCGCTAAGGTCGCACAGGCAATATCTCCTACATTTTTTGCGGCTATAGCCTTATACGTTATTTATCTAATATATGAAATCACGTATGCCCAACGTGACGTCCTGATGAGCGAGGTGACTAAGAATATCGGTGCATTCGCCCTGGTTGGTGCATTCACTTATTCAGCGCCTTATTACAGCCAGTTTGTTATTCCTTTTGTCATGCACGCTGGCTCCGACCTTTCTGCTGCTGTTACTGGAGGTTCAGGAACTGCAACCAGTGTTGATAATTTGTGGAACGCTCTATCTACGAATTTAAACAACTTCCTTGATACAAGTATGAGTATTTATGGAAAGTTCCAAATTGCTGAGAAAATGGGGGTTTATCTAGTATGGGGGATTGGCTATATCGGCGGAATGCTTCTCATCTATTACACTACTGTTTTCTTGACACTATCAACTTTTATGGTTGGAATTCTTCTTTCCGCTGGCATTTTATTCATTTGTTTCGCTCTATTTTCATCGACCAGAAATATGTTTACTGCATGGGTCGGCAGTTGTCTCAACTATATACTGTTAAATTTATTCTATAGCATATCATTTAGTTTCTTAATTAGTTTCGTTGAATCAGTTGTCCCTGTTAATGGAGATATAAAACTATCTATTGTAGTTTACTTTTTCCTTATTACTATTATTTCCATATTCCTTATAGAACAAGTTGGCACACTCTGTTCTACATTAACAGGTGGGGTAGGTATAAATGGCCTTACATCAGCCGCTAATGGCTTTGGAGGTAAGGTTGCATCTGGTTTTATGCGAGCATCAGGACTCCGATCTTTCACCAATGGATTTGCCAGCAAAATGCCAAATCCATTCTTTAATGCAGGAAGTCGTTCTGCATCAGCATTAGTTCAGGGATTAAACCGTGGAAGTAAACTTAAAGCGGGGTGATTAACATGAAAGATAAAGTATTATCATTTCTCTTTGCTGGAATAATTACCGTAACATCACCATCAATCTTTGCATCTGGTATTCCAGTAGTAGACGTTACAGCGATAGCTAAAACAGTTGAAGAAGGGCTAAATCGTGCCGCTGAAGCGGCAAGACAGCTTGAGCAACTCAAGCAACAATATGAACAGACCATAAGATACGCTGAAGAACAGAAGAAAAGACTCGAAGGCTTCACTGATTTCAGCAATGGCTTTGATAGCGCATCCAGCTATATGAAGGATTCTCTATCAACAATAACAAATAGTGCAAAATCAGATCTTAGCTCTTTGCGATCGCAATATGACTTATCAAGCAACATTGCAGAGACGCAACAAAAATATGATGCAATCCTGGCTAAGATCAAATTCTATGAAAATTTCAACAATGAAATGCAGGAAAGGGCTAAGAGATTAACCACGTTACAGAAGGAGTTCGCGTCAGCAGATACTCCGCAAAAAAAAGCTGACTTATCTAACCAATTGAATACAGAAAAATTGACAATGGAGCTACAATTGAAGCAATATGATATTGCAGAGAGACAGCTAATCGCGTCTGAAAATGCAAGACAAGAGGCTGTTAGTCGAGAAAAGTTTAAATTAATGATGCAATAGGTGTTCGAATGAAAAAATTCATAAGCACTTTAACTATCTTGTCATGCTTCCTTTTAGCTGCTTGTGAAGACAAAGTTTATGATGTCAGTTACTACACTGAACATCTTGAACAAGCCCAAGATGTTGTCGAAAAATGCAGCAAAGGGGATATGTCTGGTCAAAACTGCGAAAATGCGCGTGAAGCCATTCAAAAAGAGCAATCGGGTAAAGCATTTAAAAATATGATGCAATAATCCTTCATTAAAAACAGCTCGCAAAGCGGGCTTTTTTTGGCTGTACGCAGTGACCAGTTGATAAATAGTTCTAATGTTCGTGCTGCATTAGAACAACGCACAAAAAGAAGAGTACAAGAAGACAGTGCGGGATCTAATGGAACGTTTACAATAGAATCACCTTCCCTATAGCAAGGTGATTCTATTTAAAAGAATACCCGCCTCGTGCGGGTCTTATCTTGCTTAAAGATCTATGAAACCTCCGGCTTCGGGTATTAAACTATAACTTGCTTTGGCAAATATTGTTTCATTGACTTCATGGAATCTTATTTTCTCCGCCTGTTCATATGTTACAGGGAAGAACACGCCCCCTGGCTCATTAAACATCATAAAATCACCTTGCATTGCGTTACAATGACAACAATGATTCGCGTAATACTTCATTTTTGCTGTTTTGCTATGGGATGGATAATATAATTTTGAATACTCATTAATCCTTGAGAGAGCAGAGGTTGAAATTATTTCAATTTTCGTTAAATCAGTCCACCATACTCTACTGGTTAACCACCGATAAATCATATTTTTCTTTGAATCAAAATACTCCATACCCTTAGGGGAGGATGTTTCATACCATTCATCTAATATACAATCTTCCCATTCGGCAGGATCAACTCCCCAAATAACGTCTCTATACTTATACCAACGAGGTAAAAAAATACCAAACACAGGAGTTGTTTTCTTACAGCGCCAACAAGACTGGTGATTTTCCGCAATATAAAAACGTTGAGAAAAAATATTGTAATCATGTTCGTTTAATTCTTTTACCCACTGAATAAAATAAATTGGATTTTTCCCCTGTGGAACAAACCATTTCCGTTGTTCTTGATCCCATTGCGCCCCTTTTTGTTTGGCTAACTCCTTTTCTTCAAACGGAACATTTAAATAAAACCGCGCCATAACCAACTTAACTCCAGTATTCTGTTCTGATGATGCAACAGGATAGATATCAAAACTAAACAAAGAGTGCAATTCCGCCTTTAATGGCTCATTCATACCCGCCTCGTGCGGGTTTTCTTTTGTCTGAAATATGGAGGAACACCATGAAATCCATCATTTTATCGATGGTTGCCGCCACCGCATTACTGTCAGGCTGCGCGGATAGCAAAACACAACCAGTACCTGAGTCACCGTTAACCTCAAATGACCACCAGATAACGTTGAAAATTGATACCGTGCGAACAGACCTGCCGGACAGTTCTCCTGTTTGTTTGAATGGTATGAATATATACGAAAGTCTGAGCGAGCGGCATCCAGGCTTGTTTGCCAAAAATCAGAACGTGATTTTCCGTAGTGCATTCTTTGATGACGGTCAGGCGATATCCTCCGAAACAATCCGCAAAATAATGCAGAGTACCCCGTGCGTTGAATCACAAACAACATCTGCCGGAAGCTGGGAACCTGCCACGGAACTGATCCCCCGTCAGGCAATATCCGGTGACACTACACTGGCTGAAAAAGATCGGACTGCTGGCTTCACAATGCGGATAGCACCGGAGATTGAGCGTGGAAATTTCCACCTGCTACTCACAACCACTGACCCGATACGGAAACTGACTGTCAAGCAGAATATTTTACTCAAACCGGACCAGCCCCTTATCGTGAGTGGTTTTACTGGAGTTAATGCTGATAGCCAAAGTGAGAACCGGATTGTCATCATTACGCCACACGTGCGTTGATTCCCAACCCCGGATCATTTTTGTCGTTCCCCACAATCAAAAGCACCTTTAAAAGTCTTTTTAAGGTGCTACAATCTCCATGATACAAATGGAGGACTTATGAGCTACCAAATTCTGACTACGACAGCAGCCAGTATTACTGACCTGAAAAAAAATCCTATGGGAACTGTAGCCGAAGGAGAAGGGGATGCCGTCGCAATCCTGAACCGAAATGAACCAGCGTTCTACTGTGTCCCACCAGAACTTTATGCCTACTACCGGGAACTCGCTGAAGACGCTGAACTCAACGCAATTGCTGATGAAAGAATGAAAAATCCAGACATTGTAAGGGTTAACCTGGATGATTTATGAACTGGCATTTGACCACAGAGCACTGAAGGAATGGCAAAAACTCGGTCACACTGTTCGTGAGCAATTCAAAAAGAAACTGTCAGAACGCCTGATAAATCCACGCGTCCCCGCAGCCAAGCTACATGGTCATACTGACCGTTACAAAATTAAGCTTCGCGCATCCGGTTACAGGCTCGTTTATCAGGTAATTGATGAGAAGGTCGTTTTGCTTGTGATTTCTGTGGGAAAAAGAGAAGGCAGCGACGTCTATCACATGGCAGATACCCGCTGATATTTTAAACCTGTCAAGTAACCCGCCTCGTGCGGGTTTTCTTTTGCCTGAAATATGGAGGAACACCATGAAATCCATCATTTTATCGATGGTTGCCGCAAGTGCTATCGCACTCACTGCCCCCGTATATGCGTCTGATCCGTGTGCTTCCGTTCTTTGTCTGTACGGTAAAGCTATCGGTAGCGGCGGCGGGAGCGAATGCAAAAGCGCCGAAAAGGACTTCTTTAATATCATCAAAAAGAAAAAGGGATCTATTCGCTGGAGCAAAACCTTTGATGCCCGAAAAGCGTTTCTTAATCAATGCACGACCGCAGACCCTGCGGCGATCTCAAAAATCATGAGTAAGTTCGGACGTTCCTGGGGTTAACCATGAAAAAGCTCATTATTATTCCCACCACATTATTGCTGAATGCGTGTTCCCATGCCCCTGAACCCGCACAGGCAAAAGGAGGTTGGTATGAACTGAATACCACAATTGAGCAGGTAAGAGCAGACACATACCATAACGGGGTGGCCCTTCAGCAGCCCGTGTCACAGCCAAACAGCACTGTTCAATACAGCAATGATAATTATCTCAAAAAGGAAGCCATAAACGTAACTCCCGCGCCTCGTATTGCAGAAACCGTAAAACCACGTTCTGAGCAATCAGCGACAGCGCCAAAAAACCAGGGCAGCAATAATAGTTTTCTGAAGCCGACAACAAACAGCATAACTTCATCTGGTGAGATAAAAACAGCAGCCAAAGGAGCAACTAAACAGCATTCTGAACAACCAGCACTCTCTCCCGCAAAGCCAATCAGTAGCAACAACCATCAGGCACAAACGGCACAAAAGACTGATCAGCAGACAAAACCGCGTCCTGAACAACCACCGCTAATGTCAAAAAGCGGTTTTCTGAAAAAAAACGCTAACAACGCTGTTCCGGCCACCACGCTTACAGGCCCATCAACACCTGAAAAGCAAATTTACTTTGTTCGCCATGATGGTAAAGGCTCGCTGCAAAAAGCATTAAAAGAAATTGTCCCATCGGACTGGACGGCTGAAATATCCCCGGAGGTAACGAAAACTTTCCGTCGCACGATATCCTGGCAGGGCAACGATCAATGGCCTTATGTCCTGGATAAAATGCTTCGCAACTACGGTCTGACGGTAATTAAGAACACCGAAAAAAGACATCTTCTGATTGATTTTCAACAACAGAAAGGGAAAACATCACAAAAAGCACCTGTATCTCCTGACAAAACCCCTGCATCTCCTGTCAGGACACCAGTTTCCTCTGACAAGTTACCTCAAAAACCGCTAACGCCTGTCACCGTTCCGCAAAAACAGACAGAAAAACTCACCTGGAATCTTAAAAAAGGTTCGACGCTGCGGGATGGCCTCACCGAATGGGCGTCAAGTTCACCGTGTGGTAATTCAACCTGGAATCTTGTATGGGATACTCCTGTGAACTACAGAATAGATGCTCCTCTTATTTTCCGGGGAAACTTTGAATCTGCATTAAAAGATACGCTGATGCTTTATCTTTCAGCAGATAAACCGTTATACGCATTCAGGAATATTTCACAATGCGTAATCACAATTAAAGACACACAACAGGAGTAATCGCTATGGGTTGGTTCTTCAGCTTGCTCCTGATATTCCTGTCAATAGGCAGTTACTATCTGACAGATAACAATAACCAAACCATACAGCGAATGAAGTTGCTTCCTGCAAAACAGGAAGCAATTGAATTTGTCCATTTCGCAAATGTTATCAATGACTATCTTTATAAATATCCAGACAAACGTAATTCAGGAGGAACGTTAACATCTGAGCAAATCGGTATAACACCCGTTTATGATATTCATCATATTATTTACGGTAAGCGAGTTTATATCTGGTCTGCCGATACAGAAGGTCTGATGTCTGCTTTGCAGCAGCAAACAAAACATTCAGCAATGTTAGGAAGAGTAAAAAATAAGAAGATTGTCGATAATCAGGGGAATGATATGGGCGTTCCCGTTCCTTCCTCCATTCCAGAAGAGGCTATTGTACTCATTAACTAAATATCCCCTGACAAGGGGATTCTGAACTGGAGTCTGCATATCCGACACATCATTATGTGGGCCGGATATATCGCTACGGCGCGGACTTCAGTCCAGAAAATCTTTACCGGAGATACCCATGCAGGATAATGATGATCTCAGCGAGCTTGATATTGCCACTCGTGAAGTCCTTATCTTACGATGCAATCTTATTCAGCTTGCTTCTGAATATATAAAAATAAATCCCCTTAAAAACACCCGAATCTATACAGATTTAATTCATCGTTCAGCAGATGTTATCAAAAATATCGAACAAGGTAACATCCAGAATAAACATAATTATCTGTCACAGGATGTAAAACATACGCTTGTTTTATACGACCTGTACAAATCAGACTTTGAACAATGTCCGGGGGCAAAATCCCTTATACCTGTCAGGGAAAAAATTGTCTCGCTGAAAGAACTTCTTTCCGGCGCTAATGAGCTGGACAGTATCGTTCGTCGCCCCCGCAGGAAAAAACGTTCTTCACGAATTTAATATCAGGAGATAAATCCCTTATGCAGTTATCAGCGGCTGTTCTGGCAGCACTGATAAGTCAGTGTGCCCCTGATGTATCACCCGATACGATGAATGCCCTGATTATGACTGAATCAGGGGCTAATCCATATGTAATAGCGAATGTTTCTGACGGAACAAGTAAGTATTTTAAAGATGAAAAAGGAGCTATTGAATATGCAGAAAAATTAACAGCAGAAAATAAAAGATTTAGTGCAGGTCTGACACAGATATACAGCAAAAATTTCCCATCACTCAATCTGACTAATAAAACAGTTTTTGACCCGTGTACAAATATAAAAGCAGGAGCGGCAGTCCTGACGGACAATTATCTGAGACAAAAGGAGGGTAGTAGTAATCAAAAAATTCTCCGCGCTTTATCTTTGTATTATTCGGGTAACGAATCAACAGGATTTATTAAAGAAAAGAAATTCAACAACACTTCTTATCTGGAACGGGTTATTCGTAACGCGAATAACTATATCGTGCCATCAATCCGTGAAAAAACTGATGAATCAGAAATAAAACCCCCGAATGATGAAGAGAAAACATCACCGGACTGGGATGTTTTTGGAGATTTTAATTAATGAAAGTCAAATCAACTTTGCAGTATTTTATCCTGGCGTTTTTCCTGTCACTAACCGCCTCCGTTGCCTATGCAGGTGGACTCGACACCGCAACAAATACCATGACAGAACTTAAGACATGGGCATTTAGCTTTGGTGGTGTTTGTGCTTTGTGTTACCTGATCTATAACGTCATCATGGCATTCATGGAGAAGAAAAGCTGGTCTGATGTAGGAATGGCGCTTGTCTATTGTTCCCTCGCTGGCGGTGCACTTTACGCCGGGAACTGGGCGCTGGAACTCTTCAAATAAGTAATCCATATATACAACTGTGCCGCATATTTACCTTATGTGTGAATTGCGGCTTTTTTCATGGTGAGTTATGGACAAAGTAAATGAACATGTCAGTGAGTCATTCATGACTTATAACGGGTTTAACCGTCCTGCGTTAATTGCTGGTATACCCTTAATGTTGTTATTGTTCACGGCTTTTTTCGCTGTTCTGACAGGCTTCCCCGCTATTTTCCTTTGGGGTATAAAAGGGATAATTATTCCTGTCATATGTGCGCTGTTTCTTTTTATAGTAAAACTGGCCTGTGAAAATGACTCAAACGCACTAAGAGTCATCCGTTTAAACCTTATGGGGCTTTTGTTAAAAATCCGCCACAGAGATTTAATTATTGGTTATTCATCTGTCAGGTAACATATATGCACAAAATCAAATTAAAAAACAGTGACAATATGGATGTTGCTCGTGAATATCCCGATTATCGCTTCCATGTAACAGACAGTATTATCTTTACTTCTGACAGAAAAATGCTGGCTTCACTTGTTGTAGCAGGCATTCCATTTGAGACGGAGAACGATAATGTTCTTACAAATTTATTTAACAGCGTTAAAAACTTCCTGATTGGGTTAGGAAAGGAAGGCGACCTGTATTTATGGACTCATCTTATCAAGAAAAGAGCAACCATCAATGGAGAATGGAATTATGACAATGATTTTTTAAGCAGGTTTTCAAAAAAATACCTTGCTCTGTTCACATCCAGCGCATTCTATAAATCAACATGGTATCTGACATTTGGGATTCCCTACGATGATGTTGATACCGGAATCGAGCGCATGAATGAAATGACACAACAGGCGCAAAAAGCACTTCTACCATTTAACGCTTCTTTATTATCCGTATACAATACTTATATTAGTGAGGTGGCAGACTATCTATCACTATTGCTAAATGCAGAACATAACATGATTCCTTTATCATCCACCCCCTTATCATCCAGTATTTGTGATTCTGAATGGTATTTTGGTGCTGATGTTCTTGAACTGCGTAACAACGAATCGGATAGTAAAAAATTCGCAACGAATTATATTTTGAAGGATTTCCCGATAGAAACAACCCCCGGACAATGGGATTTCCTTCTCAAACAACCCTATGAATTTATTCTTACTCAATCCTTTATTTTTGAGTCACCAACAAAAACCCTGAAGAATATCGATTCACAGTTAAACAAACTACAATCAGCTAATGATGCAGCCAAAATACAGCAGGAAGAACTCGAAGCTGGTAAAGAAGCGGTCGCAGCCGGAATTACGTTGTTTGGTTCACTACACTGCGCATTAACGGTATTCGGTGATACACCAGATCAGGCCAGAAGCAATGGTATAAAGCTCTCTGCTGAGTTTATTACTTCGGGTAAGGGATTCCGCTTCAGTCGCGCCTCACTCGCATCACCTTTTGTTTTTTTCAGTCATATGCCGCTGAATAAGAGGCGTCCACTGGATACCCGAAGAACAATTACCAACCTGGCCTGTCTGATGTCTTTTCACAATTATTCCTCCGGGAAAAAATCAGGCAATCCTATTGGTGATGGCTCCGCCATAATGCCTTTAAAAACGGATTCAGGCAGCGTTTACTGGTTCAATACACATTACAGCCCACCGGAAAAAAATGTTACCGGGCAAAAAATTGCCGGACACGCAATGTTTCTTGGCGCAACAGGCACAGGGAAAACAACATTTGAAGCAACAGCCAGCGGCTTTCTTCAACGCTTTGACCCTTTAATGTTTGTTGTGGATTACAACCGTTCTACCGAACTTTTTGTCCGCGCATACGGAGGGAGCTATTTCACATTGCAGGAAGGTATCTATACCGGCTGCAATCCGTGGCAACTGGCAGAAGGCCCGGAATCTCCCGTCTGGCACAGACTTCTCGCATTTCTGAAACGCTGGACACAGGTTCTGGCACGAGACAACCAGGGCAACCCCTGTTCTGATGAACATGGCATTGAATTAAACGCTGCCGTGGAAAGCATTATGCGAATGCCTGTCGAAGAACGCCGGACAGCCCTTCTTCTCGATATAGTCAGTCCTGAACTTCAGACGCGTCTCGCCAAATGGTGCGACAACGGCGAATATGCCTGGGCGGTGGATTCCCCCCGGAATACCTTCAATCCACTGCATCATAAAAAAGTGGGATTTGATACAACCGTTGTCCTGGACACAAAAAACGGTATTCATCCTGCCTGTGAACCTTTACTCGCGGTCCTGTTTTTCTACAAAGAAATCATGCAACGCGGCGGCAATCTGATGCTCTCCATTATTGAAGAGTTCTGGATGCCAGCAAACTTTCCCATGACACAAAGCATGATTAAAAGCGCACTGAAAGCGGGGCGCATGAAAGGTGAAATGATGTGGTTAACATCACAGTCCCCGGAAGACGCCATAAACTGCGCAATTTTTGCGGCGCTGGTACAACAAACCGCAACGAAAATTCTCCTGCCCAATCCCGATGCAAAATGGGAAGGATATAAAGAAATTGGGCTTACTGAAAAAGAGTTTGAAAAACTCAAAGAACTGACGAAGGAGTCAAGGACCATGCTCATCAAGCAATCTGGCTCTTCTGTTTTCGCCAAAATGGATTTGTTTGGATTCGATGAGTTTATCCCCGTGCTTTCTGGCTCTGAAACTGGCCTGTCTATTTTTGATGAGATTATTGCTGAAAAAGGAGATGTAGCTCCTGATATCTGGATACCAGAACTCCTGAAACGCCTGAACGGTTAATTTCTCTGTTTTATACAGAACGGAAAACAATATGAAAATCCCCCTCATAATTGCCTCCGCGCTATTAATTAGTGCATGTTCTCACACCCCCAATCCTGTGCAGAAAAAAGGGGGATGGTTTGAGTTAAACACAGCAATTGAACAGATCAAAGCAGGTGATTATTAATGGAAAACACAAACTATTATGAACATTCAAAAAAAGAAGCCTCCAAAAAGAAATTTGAAGAAAAGAACGAAAAAAAGGATTATTTCAAGGCCATACGTGACTTTGAGCGTAGTGAAATTGAAATCATAAAGAAAAAGGCAAAAACATTTACCATTCTCGCCATTGGTGAATTTGTTGTAATTTGCATTCTTGGTTTCGCAATAGCCTCCCTTGCTCCATTAAAAACCGCTGTACCGTTCCTTGTGCGAGTGGATAACAGCACTGGATATACTGATATTGCCCCTCAATTATCTGATGCTAAGGAAAGTTATCAGGATGTTGAGACTAAATATTTCCTGTCAAAATATCTCATTAACTATGAAGCATACGACTGGCAGACTATCCAGGAACAGGCCGATACAGTAAAAACAATGTCTTCCCAAAAGGTGTTTTCAGCTTATGACACCATGATTCGTGCTGATTCCTCACCACTGAACATTCTGAAAAACAACTACAAAATTAAGGTCCAGATTAATTCAGTAATCCTTCTAAGGAAGGATATGGCGCAGGTGCGTTTCAAAAAAATGGTACTGGATTTATCTGGTAAACCCGCCCCCGGATACAGAGCAACAGAGTGGATTTCGACGATTTCTTTTGACTGGGATAAAGATATCAAAACAGAAAAAGAGCGCCTTGTGAATCCGCTGGGACTGCAAGTTCTGAGCTACCAACCTGATCCAGAGGTTATAAAATGATGCTTAAACGCACTACTGCGATAGTTCTTTTGTCGATGCTACAAGTACCTGGTGCTTTAGCAGCTATGTACGGCACACCATCGGAACGAGACGGGCGTATTCAGACCGTAGATTATAACGAGCAGGATGTATTTAATGTGCGCGTAAAAGCAGGCGCACAAACAACAATTAAGTTCGGACAAGACGAAACAATAAAAGATGTCGGAATTGGTGATCCAGAAGCCTGGTCAGTATCGGTCAGGGACAACACTCTGTTTCTGCGTCCAAAAGCAGAAGAACCGGATACAAACGTTACCGTTCAGACCAATAAGCATATATATCCTCTTTACCTGATATCAACCACGAAACAACCCACGTATATTCTGCGTTTTAATTATCCGAAACCACCGTCAGCTACCGTAATGACTGAAAAGCCATTTCCATGCACTGATGGTGGAATAATTAATGGTCATTATCAACTCAAGGGGGACAAATCAATTTTCCCTTATCAGGTATGGGATAATGGCGAATTTACATGCATGAGATGGACTAATAAACAGGAAATTCCGGTCCTTTATCGTGTTGATGCCGATGGAAATGAACATCTGGTTAACGGAGACAGAAATAAAAACACAATGGTTTACTATGACGTGGCTGAAAATCTCCGTTTGCGCCTGGGTGATCAGGTTGCAGATATCAGAACATCATCAATCGTTAATCGTCCGTGGAATAAAAAAGGTACGTCAAACGGAAAAACACGAGTAGAGAAGTTCAGCTATGAAAAATAAAGATGATGAAAAAAATAATGACGCGGGAAATCGCGGAATTATCGAAGTAAAAGGTAAAGCAGCACCAAAAAAAATATTAATCCTCATCATATTACTGATTGCCGCGTTATTTGTGATCATTATCTTGTTTAAAGTTCTTTCACGAGAACAGGTCGTTCAGCAAACACCTCTTGAGAAGTCTGACGAGACACTGGTCACAAATACCAACAATGGCGTTTCACTGACAACAATGATGAAAAACATCGAAGAAAAGGAAAAACTCGATGCCGCTAACCGCAGGAAAGCACAGGAGGAGCAAGAACAGAAACAGGCAGACAATGCCCCGTCAGCGCCAGCATCACAAAAGGCCGATCAAACAGCCGTCAATGTGATAGCCAACGGCAGTCCCCAAACCGCCAGTGGAGATCCAAACCAACCACAACCATTGCCAAAATCCGTCCGACAACTGATGGGCGACACAATGGTGAAGATCGACAATCAGGAACCAGGCGAAAAAAACCAGGAAAGAGATGATTTACAGGGCAGTCAGTACGCAGACGGAAAGGTATCCCCTGTGCTGAACCGCCGATATCTGTTATCTGCGGGAACAGCATTATCCTGTGTGCTCAAAACGAAAATCGTAACCTCTTATCCCGGTATCACAATGTGTCAGTTAACACGAGACGTCTGGTCGGATAACGGCGAAGTGCTTCTTGCCCGTAAAGGAGCATTACTGATCGGGGAGCAGAATAAAGTCATGACACAGGGAGTAGCCCGTGTGTTCGTTAACTGGACAACGCTCAAAGATGAAAATGTCAATGTGCGCATTGGCGCACTTGGCACTGACAGTCTGGGCGCTTCCGGCCTTCCTGCATGGGTCGATAATCATTTTGGTCAGCGTTTTGGTGGTGCATTGCTGCTGTCATTACTTGGTGATGGTTTAGATATTCTGAAAAACAGCACGCAACAAACAGGCTCAAACAGCAATATCACCTACGAAAACACATCTGACGCAACAAAAGAAATGGCAAAAACAACGCTGGACAATACGATAAATATTCCCCCCACGGCATATATTAATCAGGGGACTGTATTGTCTGTTATTGTTCCGCGAAATATCGACTTTTCATCCGTATATGAACTTCAGTAATTCAGTAAAGCAATTGATATGAATAACATCAGAGATACCAGTAATACATCACAACCACGAGATAACAGTAAAACCGCAAGACGATATCTGGATATGACGGGTATCCAGTCTGTTCTTAATATTGAACATGTCACAGAAATATCTGTGAATAAACCAGGAACAATATGGTTTGAAGGGAAAAATGGCTGGGAATCTAAAGATGCGCCAGACGCGACTTTTGATAATTTAATGACACTTGCCAAAACTCTGACGAACTTATCAAAGATAAAAATACCACTTAGCCATGATAATCCCATTGCATCGGTAGTTCTTCCCGGTGGGGAACGTGGACAAATCATCATTCCACCTGCAACGGAAAATAACAGCGTTGTGATATCTATCCGCAAGCCATCATTAACACGCTTCACTATAGATGATTATGTCCGAACAGGGCGTTTTGATAATGTCAGGATTGCAACAAAACACGAAGCAATACTGACTGAACGGCAACGCTACCTGTATGAATTATCCCGGCGTCCGGATGGTCAATCTAAAGCTCAATTTTTAAGAGAGGCAGTTAAAGACCGTCTTAATTTTTTAATCGTAGGTGGGACTGGCTCCGGTAAGACAACTATAGCAAAGGCAATTGCAGATATCTTTCCACCTGAACGGCGTTATATAACCGTTGAAGATGTACCGGAAATGTCTCTGCCGCTGCATCCAAACCACATCCGGCTTTTCTACAAAAAAAATACCGTTGAAGCGAAGGAAATCATTGAAGCGTGTATGCGATTAAAGCCAGATCACATCTTTCTTGCTGAACTTAGGGGTAACGAAGCATGGAGTTATCTGGAGGCGCTTAATACAGGGCATGAAGGCTCAATCAGTACCATTCATGCTAATAATACTTATGCCTCATTTTCACGACTGGCAAGTATTGTAAAACAATCTGATGTTGGTATGACTGTTGATATGGACCTCATCATGCGCACGATAAAAACATCAATTGATGTCATTCTTTTTTTCAACCATACCAGAATGACTGAACTGTATTACGAACCCGAAGAAAAAAATCGTTTTTTGAGCACAATGTAAATTGTGGAGATAACTATGAATGCAAAAAAGATGGGGGGGTTAATTCTCTTCCTGTTACTGCTTCTTGTGGGTGTGCTTATAGCCTCAAACTATCTCGGTGGATACACAGCATTAAGATATTCATCCGTTGATATGTCTTTGCTCAAGTGGGATACATTCCATTCTGTAATCTCAACATTTTCTGGCAACCCACAATATAAAAAACTCGTTTTTATGGCATGGTTTGGATTCAGCGTTCCATTAATATTCTTTGCCATATTCATGTTAATTGTCGTGATTGGGATTATGCCTAAAAAAGTCATCTACGGTGACGCCCGGCTTGCAACTGATATGGACCTGAGTAAATCAGGTTTTTTCCCGGATAAAAAATCACCTTACAAACATCCACCAATACTCATCGGTAAAATGTTCAAGGGGAGATACAAAAAACAATTTATTTATTTCGCCGGACAACAATTTTTAATTCTTTATGCCCCGACACGTTCTGGTAAAGGGGTGGGGATTGTTATCCCCAACTGCGTAAACTATCCAGGAAGTATGGTCATACTGGATATCAAACTTGAAAACTGGTTTTTATCAGCCGGATTCAGGCAAAAAGAATTAGGGCAAAAATGCTTTCTCTTTGCGCCCGCCGGATACGCGGAAACTATCGACCAGGCAATTAAAGGACAGATACGCTCTCACCGCTGGAATCCTCTGGATTGCGTCAGTCGCAGTGATTTACTTCGTGAAACGGACCTGGCAAAAATTGCCGCAATCCTTATCCCGGCAAGTGATGATCCTATATGGTCTGATTCTGCACGCAACCTTTTTGTCGGGTTAGGGCTTTACCTGCTGGACAAGGAGCGTTTTCACCTGGACCAGAAAGCCAAAGGTCATAATGCACCGGACGTCCTTGTTTCCATCAGCGCCATACTGAAAACGTCGATTCCCGATAATGGAAAAGATCTCGCCGCATGGATGGGACAGGAAGTTGAAAATCGTAGCTGGATTAGCGATAAAACAAAATCATTCTTCTTTGAGTTCATGTCAGCACCAGATCGCACAAGGGGAAGTATAAAAACGAACTTTTCATCACCACTGAATATATTCAGCAACCCTGTTACTGCTGAAGCGACGAATTTCAGTGATTTTGATATCCGGGATATTCGTAAAAAACCCATGTCAATTTATCTTGGTCTGACACCGGATGCCTTAATCACTCATGAGAAAATTGTAAACCTTTTCTTCTCATTACTGGTTAATGAAAACTGTCGTGAACTGCCGGAACATAACCCGGACCTGAAATACCAGTGCCTTATTCTCCTGGATGAATTTACATCAATGGGTAAATCGGAGGTCATTGAACGCGCTGTTGGTTTTACAGCAGGTTATAACCTTCGCTTTATGTTCATTCTTCAGAATGAAGGACAAGGGCAAAAAAGCGATATGTACGGTCAGGAAGGATGGACCACATTCACTGAAAACAGTGCTGTTGTGCTTTACTATCCGCCGAAATCAAAAAATGCTCTGGCTAAAAAGATTTCAGAAGAGATTGGGGTGCGTGATATGAAAATATCCAAACGCTCAATATCCAGTGGTGGTGGTAAGGGAGGAAGTTCACGTACACGGAATGATGATGTAATAGAGCGCCCGGTTCTTCTTCCTGAAGAAATTGTGTCTCTCCGGGATAAGAAGAATAAAGCCAGAAATATTGCAATCCGTGAAATTATAACCAGTGAATTTAGCCGACCATTTATTGCCAACAAAATAATCTGGTTTGAAGAACCAGAGTTTAAACGCCGCGTGGATATCGCCCGTAACAATCATGTTGACATTCCAAACCTGTTTACACAAGAAGTCATGGATGAAATAGCAAAAATTGCAGAAATTTATCTCCCTAAAGCTGGAGGAAAAAAAGTCATGGTTGCCGGAGGCAATGTGATTACTAATCCAGACCTTGATAATCACGATAAAACAGACGTATCTGAATAATCCTCGCAATAAAGATACTATTGATTAGCAAAGACAGGATTCTATTATGAGAATAAAACACTCGAATATGATAAATATGAATATGAATATGAATATGAATATGATGAAAGAAGCCATTGATGTTTTGATAAACTCTGAAAAACATATTCTGATTATAGGCGAAACTGGAACTGGAAAATCAACACTTTTAGCAGAATTGCTAATCAATGACACTGACGTTAAATATTTTGATTTCTGTGATATTTATAAACGCCATGAACACCTTCCCCTTCTAAAACACCATTATCTTTGCGATGAAAATTTTGATTATTTTGACTTTTTATCTGCACCTGAAAAAACGTTGGTTCTTAATAGTGTAGCCATCGGTAACAACTTACGGGAATCAAAAGTTGTTCAGTTTATTGTTCGATTTATTAAAACAGCCAGGAAACGTGGCAAACGTCTTATTGTTGTCACGACTCCTTCAGATGGCGGCGTGCAGATACAAAACCTTTTCGACACAGTTATATCGTTAACCCGCTCTCACGATGAAATAGGATGCACAGTTATCATTCCAGTACCGGAGTTAATTAAATATGAATAAAAAATTGCTTTGTTTATTAATATCCTCTTTTTTATTATCAGGCTGTGCAAACTTCAAAAAAATCAATACTAATGAACTTGCAGCCGAAAAAGACGCACAAAAAGCGACTGAATACGCGAAAAAAATTCGTAATAACCCGGTTATCCAGGACTCAACAAAACAATGGATTAATACAACGCCAATTATTGAAAAGCAGGTAAAGCAATCAGCGCCGCCCTGCCCGATTGTGATTAATACTCGTTCAGATATTGAGCTACGCCAGATCGCACAACGCATCACACAAACCTGTCATATCCCGGTACGAATCAGCGCCGATGTCTGGACCTATCTGAACGGTACAGGCACTGGCTCAACACAACAAATGACAGGATCAATTCCAGCACCGGATGCAAATGGAATGGTTCCTCTGGCGTCAGTAGGCAGTCAGCCAGTAAAAGTCTCTTCTGGCGGTACATCACTCCCGGAACTGAATATCTCCGGGCTTCCTGCCCTACTGCAAACCGTATCCTCACGGCTGGGAATATCCTGGAAATACGATAAAGGTCGTATCACATTCTTCTATCTGGAAACGCGCTCATTCCCGATCACATATATGGACAGCAATGTGGCATACAACTCAAAAGTTGTGAGCGGCACAATGTCTTCCAGCGGCAGTACCGGCTCTACCAGCTCTGGCGGTATGACTGGCGACGCATCAAATACGCAAACTACAACCGTGGAAATGAAATCATCGCTGTACAACGACCTGAAAAGCGAAGTTTCCTCAATGCTGACACCAGGCACAGGGCGCATGTATCTGTCCACTGGTTCACTGACAGTAACAGATACCCCGGATGTACTGGACAGCGTTCAGGAGATTGTGAACAAGCGCAATAATGAAATGAGTCGTCAGGTTGTGCTGAACGTTGAAATCCTGAGTATCAAGAAATCAAGCCAGGAACAGGCGGGAATCGACTGGAACGCAGTATTTAATGATGGTCATCTTGGTCTGAGTCTTGGTGGCTCATTTGGTAATGCCGCCGAGAATGTTATTACCAGTGGTGTATCCATCGTGGACGGTAAGCTGGCTGGCTCAAAAGCATTTCTGAAAGCCCTGTCGTCACAAGGCAGCGTCAGTGTCGTAACGCAAAACTCCGCTGTGACTAAAAACCTGACGCCCGTCCCTATGCAAATTGCCAATCAGCAGGGCTTCATTGAAAGTGTCACAACCGATTCCACCGCCAATGTGGGATCATCCACGTCACTGAATGCGGCAACAATAACGACCGGATTCAATATGACTCTGCTTCCATACATTCAGCCGGATTCACAAAACCTGCAATTGCTGTTCTCAATGAGTCTGTCTGACAAACCTACTTTTGAGGTGTTCGAAAGTGGCGGCAGTAAAGCACAAACACCGAATGTGGATTTGAAAACAATTAATCAGACTATTGACCTGAAATCAGGCCAGACAGTTATTCTGAGTGGATTCCAGCAATCAAACCGGAAAACCAGTAAGCAAGGTGTAATAACCCCCTCCTTCTTTGGACTTGGGGGTGGCATTAACAGCGAAGACGGCGACACGATTCTGGTCGTTTTGATTACACCAAATGTGCTTAATTCCGGCTCCAGTGCAGTAATAAAAAATGTGAACTAATTAACTGAAAACTCCCTGAAAAAACACAGGGAGTTTTTTTGGAGGTCACTTTGTCTGAGAATAATCAGAATAACCGGAATTTCACTTCGGTTATTAAAAACAAGCGTGCTTTTTTCTCCGGTCTGGACTGGAAAACGCTTCCTTCAGAAGAAAAGAATGCGCGTACATTCGCAAGAAAAAACGACGCTGAATATTTTCTCTCCTGTCAGTATCAGGATTCAGAAAATGAAACCAAAACGATGGTGGCATTTATCAGAAAAGAGGATCTTCCCACAGGGGCGTCCTCATTCTGGTCACTGGCACTGATGATAAAACCCCTCATCGAACCTGACGGATACGCTATCTGCGAACTCGGTGATCTTTATGGCTTTGTTTCCTGCGTCAATAACGTTCTCGTCAACGATGTTGTAGGTAACAAAAGTCAGATCATGAGTGCTCTGACAACATTTCTTGAGTTTAATGAAACACCAGAACCCGGCTGGAAACTATACCAGCCTGAATCATGGGATATCAGCCAGGCACTCCCCTCACTCACTCTGTCTGCGTTGATTGACGTAAAAAAACCGCCGAAAGAGGCGGCGTTTACTCGCGTATCCCGAAAACGTCAGTTCATGATTTATGGCGGAAGTGCCATTCTGGCCATACTGCTCTGGAACGGGATCACCATGTACCAGGAATACCGGGAAAAAGAAGCTGCGGCAGAAGCTGCACGTCTTCGTCTGGCAAAAGAAATGGCAGACAAACAGGCAATACAGATTGCCCCACCGTGGCAACATTTACCTGAAATAAAACCATTTATTGATAAATGCATTGATAAATGGGATGCACTGCCCTTATCGATCGCCGGATGGCGTTTTGACCTTGCTGAATGCAGCACATCCGGTAATGACGGGCTGTTACGCACATCATATAAGGAACTGAGCGGCGTTACGGTCGAGGACTTCAGCACACGGATACGAGAAATATTCCAGGGGACAACCACAGCAACTTTTGTATTGCCAGAAGGCAGCGCCGGGGGATTTTCTCTTCCTGTCAGTTTTGACGTTTCACCTGATCCAATTACCCCGGACACATTGCCACAGGCAACAGATATTCAGGAACGCCTGACAACATTTGCACAAAAAATGAGGTTAAAACTCACCTGGCAGGAAATTGAAAACACAAAAACAGATGAAGAAGGCCGTCCAATAATTCTCCCGTGGAACGAGTATGAATTAATGATTCAGACCAGCACCCCGCCTTCAATACTTTTCGCTAACTTTCATGAACCTGCCGTTCGCTTCCAGTATGCAGGAATAAAACTGGAAGAAGGAAGACTGAATTATGAGATTAAAGGTGCATTCTATGTTAAAAATAATTAAACCAACGATTATTTCTGTCTGTTTTTTCAGTTCACTTGCTTACGCAACAGAATCTGAAAGCACGCCAAAAGACGAAATAAAATATTCATCTCCGACCATTTTACAGGTAGAGCAGATTCAGGCTGAAACGGTAATTTACGAAGCAAAGCTGGCGCGTCAGAAGGCTGTCAGTGAATTGCGTAATCTTGATTTGAATGGTGTAGCGTCCGCAACGCCAGCAATAACGCCCTCTTCCGGGTATTCTTCTCTTGCAGATACCGATATACCAGCGCAACGTGTAGCCGCTAAATCACTTCGTGTTATTGAAATATTTGGTACACCACAACAAATGTCAGCACGAATTTCTCTCCTGGACGGGTCAGTAACTGATGTCAAGGTCGGGCAAAGTATTCCTGGTACTTCTTATAAGGTGGCATCAATCACCGGTAATGGCGTCTGGATTCAGAATGGTACAGAGAAACGCCAGCTTATTCTTTAATGCTATTGAAAGAGACGACACATAATGTTTTTTTCTGACGCAGACTATCCCGGAAAAGATATTTCTGATGTTGTATACGTCAGTATATCTGAAAAAGACGATAAACCTGTTCATGTTTATATCGCTGATAACAGTAAAGGACAGCGTGCTGTTCAGGCTTATATTGGCACTCTGAATGTTAAATATCCCGGAAAGGTAAATATAACCTGGACCACTCTTGATGTTATCGCATCCCGCTACCAGGACAGCGAAAGAAGGTCTGATTCAAACTCATCACAACACTTAAACAGCAACCAGGAAAAGGTCATTAGCTACCTGGCGAAAGCAAACAACCTGGGAAGTTCCGATTTGCACATCACACCTGGTCGGGACGGTTCCGAGTTCACTTATGTCGAAGCACGCGTGCATGGGGAACTGGAAATTCTGGATGTCATCCCGCGTAAAGAAGGGCTGGAATTGCTGGGTGCTGCCTATTCTGGAATGAGCGATGTTATCAAAGGTACGCAGTTTGACCCGGCAATACCGCAGGATGCACGTATCGCAGAGAATTTTCTGAAGCCTGTAAATCTTTTTGGGGCGCGCTATTCGCATTATCCGTGCGTGGGTGGTGTGTACGCGGTCTTCCGCCTGATTAAAGATGACAGCGAGGATATTCCCACTTTCGAAGAACTTGGCTACATGCCACAACAAATCCAGACAATCAGGCGAATGTTACAACGCCCGGAAGGAATTATCGTTTTATCCGGCCCTACAGGGTCCGGTAAGTCAACGACTCTGAGAACGGCTTCAGAAGCCTATCTGAGCACGTTTGGTTTCAACCATAACGATAATATGCGTCTCCCCCGAAAACGCCTTTTCACCATTGAATCACCGCCGGAGGGCCGCATTCCCGGCGCAATACAGACGGCAGTCAGGGATTCCGTCGATGGCTGGGTTGACGCGATTAAATCCGCTATGCGACTTGATCCAGACGCGATACTGAACGGCGAAATTCGTGATCACGCATCGGCATTAGCAGCAATCAAAGCCTCGATGACAGGCCACCTTCTGTTGACGACCTTACACGCCAACGATGCCCTGAATATTATTGAGCGCCTTGAAATGGAGAATATTCAGGCCAGGCTAATTGCAGATCCTCTTCTGTTTATCGGTCTGCTGAGTCAACGGCTGGTACAAAAACTCTGTCCTTACTGTAAGCGCACTTATGCTGAAATGGCAGACAAACTGAGTACAGAAGAACGGAAACTCATTGAGGAAAATTGCCTGCCGGAACAGGTCCGGTTGCGCAATCTTGACGGTTGCGAGCACTGTTATAAAGGCGTAACGGGAAGAACGGTTATAGCAGAAGTCGTCTCACCCGACGCACGTTTTTTTCAGTTATATCGTCAGTCCGGGCGTCTGGAAGCAAAATCATACTGGCACTATGAACTTGGAGGAATTACCCGTAATCAGCACTTATTACACCTGATTAATCATGGCCTGGTAGATCCGCTGTCCGCACACTTCATATCCCCCATTGACGAAGATAAATACTCAATGCTCCCGGAGGGGACATGGCGATAAAAGATATATTTGAGAAACTCAATTCGATAGAAATTGATTTCTCTGGAATATCCCACTGGCTGGCAAAATACACATTCAGGTATTCCAGAATAAGTTTATATGAAGATTTATCTGGAATGTTAAATGATGGCATAAATGTAAAGCGTGCTCTTACACACCTGATTGATGTAGAAACAGACTACGGGAAGAAAACGGGGTCTTCTGCAACCTACTATATTTGTTGTGAGTGCCTTAATGCACTGAATAACACAGGGGCAATATCTTCAGCATTAAAAAAATATATAAAGGAGGATGAATATCAATTAATATCCAGCGGTGAAATTCGCGGCGACCTTGCGGGAGGGTTAGTTCAGGCCATAAAAATTGTCAGAAGTCGTTCTGAAATGACAATGACTCTTGTTATGTCGATGATTTATCCATCCGTACTGGTTTTTGGTTGTCTGGCAAACATGTATATGGTCCACGATACCATAACACCTGTTTTCCTTTCTCTCGCACCGAAAGAACGCTGGACAAGTTCTATGCGATTACTGACAGATACGTCTGGTTTCCTGATAGAAAACGGAACGTATATTCTCTGCTTCTGCATCGTACTGTTTTTCCTGATCAGATATTCGCTTGCGCGTTATACAGGACCGGGCCGTCAGTATCTTGATTACATTCCCCCCTGGTCACTTTATAAAACATTTAATGGTGTAAGTTTTCTCTTCAACATGGCCTCCATGTTAAGTATTGATATTCCCGTTGCAAAAGCACTGGAAAGGCTGGAGAAAAACAGCACTCAAAACAGATGGCTACTCGAACGAATAAAAGAAATCAGGAGATATGTTTTACTTGGACAGTCACTTGCAATGGCAATGAAAAGTTGCGGTTATGACTTCCCATCGAAATTATGCATTAACAAACTATTACTTCATTCTGAAAATGCTGACAATGCATTGATGATGTCTAACTATGCTGATAAATGGCTGGAGGAAGCAAAAGGAAAAGTCAAATCAACAGGAGTCTGGATAACTGTAGTATCCGCATTAATTGTTTTCGCATTTATTGTAATGATGATTACTGCTCTCTACGATGTCAGTAACGTCCTGCAACACTAATCCCTAATATTTTTAACCTCTCAATAAATAAGGAATTATTTATTATGTCTTCTATTAATATTTTAAATATGCGTTCTGTTTTTTCTTCTCTTTCTGCACGCCGTAAAAAAGAACAGGACAAAGGGGCAACACTGATGGAAGTGTTATTGGTTGTTGGTGTTATTGTTGTACTTGCAGCAAGTGCATATAAACTCTATTCAATGGTGCAATCCAACATTCAATCATCCAATGAACAAAACAATGTCCTGACAGTGATTGCCAACATGAAATCACTGAAATTCCAGGGGCGTTATACTGACAGTAACTATATTAAGACTCTCTACGCGCAAGGATTACTGCCATCCGATATGATCGCAGATACAACTGGCGCAAGCGCGAAAAACCCGTGGGGCGGCTCCGTTACAATCACCACCTCTTCGGATAAATACTCCTTCAATGTTGTAGAGGCCAATGTCCCACAGAAAAACTGCATGGCAATGGTAAACGCCCTGCGTTCTTCCAGCGCAATCTCCAAAATTAACAACACTTCCACATCAACCGTCAGTGCAGCAACTGTTTGCGCATCTGACAGCAATACGCTGACCTTCAGCACTGATTCCTGATTTTTCATGTGCATCGGATAAGCGCCTTCGGGCGCTTATTTTTTCCATGTTTAAGGAGGAGTATTGTGCGTTCTGTTCTTTATATCCTGCTATCATGTATTTCATCATTAATCTTTTCATTGCAACCCGCATATTCAGCGACAACGACCCGATTTGATGCCTGCTTTGCACAAGCCGGGCAACGTTACCTGATTGACCCCCTGCTTCTGAAAAGCATTGCCACTGTAGAAAGTTCACTCATACCAGACCGGATAAATCACAACAAAGAAAAAGGAAAAATATTAAGCACCGATTACGGACTAATGCAAATTAATTCATCACACATCCCTAACCTGAAAAAACTTGGCGTAATAAAAGACAAATCAGAGCTTATTGATAACCCCTGTCTCAATATACAGATTGGCGCGTGGATTCTGGCAACACATTTTCAGAAATGCGGCATAAACTGGAGTTGTCTTGGCAGTTATAACGCTGGTTTCAAAGAAAGTAACGAACAGAAAAGAATCAAATACGCACGCTATGTCTACAATAAATACATGGTAAGGTAACTTATGCTAAACAGCATATTTAATACGGCGATACTTTGCTGTGCAAATATCGTCTGTCAATGCTACGCCTACAATGAAGTTAAATTCCGTTTAAATAAACTTAATGTATCTTATAAAACCGGAGCAGAGAAATATTACTGCCTGATACTGACAACGCTTGCCGTTATGTATCTTTCATTAAATCAGCTATCACTGATTCAATCTATAATAGTGATTATTTTCTATGCTTTCCTTACATTAATGGCCTGTATAGACCTTCTTTCATTTCTACTACCACGCCTTTATACCGTGACATTTATCTTCTCCGGCCTGTTATATCAGACATGGAATAACAATATATTGTCTGGTTTGTTTTGTGCAATACTGATGTTCTTCATTATGCTGTTTGTAAGACTTTACTTTGCATATAAAAACGGAACGGAAAGTTTCGGCATGGGAGATGTGCTACTTATTGCAGGAACTGGCGTATGGTTTCCAACGCCTGAGATTGCCTGTTCAATTGTATTTATTGCCGTTATCGGCGGAATTATTTTCTTCACTCTTGGCGGATTAAACAAGCAAAAAAAATATATCCCATTTGGCCCATTTCTTTGTGGCGGAATGTTTGTTTACTCACTCGTACCGGGAATATTATTCTGAGGATTAAGAGCAATGAAAAAGACAGATAAAGGTGTATCTCTCCTTGAGGTATTGCTTGTCATCGGCATAATGGTGATGGTTATCCCTAAAGTTTATGAAAACATTGAAAACCATCTGAATAATGTTCGCTGGCAGAATGCAGCAGAACACGCAAATACCTATAACACCGCTGTTCGTAATTATGTTGCTGACAATGCATCAACACTACTTGCTGGCTCTTTACCCAAAACAATCACGCCAGCAACACTCATTCAGAAAGGCTATCTGAAATCTGGTTTTTCTGAATCCAATTTTGGACAAAGCTACATTACCGGTATTGCAAAGAACAGCAAAACATCCCGTCTGGAAGCCCTGACCTGTAGTAATGGCGGTCAGTCCCTGTCAGAAGCCGGAATGCGCTCGGTAGCAAGCATGATTGAAGGGCTTGGCGGCTACATCAACAGCAGCAAGCAGGCGATTGGCGCGGGTGGCGGCTGGTCTGACACGCCTTCAAATTACGGGCTGAACTGCGCGACCGGGCATATTGCAATGGCACTTGTTGGCGCTGATTTGCAGGAAAGCGACCGTTTATATCGTTACTCCATAACCAATCGTCCCGACCTTAACAGGATGCATACGGCGATTGATATGAACAGCAACAATCTGAACAACGTCGGCACTTTAAACGGCAACGCCGCCGCGCTCTCCGGCGATATCAGCGCACGTAACGGTACGTTCTCTGGCGCAATTTCAGGAAATACAGCCACAACCAACGGCGATATCACTTCGAATAATGGCTGGCTGGTCACAAAAAACAGCAAAGGCTGGATGAACAGTACCTATGGTGGCGGCTGGTATATGTCCGATTCGTCCTGGTTGCGCAGCGTGAATAATAAAGGGATTTATACTGGCGGCCAGGTAAAAGGTGGAACTGTACGCGCTGATGGACGCCTCTATACAGGCGAGTATTTACAGCTTGAAAAAACAGCAACGGCTGGCGCTTCCTGCTCCCCTAACGGGCTTGTAGGCCGCGACAGTACAGGGGCGATACTTTCGTGCCAATCCGGTGTGTGGAGAACTTCCGGTTCCTCTAACGGTAGTTACAGTAATCTTGGATCACACCGAGGATCATTTACTGGTCGCAATACGGGAAGTGGTACGCTGTTTGTTTACGCCTCTGGAGGGAATGGTGGTTCCGCCGGGGGAGATTGTGCTAACACATCCAGATTGCAGGGATACGTTGCAGGGGCATTGATTAGCACAAATGCGAGTAATAACCCATCTTATGGGAAGACAGCATTCATCTCTTTTGCTGTCCCTGCTGGCGCAACTTATCAGATCACCTCTTATCCGGCCCAAAACTACTCTTGTGGCTCAGGGGTATTTTCAGTATTTGGATACCAAACTTAATTGAGAGTTACACAGGACGCAATACAACCTGTCTTGTGCTCGTATTTGTACCATTTTCGTGAACCAGATGGACTCTCGACTACCTGGCAGTAATGAGAATCCTCAGCATTTCCCATTCTGGCAATGGCACAAAAGTCAAATTGCCCCAAGTAACCAGTGCTGGAAAGTTGAGTAACCTTGAGCTTTCCACCTAATGCCCTCCACACACCGGATTGGCACTGGCCTCCGTGCCAATCCGGTACGTGGAGAAGGGCATCAGGTAGCACTGTTCTGACAGGAAAAATAGCAAATGGACAACAGATCCCATTGCCATCTGGTTTTTCTGCCAGCCAGTGTACCTGGAGTGTCAGTAATGCAGAAAATCCGCACGGGTGGAAGCCGAATTATTTTGCGGGGTCAGTTGCAACCTATGATGCCAATCGAATTGTGAAATGCGGCTTCTATGACGAATACAACTTTTATGGCGGTACTCACCGAACTGACCTGTCGGGGAAATGTAGTTACATCGTGGTTTGCCAGTGATAAGTATCGTCACTGGCAAATGGCGTAAACTGTAATTGAACCATTTTGATCTTCGGTCGTGTCGCAACTGGCAGTCCATGCATTGTTGCCTGAAGGCATGGAACGTGTGAGCCATATAAATCCGGTATTTGATCTGCATTGACCGCCTCCACCAATGACTTTCTTGCCAGATGGACATGTTGCCGTTGCTCCAGGCCAACGCCACGCAGTAGCTGAAGCGGTAACAATTTGGCTATCACCTGCGCCAATTTTTTTCCACGTACCGGATTGGCACGGAGGCCAGTGCCAATCCGGTATCTGGACAACGGCAAAAGTGAACTTCACTACCAGTACGTACAATATCGGGAAAAACACCCGAAATCTGAGCATTGGCGTACATGCGTACTGTTCGTGGACATACCTTAATGGTGCGCCTTTTGGTGGGTTTCAGCAGGTATACTCCGACCAAAACAAGGTTTGGTATGTGAATAATTATGCGTGGGGAAATTATGAGTCCGGCGGCACAATTACTGTTACATGCCTGAATCTTCCTGGTGCTGGGATTTAACCGAAGGGGCAACAATAAGCATCAACGTGTTCCTCATCAACGCCATCACCAATGCCATACATGCGTGTACCTGTCATGATAAATCCGGTCGGGCATTGAATGGGTTTGTAGTAGATAGATCCTCCACTTTTCCCGCCAATGAAGTGATTCATTGCTACAGATGATTGATACCACTTACAGGCGGAGTAGTTCACTTTATTGCCACCAGACCACCGACCGGATTGGCACGGTGATATTGCATTTCGAAGCAAGAATCTCTACCTTCCCCCCTTTTTTGTCTGGAGGGGATATGTTTCAGAAAATCAAAATTCGCAAAATGACAATCAGCCGGGCGCTGGACAAATACCTGAAGACAGTATCCATCCACAAAAAAGGCCATCTACAGGAGTTTTATCGCGTAAATGTGATTAAACGTCACCCTATTGCTGAACGCTATATGGATGACATTACCACTGTTGATATTGCCAATTATCGGGATCAACGGTTGGCGCAAATTAACCCACGAACGGGGCGTCAAATAACCGGAAACACCGTCCGTCTTGAACTTGCCCTGTTGTCATCATTATTCAATATCGCCCGTGTGGAATGGGGAACATGCCGCATGAATCCTGTCGAACTGGTCAGAAAACCCAAAATCAGTAGCGGGCGCGATCGTCGCCTGACTTCAGGAGAAGAACGCCGACTTTCGCGGTATTTCAAAGAAAAAAATCAGGCTCTTTACGTCATTTTTCATCTGGCGCTGGAAACAGCAATGCGACAAGGTGAAATCTTGTCATTGCGTTGGGAACACGTCGATCTGCAACATGGGGTAGCTCATCTTCCAACAACCAAAAACGGTGCTCCACGCGATGTTCCGCTATCCAGGAAAGCCCGTAATTACCTGCAAATGCTGCCGACACAGCTTAACGGTAATATTTTTTCTTATACCTCTTCGGGATTCAAAAGTGCCTGGCGAACAGCACTTCAGGAACTGAAGATAGAAAACTTGCATTTTCATGACCTCCGTCATGAGGCTATCAGCCGATTTTTCGAACTTGGTACATTGAACGTCATTGAGGTTGCCGCTATTTCAGGCCATCGCTCCCTGAACATGTTGAAACGATACACACACCTTCGGGCTTATCAACTTGTCAGTAAACTCGATGCCCGACGCAAGCAAACCAGCAAAATCGCTCCCTATTTTGTTCCCTACCCGGCAACGGTCGAGAACAGAAACGGGCAAGTCGTTGTGACTCTGAGTGATTTCGACCTGGAAACAAGCGCAGCCACAAAAGAACAGGCCATATTTCATGCCAGCGTGTTGCTGCTACGAACACTGGCACAAGCCGCCCAGCGAGGAGAACGCGTCCCTACTCCTGGCGAACTTCCTACAAACATTGATGAACGGGTAATGATTTGTCCATTAACAAATTAGAGGATTCACTTATGATAGAACAACTACAGAGTGATTTTTTATTCTGGATATTTATTTACTTCCTGATAGTAGGTTTGCTTATCAGAAACATTCATCTTACCAGAAAAATTAAATCCATCGAAAAAAACAAAATGTTCCCAGCGGAGGAATATGCTGTCCTGGACATTGAACAGCATATGTCCAATAAATATATTGGGCGGCTAGTAACCCGTTTTATGAAGAGAACTAATGGTGCACCTTTGTTAATTGTGTTTCCAGAATACGATAAAGGAGACAACAATGAAGACAAAAATTCTCCACCATTCCAACTTGGAAAACTAACATCCAACATCAACAATATTAAAGAAATTTATTCCAATGATGACTTAAACTGTTTTCTGAATAATATTTCGGCACAAAAAAATTTATATACAACGCACTCTGGACCTAGCCAGGCATGGATTGAACATGCATATCCTTTGCAACAAGTAACTATTCTCTTACAAGGCACTCGTCATAGTGAAAGGGAAGATATAATCAGTCAACTTGAGATTATTCTTTCCAGACTAAAAAATGGAGAAAATACAGGTTTTGAGCATGACGATGATTTTGGATATTCATTTCAGTATGATGCCGCAGCAGTAGGAAAATCATCATTTTTCGATGAAGCGGCAGGAAGAAAATAAGAATAACGCTCTATCCATTGCACAGACAAATTAACGTTAATCTTTTATGAAAATCTTATTAACAATATTTATTTATCTGCTTACCGCTTTTCAGTCTGCAAATGCAGGTGGAATACCTTATACATTTAACCAGAAAATTCTTCAGGGGAAAGTTATTCGCGTTCTCGATGGCGACACCATAGAAATTAAAACACTACCCGCAAAAATTGTTGTGTATGAAGTTCCGATCCGAGTCCGATTGATAAACATCGATGCCCCTGAAAAGAAACAACCTTTTGGACGCTGGTCAACTAGTCAGCTTAAAACTCTGGTTGCAGGTAAACAGGTGACAGTCTCTTATTCACATAAAGACCGCTACGGACGCATTATCGGTCATGTGTTCACGACGAACGGCACGGATGCCAGCCGCTTTATGGTTCAGTCTGGCGCTGCATGGGTATATGAACGTTACAACGTGGATGAGTCATTACCGGCTCTGCAACGGGAAGCGCAGGAACAAAAACGTGGTTTGTGGGCCGATGCAAATCCGGTTCCACCGTGGGAATGGCGTATCAGAAATTAAGGGGGCAAGAAAATGCATTCTTCTTTTGGTTTGCCATGATTCTGTCTTTTTATCTTTGTGCAATATTAAAGGCTTCTTTTTAACAGGGGGCGGCATGTATGTAATTAATCAACAGACAAGGGACAATAATATTCTTACGTTGCATGATGTTTTTAAAATCTATCAAAATACAGGGGGGCTTCGTCTTGTAAAAACAGAGGAGAATGAAAAGTACATCTCCATTATCATTTGTGGCGTTTTTCGTATTAGAAAAAACAAAAAGAATAACAAAATCACTTTGTGGGGATACAAGCTAAGAGATAAGCACACTGGGGTATGGACCAGAAGAAATTCATTTCCTGGTAAGATTTTTTTATTCTGGTCTAAAAAATCTGCATACGACATGGACGACTGGTTAAAATATGCGATTAGCTACATCATCAAATCATTGATTGAGGCTGGATATTCAATTGAAGACAAACTCTATTTGTTACGCATTGGAGAGGAAGAGGAAAACAGTGAGAGTCGTTATATTTCCACACTATATCCATCCAATGTATATTACTCATATGAGTATGGAATACATGACATTGTTCATTGCCTTGGTAAAATAGCATCATTCAACTACCCCTATAATACACGATATATCAGCAGACATATTTTACTCGCAGAGATAAAAAACAAAATTTATCAGAGAGCATTAAAAATTATAGGGGTGGATAATGAATTTAATGCTTCAAAAGCATTGAGTAAAGCTATATGGATAATGGTAGATAAAAAGATATTTGCACAATATGCCAGAGCTTCACATTGTTCGATAGCTTACAATTCAATTCGTCAGGCATTATTTGAGGACTATCTGGATTTTTCAAAGCGAATCCATATTGTGAATGATATGGATTTTTTCGGATTGTGGCCTATGGTTGGTCGTCTAAGACAACAACATAAAAATGGTCAGTTTATACTATCTGGAAAGACAAAAGAGTTATATGAAAAAATCAGTTTTCCCTGCAAACTTAGTTATGGTGAGTTCAGAAGTTTACGACATGTTAGTTTGTCATTAGTATATGCTTTAAATGATAAACATGATAATGCATCATTCAGATTTACAGTCAGATTATTACGCCATCCACTTATCAAGAACTATCCTGTGAGAGCAATTTACTGGATTATCGATTATATTAGCATTCGAGCTTACTCAGAAAAAGAAAATGATATTTATCGTATATGCTCAAAATGGCTAGAATATCATCGTGATTTATTTAAAAACATTGGCTTTTATGACCGTAATACTGAATCCAGGCAAACATCACGCTGGGAAATGGAAACGAATCAGTTGTGTCATGCAATTGACTGGTTGTTAGCAGAAGAACGGTTAATTCATAAAAACCAGGAGTGGCCTTCTTTCTGGAGACTATCTGATGAATGGACGCGACAAGTGAAGAATAACGTTATTCCCGTAATCCCAAAATGGAAAGGAACTGGGATAAACTGGCAGAAAGTTGATAACGGTGTAAATGAATTAATTACATTTGATGCTCTGTGTCAGGAAGGTCAGGAGATGGAACATTGCGTTGCCAGTTATGCAGACTGGTGTGCATCTGGAGAATATATTGCAATTTCAGTCCTGATGGATAATGAAAGAGCCACTCTTGGACTTTCACGAAAAGAACATGATTTAACCTATCAGTTTGACCAGATGAGAGGTATTCGTAATCAGGCTGTTTCCAGAAACATGCTAATTAAAGGCAGGCATATTTTAAAAATAATCAACTCATCACTAAAAAGATAATGAGTCATCGCATCTCATTACAGCACCGATGACTGGGTGTTTATTCTTTCTGAATACAAAAACTGACTGAAAGATAAGGAAAGAAAGTTTTCTTACCTGTTTGTCTTACGCAATGGTGAACTGGTTCACCATGAGGTCAACAAATCAGAGCTTCTTTGAGAGGTTTAACATGCAATATGCATTGCTTGATGGATTTGAACGAAAGTTTTTGCTGGATGCTCTTGAATTCGGTGTTCTGAAGGACTGGAAAGAAAATCCGGTAAAAGAACTTCCTGATATTGATGAATCTGCTCACCCCTTCCATGTCTGTTATGGTGGATATTTATTAAATCCTGGTGTTTCAGATTCAGATATTAGCAGAAAAATAAAAGACCAGACAGGATTCTGGCTGGCAGCTATTGATGATACCCGCATGGATTGTCATTCAATAGCTTATTATGATATTCACACACTCCCTCTGATTTCGTGTGGTCATCAAAAGATAGTTCCTTTTGCCGCGTTAATAAAAGCTGATGAATGCATCATTTCAAAAATTTCTTCGTATTCTGGTTTTGCCGTAACAGCCTTTTTGAGAATTAAAGACCAGGATATTGCAACTAATATACTTAACCGTGAGGGGATTTTTGCTTTTAATGGCTGTGAACGCAGATTCAGACATCCAGTAAGTGAAGATAACTGGCAACAGGCAGTATCAGAAGAACGTGCTATCCGTTGTGCCAAAAGATTAATTCAATGTAAAGGATAACAAAATGAAACTTTTTATCGCAGAAAAACCCGCAGTAGCGAATGATATTGTTAAGGCGCTTGGTGGCAATTTTACCCGTCATGATGGCTGGTTTGAAAGTGATAATACTATTGTGACTAACTGTTTTGGTCATATTATCGAATCACAGCCCCCCGAAAACTATAATCCTGAATACAAAGAGTGGAAGATTGAAACACTCCCTTTGCGTCTTTATCCCGTAAAATACCAGCCAGTAGAAAGCGCCGCAAAACAAGTTAAAACGATTATTGAGCTTATCAGGCGTGCCGATGTGACCGAAATTATTCATGCTGGCGATCCAGATGACGAAGGACAGCTACTTGTCGATGAGGTCCTGGAATATGCAGGCAACACAAAACCCGTTAAGCGCGTTCTGATCAACGACAACACCCTTCCGGCAGTGAAAAAGGCACTGGCAAATCCCAAAAATAACCGTGACTTCAGAGGACTCTATCTCAAGGCTCTGGCGCGTTCTGTAGCCGACGCGATATACGGTTTATCCATGACGCGTGCTTATACGATCCCGGCACGGGCTAAAGGCTATAAAGGGACACTTTCGGTCGGGCGTGTTCAGACGCCTATTCTTGGCCTGATAGTAAATCGCACCCGTGCCAACAAGAATCATAAATCCAGTTTCTACTACACCATGACCGGGCATTTTCAACGCGGCGTTGATGTTATCAGGGCGAACTGGAAACCTGGTGAGTTCGCACCACTGACAGACCGTAAATTACTTGATAAGGCGTGGGCGAATGGAGCAGCGGCTTCCCTTGCAGGAAAACCAGCGACAGTTGAAGCAGCAGCAACAGACGATAAAAAAACGGCTGCGCCATTGCCCTTTAACCTGGTCCGGCTTCAGCAGTACATGAACAAGAAGTTCAAAATGACGGCACAACAAACGCTGGATATCACACAGCAGCTACGTGAAAAATACAAAGCAATTACTTACAACCGTTCAGATTGCTCATATCTTTCTGATGAACAATTCAGCGAAGCACCACAGGTTCTCGATGCCCTGAAGTCAGTATTCGATCAGCCACTGGACGTTGATTCGACACGTAAAAGCAAGGCGTTTAACAGTGCGAAAGTGACTGCGCATACGGCGATAATCCCGACCGTTAACGTACCGGATGTAAACGCGCTGAGCAGTGACGAGCGCAATGTTTACCTGGCAATCGCACAACACTATCTTGTTCAGTTCATGCCTGAAAAAACATACCAGGAAGTATCCGTTGCCATTCAGTGTGGTGATGAGTCGTTTTATGCCCGTGCCAGGAAAACAACAGACAGCGGATTTGAAGCGTTTCTTGGTGAGGAAAATACCGGGGATGAGGAATCAGAAGCCGAAAATGATGATTCCGCTTTTGATCTGCTCTGTAAAATTCGCACAGGAGAAACAGTGACGACAAAAGAAGTGGTTGTGAATGAGAAGAAAACAACGCCACCGCCATTATTCACCGAAGCCACTTTACTTGCCGCGCTTGTTCGTGTCGCAGATTTTGTCACTGATCCAGTGATTAAAAAGTTACTGAAGGATAAAGATCGGGATAAAAAAGACGAACATGGCGGTATTGGTACGCCAGCTACGCGGGCTTCCATATTGGAAACACTGAAAAAACGGAACTATATCACCCTGGAAAAAGGAAAACTTATTCCGACAGATACCGGGTATGCGCTTATTGATGCTCTGCCGGATATAGCTGTTAATCCAGATATGACGGCATTATGGGCGGAAAAACAGACACTCATTGAAAACGGAGAAATGACCATCGAACAGTTCGTTGACGAACTGTACAATGATCTGATACCGATGATCAGTAATGCGAACAGTGCTGAAATAAAAGTTTCCCCCAGCGCGCCGTCTGGTCAGTCACAACGCCTGTCCTCTCCTTGTCCTTCCTGTGGTAAACAGATTGTTATCAGGCCAAAAAGCTATTCCTGTACAGGATGTGAATTTAAGATATGGAAAGATTTCTGCGGCAAATCATTAACCGATAAACAAATTGAAACGTTAATAACAAAAGGAGTTACAAGTGAATTGAAAGGTTTCATTAGTCAAAAAACAAACAAAGAATTTTCAGCAAAAGTAAAACTGGTTGACAAAGCAACCGGGAAACTGGGATTTGAGTTTACACAAAAAAGTAAGAAATAAATCCAGCAGTAGAAATCAAACATCGTTGTAGCTACTATAGGACAAGGATGTTCTTCAGGAATTGTACAATGAAAACAAAACAAGACTGGCTCTTTCAGTTAAGACGTTGCTCAACACTCGACACACTTGAAAAGATTATTGAAAAAAACCAAAACAGCCTCCCTCCTTCTGAGCTTGAGTCGTTTAATGCCGCCGCCGATCACAGGCTTGCAGAACTCACAATGAATAAACTCTACGATAAAATCCCCCCATCCGTCTGGAAATATGTATATTAGTTCTCATCTATTAATATTAGATTTTTGATCGACACAAACATCAGCAATCCCTATACACCTTTCATAGAATGAATTGAACCCTGTATATAGCCTGTCTGAAATGGATATCTGGCAGGCTATCTTAATAGTGTTATAGGTGATGTGAATGTTTTTCCACATGATCACTCTTTTTCTGTTCTTATCACTATTGATACTCCTGATAAGGATATTCTCCGCCAGACTAATAATTCCGGCTGTGGGCGTGTTTCTGCCAGTATCATCACTCTGGATGGGATTTCATATGCTCACAGAAAATGAATCCTGGACAGTTTTGTTGGTTCTTATACTTATAGACTGGATTAAATCATGAAAGAATACGAAAAAGCGGCTTTAATATATTCCTTAAAGGAAAGCAATACATTAGTTCTTCGGATTATACTCATCTCTATTTTAGTTGTCGGGGTGATTTCAGGCGCGGTATACTTATATAACTTAGCGATCTCGTTGTTTGATTCAAACCCGACGTCTGTGCAATTCACCGTTTGCGGAGTAGGCTGTTTTATTGCTCTATTACTTCAATGGATATCTAATGTTGATGCAAATTACAGAGAAAGAATTGGGGAGCAACCAAGTACAATAAAAAACATTGTACAATATTTATTTGCAGCCATTATTATCATTAGTTTCATTACAATGGCATTAACAGCCTCATTAGTCTTAAAAGACTCGTCCAACATATGGCTCAACATTACTTTTATTGCATTATTACTGTCCATTTTTGTAGCTGTTATTTCTGTTTGGGGTTGATTTTTTTTCCTTGTTCACCCTTCTTAAAAAACACCCACGCAAGCCCTGCCGACATCGCCCACGCAAGCATCATCGACACCACCGTATGGCTCAAAAAATGATCGCCAATAATCATCTTATAGCAGCCCATCGCCCAGCCCAATGCCATCACCACGATGATGATCGCACCACGACGGCGGCGCAAACTTGGCGCAAACGCAAAGGCAAACAGCGCAAATCCGCTACTGGCATGCGCCGCAGGAAAGCACTTATCAGGAATGGTGTTACGCATACTATCAAGCATCGGCAAATACGGCAGCGTACCATCAAAAATCGTCAAATGCACAGGGCAGACCACATGAGTATATGCCTTCAATGACGCGACAACTGTCGGCACTAGGATCAAAGTCAGCACCAGATACGCAAGCTCACGCACGCGAAATTTTGTCACTGGGACAAGCCACTTGGCAGTGATAGCATTGCCCTTTTTCTCATGATAAGCACGGCAAATGGTCGCAACCAGCAAGTAGATCAGCATCGCCATCAGCAGCTTTTTTAGTCCAGAATACAGTAGCAAATCTGGCAAAAAAGCTTGCTTGGCAACCATCCAATGCCCCATACCCAGATAAAACCAATCAGCGACCATCAGATCAATCTGACTGTGCTCAAGGGTCAGCGTGGCAACGATCGCCATGACAAGAGCGATACTCATCTCAGCAAGTAGGCGTTTATTTGATAAATACGGCATAACAAACCCCACCCCACCGCCCATAATACGAATGGAGTGTGCGGTGGGTTTGGAAAAAATACAGGGAGAAATCAGCGGATGAATGCGGTGCGGTCTTTGACTTTGTCCGCGGTGACATCAAACAGCTTTAATAATGTCGGCGTGATCGCGTCATGGGTCAGGACGGTATCGGTTGCCATTGGCGTGATGCCAGTTTGCTTATCCGTCCAGAAAAATGCAGGCACACTGCGCTGTTCTTTTGGTGCAAAGGCATTTGGCATACCATGTAGATAGACACCGTTCTCACCCAGACTTTCGCCATGATCGCTGACATACAGCATTGAGACATCATAGGCATTGCTGTGCGTCTGCAGCCACTGGATACTTTGAGCGATGAAATCATCGGTGGCAAGCAAGGCATTGTCATAAGCATTGATCAAGGACTGATGTTCGCACTTGGCAAGCTCATTACCTTCACACACTGGCGTGAATTTGGCAAACTTTTCATCATATCGCTTAAAATACGCAGGCCCGTGATTGCCCATTTGGTGCAGCATGATCAGCATATCTTTGCCGTTATTGGCAGCGACAAAGTCATCTAAGCCAACGAGCATACCGACATCGCGGCATTCGTTATAAGGATTGGTGTTGCAGATGGCGTTGTTGGTCGCGGATTTATAATCGGCAAATTGCGCTTTTGGCAGCTTATCCATCACGCCTTTTGAGTCCGAATTATTATCACGCCACAAGATACTTACGCCCAAGCGATCCAGCGTATCCAGCACATTTTCTTGGTATTTGGCGGTATCGACATCATACTCATCCGCGCCCAGATAGCTGAACATACACGGCACAGAATACGCCGTCGATGTGCCGCACGATGTGACATTGCTAAAATTGGTCACGCCATCGATCTTGGCAAGCTGTGGGAAAGTATCGCGCTCATAGCCATTGAAGCTGACATGATCGGCGCGTGCCGTCTCACCGACGACGAACACCACTAGGCGTGGCTTACGCATATCAGGCTTGGTTGCTTGTACCGCGTCTTTGGCGTGATAAATGGTATCTTTTGGCGCACTGGCTTTTTTATACTCAATACTGGCAAGCTTACCCACCGAGTAGATTGGCATGATCGGATTGACATAGCTACGCAGCGGCTTATGCACGCGAAAGAAACTGGCATAATGACTGCTGAACGCCACCACAGGCAGTAAAATCAGCGCAAGACTTGCCACGATCAAGCCCAATCGGCGCATCAAACCCTTGCCCCAAGTCGGATAATCCACCTTAACAAAAGCCACAAGCAAACTTGGTAGCACACCCAAACCAATGATACGCATGATAAACGCTGCGTTTAATAGATCCTTGGTCTCGGCTTGGTCGGTCTGTAGGGCATTTTGGAGCATGGTCGTATCATAGACCGTGCCATAAGTGTCAGTAAAATAACTGGTCACCGCGCCCATGATTAATAGCAAAATCAACACAGGCTTTAGCACATAGCGATACGATGATAACAGCGTGGTGATCAGTAGCATCGCGCCAAAGAGCACGACAGCGATCGTCAGCACAAAGCCGAGATTGTCCGCGATGGGATAGGTTTGGCTGATTTTATCAAAAAAGGTAAGATTGGCGGTCGCGGTCAAGAAAACGGCAACACTCGCCACAAGAACAAACGGACTGACCGAGCGTCGGTACCACACAGAAGTATGCTGCATCATGAGAAACTACTCAAAAAATAAACGGTGGGATAATTGCGGCAATTATACTGCAATTTTTTAGCTCTTAAAAAGCCCGAAAACCGGGCTTTTTTCTTAATTAGTGCATGTCCTGTGAATTGTCACGCTGTTGCTGCAATTCCAGATGTTCTTCTCTGGCCTGGACAAATTGTTTTCCAAGAGCATCTTCTGCCATTTCACGAGTGAATCCGTGATTAAGCAAATCGGATTCGGCCTTCTCCCTTTCGAACTTCAGTCCTTCCCCTCTGAACTTGTCCTCAAAGCGATCAATTGCCTCAAGAATCTTGCCGTCTTCCGGCGTGCAATCCCGTCCCTGTGCTTTCTCAATTTCATGACGCTCCACGCGTTCAGCATTTTTCATTACAGCGTCAATCCCCTGAGAAATATGTTCAGACTCGACGCGATAAATGACAGTATCGCGCTTATTGAGATCATGTAGCTCGCATTCAACCCGGCCCCACTCAATAGCATCCTTGAGAGAGCTGAAATCTTTTATTTCAGCATTCAGGCCTTCATGTGTTGAGAAATAGACATAATCCTTCTGTTGTTCCAGTTTATTCACATTTTCAATAGCCCTTGTACTGAAATGGATACCTGTAATTACCGGAACACGAGCCGATGTTTGGTCCCCCGTTAAAACTTCAGAAGGTGTTTTTCCAGTGATCGCGGCAAATTGCTGCTCCGTAACATCCACTCTGGCAACTGCATCACCACGCTCTAAGCCATGCTTACCAGCGACCGCAAGGTGATAAAGACCACCTTCCCCCCTGGTAATTTCCGCCTCCACAACGATATCCCCATTGCAGGAACTGAACTGAGAACGGTCTTTAACCAGGAAGTTTTCAAGCCCGGAGATCATATGCTCGTTAGCTGAAATACTGGCGAGTATCTCTTCTGGTGATTCTCTGGACGAATCCCCCGCCTGTTCCATCACTGCCATATTAGCGTCATTAACAGCGTCCTTAATTCCTTTAAAGGCGATTTCTTCTCTTGTTACAGGTGTGATTAAGATATCATCCTGGTTAAGCCCGTGCTCCTGAAGCATCTTATTTTTATATTCAGATGCGTCGTGCAATGACTCAAAAGTCTTAATATCTTCACTAAACTCATCCTTCGAAAAAGAAACCGCATACACTGGAGTACGGTATTCTTCATATGAATTGGCAATTATTTCAAATGGCCTATCAAACGTTACTAATGCCCCCTCTGGATAAGAGGATAATTCATCGGTTGAGACAGTTTTAGACATAAGCACAACAGTATCAAAACCATCACCATTTAAATAATTGCTTTCATATTTTTCTATTGCAGAAGATTTGCTTTCCTCATAACACTGAATAGCCGCATCTTTAGAATGAAAGACGATACCTTCATTCAAATCATGGAAGCGACTAAAGTTTATACAATAAATTTCCTGTTTATTATGCACCTGCGCAGTAGCCTGATCGTGTTGAGTAGTAAGCTGCTCCTGAATCAGAGCCTGTGTTCTGTCAATACCTAACTCATTCACAATTTTGCAAAATTCTTTTGCGTCGTTTTCATTATCAAAACTGGCAACGTCAAAAATATCATCGCTGTCTCCAGGTACATGTCCCAGCACTTCCCAAATCTCATTTTCATCGCTATCCAGAGATTTCAAATAGCCAAATTCACCATTTGTGCCTTTACTAAGCATCTGTGAATCCAGGGTGTTTGCCCTGGTAATAACACCAGGATCATATGAAGATGTGGCCTGCGCTGCGACCTGTGCTTGCTCTGTGGCCTGTGCCTGCTCTGTGGCCTGTGCCTGTTCGGTAGCCTGTTCCTGTTCGGTAGCCTGTTCCTGTTCGGTGACCTGTTCCTGTTCGGTGGCCTGTTCCTGCTCTGTAGCCTGTGCCTGCTCTGTAGCCTGTGCCTGTTCTGTAGCCTGTGCCTGCTCTGTAGCCTGTGCCTGCTCTGTAGCCTGTTCCTGTTCGGTGGCCTGTTCCTTCAATGCATCACCTTTCTCTATTCTGGATTCGGACTCCTGGCTATTTTCCTGTGTTTCCACCTGCTCAAACTTATTACCCTGAAGTTCTGCTTTTAATTCCAGCATCATCTGTTGATACTGCTCCGGGCGTAAAATAATCTTCATGTCCTGCTCTGCGGCAACTTCAGCGCACATTTTTTTGAAATCTTCAGAGCCGGTAAGTTTGAGTACACCACCAAACTTTTCCCTGGAATACTCAAGCATTATTCCGATCTCTTCTTTTGAAGGATTTTTACCCGCAACGACAAAGTTCCCTTTGTCGGTAAAGACAGGCTTTTCCGATTCCTGATCGCGATAAACAATCCTGGAATCCTGCTTATCCATCACAAGATCTTTTAGTTTGGAGTTAACCTTTTTCGCCTCTTCTAAGCGGCGCTGGGAATCCACCGCTTTCTGAAGCGAAAGTTCGGGTTCGTCAGCAGAAATGGCGTTGATTTCATCGAAGTTGAGATAGCTTTTGAGACGTTCAAGGGCTTTCATTTCATCTTTATCCTTATGCCAGTCAGCATGATATTGACGAATTATGTGTCGCCCCTCTGTGTCGAGTTCAGAAAGACGCTCAAGTGTGGTTAGTTTTTTGTAAACAATCACACCCACGGCAATATCACGCTGTTCACGTGGTATTAACTTCAACTCGCGTCTCATCTCTCGCAGATCATTATACAGCTTGCCACGCTCAAACCTGATAGTATTTCGTAATGTTTTTTCCGATAAATTCAGTGAGTTAAGACGCTCACGGGCTTCATGATGCGTAAGGCGTCTGTAGGTTGGATAGCGCGTATATGGCGTGTTTTCTAACTGCTGTGAATAAACTTCAAGCAGAAAGGATTTCGCATCTTTCCAGGCAAGATTAATATGCTTTGTCAGAAAATCAGATGCGTTCATATTACGATTCCCCACAGAAAACCGGGGGGAACCGTCCTTTGCTGTTCTGATTTTATGCTGCGCTGGAATAATATTAAAACGCTCGGCGGCAGAAGACAGAAACCTGACAGGATCAATATTTCTGCGAATTTCTGCCATCGTTGCAATTTCGTTTTTCTCTGCCGCCTCATTCAGAGTCTGAAACATCGTTTCACACAAAAAAGAAGAGCGTTCAAGACTTTTTATTCCTGACTCTGTGAATTGTCTATCATAATCCCGTCGCACATCCTGACCAGGATGTTCTCTTTGCGATAATTGCTCTGCCAGATCACGCTGCGAAATATCTGACAATACACTGACAGAGTCGGGTCTTGTGAATCCATTGATTCCGTAAACCATACCGCGTTGGGGCATACGTGACAATCCGACTGTTGCTTCAGATTGACGGATTCTGGCAAACTTTTTAGGACACGACTTGTAACCTCCCGCTCGTCCTGACGTTTGCTGAGAATTTCTTTCGTTAAGTTTTTCTCTTGAGTCATATTCTTTTATCCTCTCTTGCAGGAAATCAATTTGTTGTGAAGGGCTTAATGTCTTGTAAAGTTCCCTTGTTTTCTCCGCCTGGTTAAAAATATGCTTAATCTCTTGGCTTGTTTTATTTAACCAGGTATTAAGTCTCTTTTCTATCTCTTTGTGTGTTGGTTTCTCAAGTGTTAATGTCCTTGTCTCAATGTAATTCTGACGAAAAAGAGGACTTTTTAAGTTTATGTATTTTTTATCTCCAGGCAATTTTACAGCCAGATACTCATTGGTTTTACCAGCATTTCTTATACGAAGTTCACCATACTCTGCAACAATATCTTTGAATACAGAGTAATTTTCAATTTTCTCGTTCTCTATACGCGAAAGCAACTCACCTTTCAATTCAGAGTGATGCTCTTTGTAAAGATCCCCCTTAACTCTACTTATAATTTTTCCGTAATCCGCATCTTTACGCGGATAGTCTTTAGGGCTATCAAGATTATATTTATTATTAATAAATTCCTGTATAGCATCAAGCTGTTCAATTGTATGCCCTTTGGTAACATCTCCCACTGGATTCAGGAACTTTTCAGTAATCAAATTTACTTTAGGAATTACAATATGAATATGTGGTTTTCTTTCAACAAGTTCACCAGTGCTATTATCCTGGATATGACGAATTTTAGGCAAATGAGCTTCCGCATAAAAAGAGTATTCATCAGGATGATAAGCATTCATCAATAATTTTTTATAATCATCAACAACAGCCTTTAACACTTCATTCGACACATGACTTTCATGAAAAGACAGAGTAATGTGCAAATAACGTTCCTGACTTTTGTTTTCAATAGAATCAATAATCTTATCTGTAGTCTGTAAATCACCATCAAGAACAACACGATGATCAAGTTCATCACGCGTGTACTGGCGTTCTGCTTTGCGACCATTTATCAGATAATCAACGATACCATCATTACCACCACCGTATCTGACAATCATTTAGCTATCTCCTGAAGGCGATCACGAATACCGATTAGTCCATTTAAAACCTTTTTATAAAGCGATTCTGATATAATACCTTTTAAATGATCTGAATTTAATCGGTGCGCTATTTGATTTATGTTGTTTCCTGCCCAACTCAACTGAGAAAGACAACGTTTGTATTCTGGTATGTTACGTTTATCAGATGCATATGTGTTTATTTTACCAATAGTAAGCAGCCTGAAAAATTCAGACTTACTAATATTAAGCTCTTTTATAGCCCTATCGAACGGAGCATATTCTTCTTCGGTAAGTCTGAATGTTACATGAACGTTTTTGTTGGTTTTTTTCTTCATATGTCCTCAAGGTTCGTAGAACCGCATAAGAACGGCTGCATCGTTCGGGGTTTCAAAGGGGCGTCCCCCTTTGGCACACGATTGTAACATGACCGGAACGGTCTTGTGTACAATCGGTATCGTGCCTGTGTTTTAGAAGAACAAAAAATGCCGTGCATACAGCCCACACAATGACTCACATAATAACCCACAACCAAAAACACACAACCCACACAATCACCCACACTTTAACCCACAAAAAAGACCACACCCCCATTGACAACCCACAAAACAACCCACATAATCACCCACACAAACGGCGAGCAAATTGCTTTAAATAAGGTATTATGCCAATGTAGGAGGTAGAGAGAGAGGAAATGTAACAAATGAAAAAGATCGAGAGTTTATTATCTCCAATATGCGAGGCTATAAACGAAACAAAATCGAAATCAAAGCAGGCTGTCTTCAATATGTATTTGCAAAATATACTTGAAGCAAAGAAATATTATACATGGGAGCAAATAGCTGATTACATAAACAACAACACCAAGACAGAACTAGCCCAAAAGACTTATATAAATATGACAGAGAGGGCTAAAAAAAGACAAAAATGCACTGAACCAAAAGAACAGACAAAAACCATAGATGTAATTGTTCAGAATGAAGCTAAAGGCGATGAACCGAGAGGGGGGGTAAAAGGTTTTTTTTCAAACATTAGTGAGAACAAAAAAGAAATAGAGCACGATCCAAGTGCTACGAATGAAAAATTTATAAATAAATATCTTTAAGTAAAGGAGCATTATAAATGAAAAACTCAATCAATTTCATCCTTCAGGGTAAAGGTGGTGTTGGAAAATCATTCGCGACCGCAATACTGGCACAATACTTTATTGATGAAAATCACATGGATAATATCGTAGTCGGTGACACAGACCCGGTTAATACAACTACGGTTAAAGTAAAAAGATTAAATGCAGATTTGATACAAATCACTGAAAACAGCAAAGTAATACAATCCAAATTCGATCCAATGTTCGAATCGATGCTGACCAATAGTCAGAATACTTTTGTTATTGACAATGGCGCATCTACATTTTTACCGTTAATTCAGTATTTCAATGATAACTGTGTTATGGACATGTTTGAAGATGTAGAACAAGACGTTTATATCCATACTGTTATCGTTGGTGGACAAGCTCTTGCGGATACCTTGCAGGGATTTGAAGAACTGAAAGAACTGGTTAAAGGAAGTAAGGTAAAACTTATTGTCTGGATAAATGAATTTCAGGGTATTCCAGCACTTGAAAATATCCCATTAATAGAAACTAAATTCATTGAAAAAAACAAGGATGTAATCGCTGGCGTTGTGGTTATTCAGGACAGAAAAAGTGATGCCTTTGCCTCTGACATCAAAGAGCTAACAGAAAAATCACTAACACTGAAAGAAGCTCTTGAGTCCGACCATTTTGGATTAATGGCTAAATCACGATTAAAACGAGTCTTCAATGACATTTACAAACAATTAGATAGCATCTATGACGATGAATACGGTGAATAATATGAGTACAGTTAATCAGCCAGAATTAAAACAGCCTGAAAAGGCTGTTTCCAGTGAAGATATTGATAATTTTATTGTTGATGTATTCAAGGAGACAGGGCATAAAATATCAAAAGACGATCCAGTTATTTCATTAATTTTTCTGAACCAAAAGATACAGGAAAAATTCAGCAATGAGTTACAAGCTAACTTCACTGCCCTGTCTGAGGGCTTCAGACAGGTCGTTTCATCTGTAGAAAATGACTATATTCAAAGATTCAAGAATATTGTTGAGACGTGCGGCGATCTGGATAATGAAATAAAAGAAAAAGTAGAAGAGGGAAAAAACGATCTAAAAGAAACAAGTATTGAGGTAAAAGAAAAATTAACAGATGATATTATTGAACTCATATCTGGAATTAAACGCAACCAGGAAAAAAACAACAAATTATATGAAGAAAAGTTGAAGTCATTATCTAAGACTGTAAAACCCTTCAGTACAAGAACAGCCATTGCAATTTGTGCCTTGTGCACATTATGCCTGTCTGCGGCATTTTCTGGCGCAACCTGGTATGTTGCACAACATGAAAAAGAGGCAAGCCTGCGCTTCTATGCAAGAGCTTTTCTTGATATGAAAAAAATAACTGAAGAGAGCATGAGAAAATTACCAAAATCAGACCAGCAAAATATAAAACTCAAACTAGACGAAATTGATTCAAGAAAACCATAGATATGAAAAGGAGTCACTAATGACAACTTTTACCGACGACGACAAGGGACTGATTAAAGAAATCAGAGAGCGAATCGGCAGCCTGGACGTGCGAGACAATATTGAACGCCGGGCTTATGAAATCGCACTGGCATCGCTGGAAGCTGGGGTTGTTGCATGGAGGTATCGTTACGTGAAAAAAGACGTTACGGACTCTCAGGGTAAAACGTGGGTTGGTGACTGGAAATACGTGCCGACAAAAGAAGACTGCAACGACAGGCCGAACTATGAAATTCAGGAACTCTACAACTTACCACCTGCGATAGCAGCACCAACAAGAGGACTGGTAAACGCAGTACGCTTCTACGATCAGGTAAAGCACACGAATCCTCCCGTCGAAACAGGGGCATGGAAAGACGCTATTGACTGGGTGCTCAAAGAGGCTTGCCAGGCTGTAAACATTGACGCCAAAGGAGAGTGAGATGACAACATTTACCGACGACGACAAGAAACTAATTAAAGAAATCAGGGAGCGAATCGGCAGCCTGGACGTGCGAGACAATATTGAGCGCCGGGCTTATGAAATTGCTCTGGCATCACTGGAAGCAGAAGCGCCAAATTTGCCTGGTGGTTTCACAATTGAAGAAGCAAAAGAATTACACGAAAATCTGGTAAAAAGTCACGTAAGCAAGGCTTTAAGTGGCGAAAAAATGAAAAAAGAAAATCGTGATGCCGATTTGCGCTGGATTCATGGCGTAATAGTTCAGGCCGCGTGGTTTGTGAAAGCATCACTAGGGCAGAATGCATAGTGCGTACCTGCTTTTCTCCTGGCAACGGTGGATCTTCCGCTTCCTCGTCACTCGCTCGCTATGCTCGGTCGCTAGACTGCGGCGAGCGGTTAGCTATCAAAAAAAATCCCCGCACAACGCGGGGATAGGTCATAAAAACACATACATTGCACTACAGTGTAGTATTCAATAAGCCTTACAATGTAAAGACAGAAACACCTTTACACTGTAAATATATGCCTGCGATATTCTTCAGCGTCCTCATGACCCGATAGCCGGACTACGGCATGTCTAATGTTAAATCGACATCAACCAAAAACCAGCTATCACAGTGCTTATAATTGGAGTGATCCGAATAAGTCAAACACCCTTCATCATGAATATCATCAACAGAATAAGCACCGCTTAATACCATATCTTCCACGATTGCCAATATCGCTTCACGCGCCATAGCGGGTATTTCTGCCTGAGAATCAGCCGCAGAAACACATCCAAAACCAAAACAATCAAAAGCCGGAACAGTGATGCCGTATGCAGTCTGATCATCTTTCGGTGTTTCGACACCAACAGAAAAAAACATGATTATCTCCACAGAAGGCAGTGATTTACAACGTGGTGCACTGTAAAGACACAAAGACCTTTACAATGTAAGCGAGAATTTTTTAAGCCTATTACAGAAAAATCATATAGTGTTTTACTATATGATACCTGATTGACACTTTTAACTGCACATCTCATTATTTACACCGTAAAGACAAACACAGCTTTACATTGTAAAGCCAGATGATTGAACACTCCGTCTCCCTGATAAGGAAAAAAAATGGCTCAAGCAACTCCAGAAAAGATACTGGCAATCATAGATGATCATGATCGCGCACAAAAAAAACAACGCAACAAAAACCTCTTAATTTATTTATGTCTCTGCTTAGCAATTATTGGAGTGGTCGCGTATTCCTTTATATCAAAGTTTCGTCTTGATGGTGTAGCCGTCCTTACAGTGCTTTTGGGCGTGTCCGCAATCGCATTTTTTCTACATTATGTGGAATCAGGGAAAGGCCAGATTCTTAGTAGTGACCGCATATTGTCCATACTCGATAAAACCAAAGATTACCCTGCAATTCGACGTAAAGTTGTTAATCGCTTGCTCTCCGGTTCAAAACTCACGGGTAAAGATGAAGAGTACATATTCAGTGAACTGAAAAAAGCTGAACAAAGCAACGAACGTGAAAAGAGATTGCAAGCAATTAAAGAGTATGCATCGTAATACACCGTAAAGCATTGTTTGTAAATACAACACACTACACCGTAATACCAAGAAACATCAACGCCTGCGAGCAACAAAAAGGGGCGATTAAGCCCCTGCGCGATGATGACTGACTTCTTTTTCCAGTGCCTTATTGACAAAGGCATTCAGCGACAAATCTTCTTCCATCGCCATTTCAGCGACCCGACGATGCAGCTCTGGATCAAGCCTGACGTTAAACACACCTTTAAAGGGCGTGTCAGGCTCCTTTCCGTCCTCCACACAGGACTGTAAATACAAATCAACCGATGTTTTAAATTCCCGTTCCAGGTCAGCCAATGTTTCTGCCTCATAAGTCACCAGATCACGAATAAATGCCAGCTTTCCATACAGGATATTATTTTCAAAATCCGGCTCAACCGTACCTAAATATCCTTTATATTTTAAATGTTTCATAAAACCCAAGCCTCTTTCAAGTTCTGTTTAATAGCTTTCAGCGTTCCACCTTTAATATAACTTTCTGGATGTGGGCGATGCATTAATATTGTGTGATTAATTTCAGCATTGAAAAATCGCACTCTTGATCCCTGCATTTCCTTTTTGACATATCCTAGAGAAGAAAACAAAACAACGAGTTCATCCCATTCAAACGTTTTTTTACTGTTTAAAAATTTTGCCAGTAGCTTATCTGCTTTCCCCATACGCTATAATCCCATCCCTTGCCAACATGCAACTAATTATAGTTACAAATAGCGTTGTTGTCAAAAGTCATCGGACAAATAGGAGGGTGAAAGAAAATACCAGGGAGCAGCGAAGCCACATACCCCTAAGCGCAGCGCAACCGCCGGAAAACGCACCACACTGTAAAGACAACGAATAAAATCTTTACAACGTAAAGCTAAATATGTAATACAACTCGCTTACACAATAAGAAAGGGAGAGCATGACACTCTCCCCATATATGAATTTATCCCGGTTATTTAAAACATTTCATACCCTTGCAGGTAGTTTAACCACCACCGGAATTGATCCCACTCCGTGCACGTCATTGCCGGAATTCTGGTTTCCCAGCCTTTGACAAGGGAGTCAGCAAGCTGTACGATCTGCCGCGTTGACATTTAAAAACCTCATTCAGTTTTGATTGTCGATAACGTGATCAGGTTGTTCCAGCAACCTGATCACACCTTTCATAATTTATTTTCCCCTTATACATCCGATATATTCTTTAAAACTCAAATACTCCTCGCCATTATTTAACGAGTCAAAATATTTTTCATATTCGTCCCGATAGAAAAGAATTAAATCAATATCACTCTGCTTAAGTTCACCAAACTGAGAAACAATTCCGGTCTTATAGTCACGAATTTTATTGTTATCCGTAAATATGACAACATACTGTTGTCCCGTATCCTTATGAATAAGAACAATCGTGCAAAGCGTTACTCGTTCGAATGTGAAAACATGATTCGTGGTTGAAGTGAATTTCATTTTAAATCTCCTGTCCGTTTGGACTTAAGAAGGAAAGGAGCCAATCCCCTTTCGATGAAACAATAATACATCTATTTAGATGTATTATCAAGATTTGTTGCCTGAAAACAGCAAGTTATTTGATGGTTTGCTCATTTTTTTATCCGCGCCAGCGGATAGAAGGGGCGAAAGAAAATACCAGGGAGCAGCGGGGCCACATCGCCCCGAAGCGCGGCGCAGCCGCTGACGAACATACCAGGATGCACAGGGCCATCCCTTCGCCCTGCAAAGCCAGAACAGACCAACAGGCTATGATCATGCTGATTTGCGCCGCAGAATGCCGCAGTTAGCGCGAGCGCCAGCGAGTTCACGCCGTCCTGGTGCATTGCAGCAGGGCGGGGCGCTGTACTGCGCGTGTGAGCGTCAGCGAGCTACGGGCGCAACAACACACCAGGCAAAATCGCAATTATGTAAAGTCGCCCTGTTACAAACACACACTGTGTAAAGACAAAGAACAATTACAATGTAAAGACAAATAAACCTTTACACTGTATATCTTAGATTTCTGCGTCGTGGTGTTTTTCTTCTCGCTCACGGTTCCTCCGGTGAGCGGGATTCAGCTTTTTTATGCAGGACGTATTCAGGGTGCTCCCCTGCAAGTAATAACAGGTACTCAAATTCACCTTTCGATAAATTAAGCTGGTTGTGGGTTTTAGCTTCTTTTTTCTGCCATGTACTTAAGCCTACGCCAAAAATCTCACCGCACTCTGTCTGGGTAAGGCCAATTTTTTTACGTAATTTCTTTATGTTTTCCGGTGTATTTTCAATAGTCATGCATCACTCTCCTTATATTCTTTCACCATAGTTAAGAGAATATTCTTATCAACAGGTCTTAAACCATTTTTTGTAAAGTCTATTGCCTCGACCTCACTTTCATTAAAAACCAGCTCACTTAACGTTCTCTTTGTTCTTTTTGTTTTTCCGTCAGTGAACTCCTTTGAATAACTGCTTATTTTTTTTACAAAATGGTATTTTTTATCAATCACTTCAAGATAATAAGTCAATCGCCCTTTGTTTTTTCTCATAACTGTTTCAAATATCCTGTAATTTTAACAAGTTGATCTATACTCAAACCCCTAATCTGCAAATCATAACGCTCGCCCTGCTCGGTGACTTTACCGTTCAATCCATTTTCAGCTTTAAAGCCTGTCAATGCCCCATACCAGCTTTCAAGCTGGACAAGTTGCGATAACATACCTTTCAGGATCAGAATTTCGTCCTTTTTTGCCGCCTGGCGTTTCTCATACTCAATCGCCTGTAACACCTCCTGCGAAGCATTTAGCAAAATTTTTCGCTCGATATTGGCTGCTATATCAACGGGATTCCGCTTCCTGGATAACGTACAAACATGATACGGACTACTCCAGGAACGACTATCCACACTCCCCACAACAGAAAATCGGTCTTTTTCCATCCGAATATGCACAGAGTAATTTTTAAACTGCGGTGACGTCAGTTTTATACGAGACGGACAATCATCAAGTTTGTTCACGCGCCAGCCGTTCCCCAGGATACGGCAGACAACTTCAAAGACAGGGTGATATTGTTCAAAAAAAGAGTTCATCTGTTTCCCTTTTTGCTACGTGGCTGCTGTTCCCGTCTTTTTGGGTTCGATGCCCCAAAAGACGGGCTGGTATGATATCGGGGGCTTCTCGCCCCCGTTCTGGTTACGCTCTGGTTTCCACGCGTTGCCACCCTGTCGCCCTGCGCTGTCCGGTTGTACCGTATTTTGCGCGGATTTCTTCTATCGTGTGTTCTTCACGATTCCAGTAACTTTTATGTTCGTCTGGACGATAAAACCATTGTTTTTTCTTTGCCGCCCATTTACACCCGATTTCTTTTAAAGTTTCCTTATGTGTAATAGTTTCTCCACTAATCCATACCCAGTTACCTATCACTTCAAATACCAGACCAGATAAACCAGAAAGAACGTTTAATACTTTTTCCAGGTCATCACCGTAATTATATCGTGCATGTTCATCAGCGCTCTGGAACTGATTTATTTTATCAATATTTGCCATCAAGACATCAAAAGCTGCATTTACCGCTTTCATCAGTTCAGCCCCTAACGGGTTACGATCTGGATGATATTTTAAAGCGGCTTTTCTGTATGCTGCTTTGATATCTTTTTCAGTTAATTCGCCGGATAATCCAAAAACGTTTAATGCTTCCTGGATATTCATTTTAAATCTCCTGTCCGTTTGGACTTAAGAAGGAAAGGAGCCAATCCCCTTTCGATGAAACAATAATACATCTATTTAGATGTATTATCAAGATTTATTTCCTGAAAACAGCAATTTACTTGATGATTTGCTCGTTTCTTAATCCGCGTCAGCGGATAGAAGGGGCGAAAGAAAATACCAGGGAGCAGCGGGGCCACATCGCCCCGAAGCGCGGCGCTGTACTGCGTGTGTGAGCGTCAGCGAGCTACGGGCGCAACATTACATTGCTGCATTAGCCCGGCATTCTCCACGCCCTGAAGGACGGAGTTTTACCCCATCATTCATACTAAAACCCCCTGGGTAAATACTACTACTATTAACATTTTTAACATGGTTGCAGGGGATACCCCCTGCAACTATTTTCTTAGTAGTATGATGTGAACTCGTGTTTTTCTTCCGGTGATCCTTTATATGCTGTTTCGAATTCCTCAATTTCAATTGCTGGCGTACTGTAATAATCACGCACTCGCCGTTTTAATGGCTCACCACAGAAATCATTAAGTAATGGGGTCTTATATCCGCTCATTGAATGAGTCCGATGAACTGAAGCGCGAATCTCCTGAACAGTTACGGTTTTTTTGCCATGAACAGAAATAACCTGGTAGAAATTAACGTTCGTTTGCTCATATCCCCAGGAAGATACAAACACATCGCCAACAGAAACAGTGCCGTTATTAAAAGTCAATGTTTTCATTTTAAATCTCCTGTCCGTTTGGACTTAAGAAGGAAAGGAGCCAATCCCCTTTCGATGAAATAATAATACATCTATTTAGATGTATTATCAAGATTTATTGCCTGAAAACAGCAATTTACTTGATGATTTGCTCATTTCTTAATCCGCGTCAGCGGATAGAAGGGGCGAAAGAAAATACCAGGGAGCAGCGGGGCCACATCGCCCCGAAGCGCGGCGCAGCCGCTGACGAACATACCAGGATGCACAGGGCCATCCCTTCACCCTGCAAAGCCCAACGGACTGACAGGCCATGATCATGCTGATTTGCGCCGCAGAATGCCGCAGTTAGCGCGAGCGCCAGCGAGTTTACGCCGTCCTGGTGCATTGCAGCAGGGCGGGGCGCTGTACTGCGCGTGTGAGCGTCAGCGAGCTACGGGCGCAACAACACACCAGGCAAAATCGCATCCTGAAAAGTTACCCTGTAACATACACACAATGTAAAGCGCAAAAAACAATTACATTGTAAAGACACAAACATCTTTACAACGTAACTATAATGAATACAATGTAAAGACAAATAAACCTTTACACTGTATATCCGAGGTTTCTATGGGGAGAGCATTACTTGTCGCATCAGATAAAGGCGGTGTAGGAAAAAGCACCACAGCAACAAACCTGGCTTCTTATCTGGTAAATAATTCACGAACGGTCATCATTCTGAAGACCGATAAAAACAATGATATTCTTAGCTGGAACGAAAAAAGAAAGCAGAATGGCTTATTACCGGTTCCTGTTTATGAAGAGTATGGCGATGTATCAGAAGTCATTAAGCGCCTGAAAAAAATATGTGAAGTGCTGATCATTGACTGTCCAGGGCATGACAGCAAGGAATTTCGCAGTGCCTTAACTGTAGCTGACATTCTGCTTACTCTCGTTAAGCCGTCTTCAGATTTCGAAGCAGAAACGCTGACTCATGTAACAGAAAAAGTTCGCACAGCTCAACAGATCAATCCAGACCTGCAACCCTGGGTACTTTTCACGAGAATTAACACGACAAAACCACGCCACAGAAAAGCAGCGATTGATCTCGACAAGTTACTCCGGGAGAACCCGGTGTGGATACAGCCACTTCGTACACGTATTTCAGATTTAGATATTTTTGAAGCGGCCTGTAATGAAGGCGCTGGCGTTCATGATGTACGTCGCGCATCCAGCCTTTCTACAGCTAAAGCACAAATAGAGCTTTTGGCGCAAGAGTTAGGCATCAATCCCTAATGGATGTAATACGACAGCTTTACATCATTAACTTTACACAGTAAAGCTAATGTAACACACGAAAGGTGATATAATGGCTCTTGACTTGAAAACTCCGGTAATACCAGGACAAAAAACAGAACAAACCAATGCAGACACAGCCCGATTCATCAATGAAGCTACCCGCAAAAAATCGGGAGCAACTAAAGTGACCAATGTCCGGCTTGGGGACGTTTACGAAGATATTCTGGAACGGGAAGCACTGCGAACAGGCCAGACAAAAACAGCAATAATGAAAGCGGCTCTTGCAGCTTACGAACACGGCCTGGACGAAAACGGAAAAAATCACTGGATTCTACAGTCAGCCAGGCTGAAATGATAAAGCCCTTCGGGGCTTTATCCCTTACGTTTTAATTGTTTCTTCTCGCTGGCTTTCTTACGGGCATCGAGAACCAGTTGCGCATAAGTTGCGTGTGCTTTTTTTACTGTACCAGCAGGTTTCCCGTAAAGGTCGTAACGTGTTGCGCCTGGTACAGTACAATTCTGAAGATATTGCCACCGGAACGTCATCACCTGAACCGCACAATTCCACTCTTCAATCGTCAGATCCACATCCGGGTTATCCGCCAGGTATTTCTCAACGTCCTGGAGAATCCCGCTTTTCAGGGGCAAGTTCTTTTTTTCGTCTGTCCATAGTTCAGGAAAAACAGCACGAACTTTATTGAAACACTTTTCAAAATATTCTTTCGGATATTTTGGGGGAAAAGTGATTTGTTTTTTCAAATACCAGGGCTGAGGCTGCTTTTTACGTGTTTTCTCTGCTACAGCATCTTTCTTCTGTACTTTCTTGTTTTCATTAACTGCTGATTTTTGTACTTCCTGCGGCTTTTCATTCACCACAGGATTTTCTGGCATGACCAGAACGCGGCGTTTTTTGACCACAATCACGGGTGTTTTTTTGGGCTGCATACTCGCCTCAATAATTGCTGTCATATTGACTAATTATACCATATTCACCAGTTAATATCCTGAAAATACATGGAAAAAGGGGGTATCCGTACAGAATACCCCCTTTGTAAAGGCGCTTAATGCCAGAACCACATCATCCCCAAAAAGGCGGGCTTTCGCCCGCCTCCGGGTTGCTACTTACCGCCGGATTCGTAAGCCATGCTTGCCGTAACCTCCCTGTATCCGTCCTTCAGCCGGATTTCGCACAGGCGATTCCGGGTCAGGAGTGTGAATATTAACAACGTGCAGCACACGATTAATACGCACCAGATAAGGGCGTTTCCCGGTAGTTTCATGGCCTTCTTCTCCTTGCGTAACGCGCGGTAAGAGGCTATCCTGATGTTGTTCAAGCATTGGGATCGCCTCGTGGGTTAATGAAAAATTAACTACGGGGCTTTCTTCTTTCTGCCGCACAACAAGATACAAACCACCTTTTCGCCATGAGGCAGAAAGCCTCAAGCGCCAACAACATTATATATCGACCAGAAACTTGAAAATACATGGTATTGCGTAAAGGGCGGTAAAAGTCTATCCTGGTGTTGTTGAAGCATTGGGATCGCCTCGTGGGTTAATGAAAAATTAACTACGGGGCTTTCTTTTTTCTGCCAGACAACAGGATACAGTGCGCCTTATATCCCCGTCCTTCAGGGCGTGGAGGATGTCAAATATTGACCAGGAATTAAATTCCCAGCTTTCGGCGTGGACTATACAGTGTGTGATTCACCACGATGAATCCTTTGTTGATCCACTGTGTTACCTGCGCAGGTTGAACTCCGGTCAGCCTGGCGAACGATGCCTGATTCCCCCGATAGAACTTGTTGATGTATTCAATCAAAGGCATTTTTTAATTCTCCGAAACAACGCAAAATCATATAGTAATTTACTATATGATTTTTATTTCGCAAGTGATTAACTCATCGGATTTCTTTGTAGTTAACGAAACGTTAAATTTAGTTTGTGCCTGGATTGACATCCTCCCCCACCTTCGCACTTCGTGACTCAGGAGGGGGATTCCCATTAGTGGGTGACGGCTGATTGCTCAGCCTCTGGTTCCTGCTTCAACGGGCGGCCTGACTGCACCATCCCTCCACAGGCAAGCACGGCGTGCCCCGCCGCTAAAATGTTACGAGCGCCGTTTACATCGGCGTTCGCTGTATATCCACATACCTGACACACAAATTTACTTTGTGACAGGCGATTTTCTTTCGCAGTATGACCACAGCACGCGCAACGCTGGCTAGTGTACGCTGGCGGAACAGCAAGCACCTGACCGCCACGCCAGAGCTGCTTGTACTCAAGCTGGCGGCGCATTTCATACCAGCCCTGATCCAGTATCGAACGGTTTAAACCT
>NZ_JBJQLG010000020.1:0-60213 GCF_046486495.1 Escherichia sp. WS3227_2
AGCAGCGGGTACGGTCAGCCAGCCGGGGCGCAATGTCCGGGCAAAATCAGGTTTAAACCGTTCGATACTGGATCAGGGCTGGTATGAAATGCGCCGCCAGCTTGAGTACAAACAGCTCTGGCGTGGAGGTCAGGTGCTTGCTGTTCCGCCAGCGTACACAAGCCAGCGTTGCGCGTGCTGTGGTCATACAGCGAAAGAAAACCGCCTGTCACAAAGTCAATTCAGATGCCAGGTATGTGGATATACAGCGAACGCCGATGTAAATGGCGCTCGTAACATTTTAGCGGCGGGGCACGCCGTACTTGCCTGTGGAGGGACGATGCAGTCAGACCGCCCGTTGAAGCAGGAACCAGACGCTGAGCAATCAGCCGTCACCCACTAATGGGAATCCCCCTCCTGAGTCACGAAGTGCGAAGGTGGGGGAGGATGTCAAATGAAGAATATGGAAAATGGTGGATAGATGTTGAATACATTTCATGGGGTGTTTCCGGGAAAACTAGACTGATGTTTGACTCAAAGGAGCAGGCACTGGAAGTTAAGGAAGGGTACAAATTTTTAACGTGAGATCTCTTTTTGTTAAAGGGCAGGAAGCGGTAACTCCCTGCCCTTAGTTACGTTTCCAGGCTTATCAGTCGACAAGTTCCCGGATCAGTTCCAGAACAGCAATCAGCGCGTTTGCAACGGCAACTACTGCCCTGAGAACGATGATTAACAGATTAATCATCCGCTTCTCCATCACTGGAGGAAATCACCGTTGCTTACTCTTACATTGCCTGTCACAACGGCACTTTCAGTGTTAGTTGAAAAGAGACTTCTGAACCGCCCCGGGAATCCTGGAGACTAAACTCCCTGAGAAAGAGGTAAACAGGATGACTAAAAATACTCGTTTTTCCCCCGAAGTCCGTCAGAGGGCGATTCGTATGGTTCTGGAAAGTCAGGGCGAATATGACTCACAGTGGGCGGCAATTTGTTCCATTGCCCCAAAGATTGGCTGTACACCGGAGACTCTGCGTGTCTGGGTACGCCAGCATGAGCGGGATACCGGAGGCGGTGATGGCGGGCTCACCACCGCTGAACGTCAGCGTCTGAAAGAGCTGGAACGTGAAAATCGTGAACTGCGCCGCAGTAACGATATCCTTCGCCAGGCTTCCGCTTATTTTGCGAAGGCGGAGTTCGACCGCCTCTGGAAAAAGTGATGCCACTGCTGGATAAGCTGCGTAAGCTGTACGGGGTCGGACCGGTATGCAGTGAACTACATATTGCCCCGTCAACGTATTACCACTGTCAGCAACAGCGACATCATCCGGATAAACGCAGTGCCCGTGCGCAGCGCGATGACTGGCTGAAGAAAGAGATACAGCGCGTATACGATGAAAATCACAAGGTATACGGTGTGCGTAAAGTCTGGCGTCAGTTGTTACGGGAAGGTATCAGAGTGGCCAGATGCACTGTGGCACGTCTCATGGCGGTTATGGGACTTGCCGGTGTTCTCCGGGGTAAAAAGGTCCGTACGACCATCAGCCGGAAAGCCGTTGCCGCAGGCGACCGCGTAAACCGTCAGTTCGTGGCAGAACGACCTGACCAGCTGTGGGTGGCTGATTTTACTTACGTCAGCACATGGCAGGGCTTCGTCTATGTGGCGTTCATCATTGATGTGTTTGCCGGATACATTGTGGGGTGGCGGGTCTCATCGTCCATGGAGACGACATTCGTGCTGGATGCACTGGAGCAGGCGTTATGGGCCCGTCGACCGTCCGGCACGGTCCATCACAGTGATAAAGGTTCTCAGTATGTATCGCTGGCCTACACACAGCGGCTTAAGGAAGCCGGATTACTGGCATCAACAGGAAGTACAGGCGACTCGTATGACAACGCGATGGCGGAGAGCATCAATGGTCTTTACAAAGCGGAGGTAATACACCGTAAGAGCTGGAAAAACCGTGCAGAAGTGGAACTGGCCACACTCACGTGGGTGGACTGGTATAACAATCGACGATTGCTGGGAAGGCTGGGCCATACTCCTCCGGCAGAAGCAGAAAAAGCTTATTATGCTTCCATCGGAAACAATGATCTGGCAGCCTGAGTTCACAGATAAAACACTCTCCAGGAAACCCGGGGCGGTTCATTCCTCCTGCCAGAGCACTGAACACAGCACCACCTGTTTGTTCAGCCAGGACTTAAAATCTTGCATCCATAGTCCCGATGGATATCACGGCAGAAGTGTCGCCAGACAGAGCTAACCTGCGGATTATAAGGATGGTTGCTATCAAATGAACAGCTCGCTATTATAAGAACGTTAGTTGAAAAGAGATTTCCTCCGGTCAGGGCCACCCACTCTGTAACGGAACAGTAAAAAAACCGACCTCACCAGTCGGTTTTTTTTACATCTGTTGTTTCTCAAAATCCGCCCCGCCATGCCCGTCACACCGGGGAAACTCATGCTCTGAACCTGAACCAGCCATCTCAACTTTGCCGTCTTCTGAAAAAACTGGCACATTCAGTTCGATAACTACCCATAAATACAGAGAGAAAATCCGATGTCAGAAAAGTGGAGTAAAGAATTCGACTCTTGCTTTCAGGTGGGGAGCATAGAAGAAATTGCCGATGCTCTCGAGAAACGCAGCGGAAGCGAGGAAAATGCGTTAGCCATGCTGGCAATGACAGCCTTCACACTCATGACCCGACGTGGTATCTGCGAAATGCAGAACGTGACCCCCGATGGCAAAGGCATTCGGCTGGAGCTAATCGGCTTCAGGGGAAATGAAACAATACCGGATACGCTTCATTGAAGAAGAAAGGGCGCAATGAGGTCAGCCTTCGCAACAAAGCGGCGGCAGAAAACCTGCCGCCGTGTTGCCCGTTAACGTTTAACTTCGTAGGCTAACGTTGCCACAAGCACTGTGTTTCCCTGCTGGAGCCGGAATCCGCAAAGCGAATCCCTCACCATCCAGACAAAACACAGAATCGTCACACAGATGACGATTAACATCATTAAAAACGTTCGCTGTGGCATCATAGCCCCTCCATTGCCTTACGGCGGTTATCGGGCTACTATAATGTTGTCTAGGCATTACAGTAGAGCCCTTGGTTGATTGATAAAAAAATCTCCAGGGGCTTTCTGCTGTATACCGTCCACAAAACGCTTTCGGCATACAGCCTCAAGCGCCCGCAGCTATTCTAACGACTTTCGTATCTGCAACAATCCTTTTATCGCACGGCTAACTCCTCTGGTTAGCTCTTATCACCTGAAAATAAATTTTTAACCTTTCCGTTCGATTTAAATTCCAGAAATGGAGACTTTGTCATGTCTTACAATCGACAGCCTGTCGCAGAAGATCCTATGCAGATATGGGGCGCTGTTGGTGTCCTTCTTATCCTGCTGCTATTCGTCATATGGTTATTCTTGCCGGAAGTGGTTTACGCCAGCTGCCTGATTCTTCATACCTTATGGGGACTGGTCGACTGGGGACCATTTCATAACTATGCAGCACCACGATACAACCTGCTTGCCATGACCGGTAACAACGCCGCCAACATAAGCTATAGCCAGTGGGTTAACGTCATGGAACAGACCATAGGTATTCTGTGGATGTACCTCTTACCTGTGACACTCTGGTGTTTGTGGGAGTGGTATCAACATCCGGGACAAAGCCGTTTCACCCGCAGACCAGTAGATATTACCCGACTGCCACACATCTTTGCTTCGTTATCCCCTGCTATCGCCCCTGTACTGGCAGATGGTGATCCGGAAAAACTCTTTCATGGTGGTAAACGACCTGAACGGCGGGTTGCTCTCACCCCGGAAGCATTTGTCGAACAGCATACTCTCATCACCAATATGCAGCTCGATGTTGCAGCTGCAAGACGATGTTTCATGGCCCAGTTGGGTAAACCTTTAACGTCCTGGAAAGACATGGCACCACATGAAAAAGCGCTCTTTGCCATATTTGGCCTTCAGTATTTCCTGGATGATCGTAAGGCAGCATTAAAGCTCATGGATACACTGAACCTCTCATGCAGAATTAAAAGCAAACGGGACAGCGGGAAATTCTGTACCCCTGTTTATTCACTGGCCAAATCAGCTTTCCAGAGAGTGATTAAAAGCAACGGAGCACAGCAATGGCTGAAACAACATCGCTACGTCCGCAGTGGGCTGGTCTGGCTGTATGCACATGACCTGCGGCTTACGCCACCCAACTGGATTTGGCTGAAAGGCGTGGACAGGACGCTGTTTTATGCATTACACCGCGCCAATACCACGAAAGGATTTATTGAAGGCGCTGGCGTGGTGGCCGTTGCACGTGCAGAGGCCGAAGCCATGCGTTTTGGTCTTCCCTGCCCTGAACCCTGTGTTGATGAAGCGGTGGAAGGCTTACGGCGGGATATGCTCAGTCTCGGTCTTATCTGGGATGAACCACAACCAGATCGCGACCGGAAACGCCGCATCCTGACCAACTGGTCCCTCACCGACGACATCCTGCCCCGCACACCTGCTACAGACAACGAATTCTGATTATCCGGAGAACTGAAAATGACAATCGAGTACTTTGCAACACGCATTGCAAAACATATTTCCGTGCAGGCAATCTGGCCGGATGGCAGGACAGAAATTATTGCCGTCCTTCCACGGGATGCCCTGTCAGGGCTGGTAACACGAAATAATCAACTGATTCATATAGCCTTTGACGCCATGGGCACCCGTAACAGAGAAACCGTCCTGATTGATAAACAGGAGCATAACGCTGACCAGATACTTACAGCTATTGATTCCTGCCTGCGCCTTGAATATCTGATGGAACGCCGCTTCAGCAGAACACCTTTGTTCCGTGGCATAATCGCCAGCGTTGTGCTGTTCGTAATGGCAACGATTGGCTTCTCTCTGTTCCGCTATGTTGATCGTGTATTCTGGGATGATACAACGCCTGAAGCAGTACAGACAGCAGGTGAGCCACGACTGCTACCCCCTCACCTGAATCACACTGTGCCATTAAATGAAGGCATTCAACTCCCGGTTCCCCCGAAAAAAGACGTCCAGGTCCCGGAGAAAACAATCACAAGCAAAAATCCGGAAGCCGCAGCTGCGCGACATAATCTGGCTACTGTTCTGAAGCGGAACGCCGATCGGGGCATGTTTACCATCAACCTGTCATCCGGTCATGAACGAACCCTGTTCGCATTTCTCGATCCTGCCTGTCCTAACTGCAGACTTCTGGAGCCGGCCTTAAAACGCCTGGCCAGCGACTTCAATGTCGTTATCTACCCGGTTTCAGTTATTGGTGGAGAGGAATCCACCGACCGTGTGGCACCACTGCTGTGTGAAAAAGATGCTCAGAAACGTGCTGCCGGCTGGCACCGACTGTATTCCGCAGATAACGGAATGATGACGCCACCAGAAGAAACAACGCCTGCAGATGAAACATGCCTGAAAGCGGCCAGAGCTGCAATTGATGTAAACAATGTCGCCTTCCGTAAGTTCGGATTTGCCGGTACCCCATGGGTGCTGTCCGACACCGGCTGGCATCTGCCTACAGGAATTCTGCAGGAAACTGGCACGCTTAATTTATTCCTGAAAACCACCGACAGCGAGTCTGGCCATGAGTGAACATCGCGTTAACCCCGAGCTTTTACACCGTACAGCCTGGGGAAATCCTGTCTGGAATGCACTCCAGAGTCTCAATATCTATGGCTTTTGCCTGGTGGCAAGTCTTGTGGCCAGTTTTATCTGGCCACTTGCATTACCGGCATGTCTGTTGTTCACACTGATAACAATGCTGGTATTTAGTCTGCAGCGATGGCGCTGCCCTCTTCGTATGCCCATGACGCTGGAATGTGCTGACCCGTCACAGGACAGAATGATTAAAAGAAGTCTTTTCAGCTTCTGGCCAACCCTGTTCCAGTATGAGGTCATTCTGGAATCACCGGCCAGCGGCATATTCTATGTTGGTTATCAACGCGTCAGGGATATTGGCAGGGAGTTATGGCTGAGTATGGACGATCTGACCCGCCATATAATGTTTTTCGCCACCACCGGTGGCGGTAAAACGGAAACCATCTTTGCCTGGGCGATTAACCCACTTTGCTGGGCAAGAGGATTCACCCTTGTCGATGGCAAGGCACAGAATGATACGGCAAGAACGATCTGGTATCTGGCCAGACGCTTTGGACGTGAAGACGATGTGGAAGTCATTAACTTCATGAACGGAGGAAAATCCCGCAGTGAAATCATTCTGAGTGGTGAAAAAACGCGTCCTCAGTCAAATACCTGGAATCCCTTCTGTTACAGCACTGAGGCATTCACAGCGGAGACAATGCAGTCAATGCTGCCCCAGAACGTCCAGGGGGGCGAGTGGCAGTCCCGGGCCATTGCCATGAATAAGGCACTGGTATTTGGTACTAAATTCTGGTGTGTGCGCGAAGGCAAAACAATGTCGCTGCAGATGCTCCGTGAACATATGACTCTCGAAGGGATGGCCAAACTTTACTGTCGTGGCCTCGATGATCAGTGGCCGGAAGAAGCTATCGCACCGTTACGTAACTACCTTCAGGACGTTCCCGGTTTCGACCTGTCGCTGGTCAGGACACCATCAGCCTGGACGGAAGAACCCAGAAAACAACATGCTTATCTCTCCGGGCAGTTTTCTGAAACTTTCAGCACATTCACGGAAGCATTCGGGGATATTTTTGCTGAAGATTCCGGTGATATCGATATCCGTGACAGCATTCACAGCGACAGGATTCTGATGGTAATGATCCCCGCTCTGGATACATCAGCGCATACAACGTCTGCTCTTGGACGAATGTTTATCACCCAGAAAAGTATGATTCTCGCCCGTGATTTGGGCTACCGCCTCGAAGGAACTGATTCCGATGCACTGGAAGTCAAAAAATATAAGGGGCGTTTCCCTTATCTGTGTTTCCTTGATGAAGTGGGGGCATACTATACGGACCGTATTGCTGTGGAAGCCACTCAGGTGCGTTCACTGGATTTTGCTCTGATTTTGATGGCACAGGACCAGGAACGTATAGAAGGACAGACAACAGCCACGAATACTGCAACACTGATGCAGAACACGGGGACAAAATTTGCCGGCAGGATTGTCAGCGAGGGTAGTACGGCCAGAACGCTGAAAAGCGCCGCCGGTGAAGAAGCCAGGGCGAGGATGAACAACCTGCAGCGTCAGGACGGCATATTTGGTGAATCATGGATTGACAGCCCACAAATCAGCATCCTGATGGAAAGCAAGATAAATGTTCAGGAGTTGATTGAACTTCATCCTGGCGAGTTCTTTTCTATTTTCCGGGGAGAAACCGTACCATCAGCATCATTCTTCATCCCTGACGATGAGAAAAGCTGCAGCAGCGATCCCGTTGTTATAAACAGGTATATCAGCGTGGATGCGCCACGCCTGGACCGTCTCCGCCGTCTTGTTCCCCGTACTACTCAACGTCGAATACCGTCACCGGAAAATGTCAGTGCCATCATTGGCGTCCTGACTGCAAAACCCTCCAGAAAAAGACGAAAAATTCGCACAGAGCCGCACACGATCGTGGATACATTCCAGCAACGCATTGCAGGACGTCAGGCGGCTATGGCAATGCTGGAAGAGTACGACACAGATATCAACGCACGTGAAAGTGCCTTGTGGGAAACAGCGGTGAATACGCTTAAAACGACCACACGGGAAGAGCGACGAATTCGCTATATCACGCTGAACAGACCAGAACTACCTGAAACAAAAGAGGAAAATCAGATATCAGTGAGAGCAGAAAGAGCAGGTATAAACCTGTTAACGCTTCCACAGGACAATAACCACCCGACAGGGCGTCCTGTAAACGGGTTTCATCATAAAAAAACCAACCGTCCGGACTGGGACGGAATGTACTGAACAGTGGCCGCGCCGGATTCTGGCGCGGCCTTTTTTTTAACCTGGAGAAGGCGGTTCCCAGCGTTTATCCTGCTCCGGCGGAGGCAGTGATGCGTCATCGTTGCTGTTCGCCGCGATATAATCGCGGTAGTAGCGTTCACTTCCTTCACGGTGATGATCCACGTCCGGTCGCGTAATCCTGTAGTCTTCGTGACCGGTACGGCCTGTCACATTATGCCAGGCAACCATTTCAGCAAAGACCTGGTTAAATTGTTTGTCGTTTCCTTCTGGTTCAAAACCCATGCGTGGATCACGCCCGAATAATACCGGTGCAATCAAATCCAGTTTATCTGCCAGCGCATTGCGGTCATGGTGATTACGGAAAACAACCCTGTCACCATAATCCGTACAGACAAACTCTCCCGTCCGACGGTCACGGAAACGAACACTCCCGTTCTTCTGCAGACGGGCCTCGAGATCACCGGTATTACCGTATACCGGCGTTCCGCCCGGTTCACAAAGCACGACACAGCGGTCTGTCGTCGTTGTGCGTGACCTGTCTTTACGGCGATCGCGATAATCCCAGCCTCTCAGCTGCGATACAGCAGCCCTGTCTCCCTGAGCAGCCTGAATTTCGACCCACTGACGGTAAGAGGGTGGATACCATTTCCCATCAGCAATAAGTTTCTGTCGCTCATCCCTGATGTCTTCTTTCAGCCTGATCAATGCCTGCATTCGCTGAACTTCTGCAATGTGATAATGCAGCTTACGTAATGCCGGATCATCGTACTGCGCACGAATGTGTGACTTCCGCAGACGGCATGCCTGATGAATTTCCCGACAACGTTCCCCATAACGCAGATCTGGTTTACGCCATTGTTCACGCCATGCCAGATAGCGGGCACGCAGGTCAGCACGGGCCTCAGCTCTGGCTTCACGTCGCTGCCGGCGCAGCATTGGGTCACGTTTACTGCTGACCCCGTACCTGTCACTGACAGCCAGCTCCGGGTTATAGCGACTTTCAGGTTGCACCCTGTCAAACAAATCTGCTGGGGCACTCACAAAAGGTCCGGCCTGTGGCTCTGCACGCCCCAGTGTCAGATCAGGATGAATGCTGCTGGCCTTCACCGGCGTTTGCTCATGATTAAAGGCATCAACGACAACAAGCCCGTGATGTTGTTTCTGTAGCATCAGTCCCTGTTGTGCAAACAGCTCATGACAACGCTGCCAGGTAAACTCACCCTGTGTGATCATTTCTTCAATCTGAGGGCTACAATGGCTGATGCTGTATCCCCACAGACTTTCTTTGTCAGAAAACAGTTCGCGTTTGATAGCCCCCTGCGGCCCCGTGCCTGTACGCATACGGTGCCATTCTTTATCGGTCGCAGGACAGCTCTCCATACGACGACCACGGAAGCGTTCTGTTGGCGTAACCTGGCGGAAAATATCTGTTGGTACAGGCTGCCAGCCACCATCGAGTTGATTCACATTGTCGAGCGTCAGCAGTGACCATACGCTGTCAGCACGAACGGGAGTCTGGTTATGATCATAACCGTCACAGATAACCAGGTGACCATGCTGAACACGCATCCATAATCCCGCTTCAGCCAGTGTGCGGTGAATAGCCTGGCAGTTTTCCAGCCGTCCTTCCCGTGCCATTTCCGGCAGACGTTCTCCAAGATGACGACAGGCATACTGCTGCAGACTTTCTGTTTCAGCGATTTTTTCCGGGCGAACATCAGCTGCAATGAAGTCCGGATTATAGCGTCCTGGTGCTTCCACCTGGCTGAAAATGTCTTTTGGTACTGGCGTGTAGTCACCCATTTTTTTCATGAGTTTTTCTGCACACCAGGAGGGACCAAACGAGTCAAGCTGTACACCTTCCCTGTTGCGATCCCAGCCATCCATCACCAGAAATTTTCCTTCCATCTGAGACAGGTACAGACCATCTTCCGCAAGACGACGATGCAGGGATAACCAGTCATTTACAGGTTCACTGCGTAAACCAGCGACCGCTGTCTGCGCGACATACTCGCGAAAAGTTTGTTTTTTTCCGCGTGTCCACGCGTTCTGGCGATCACGTTCAACGGCAGTTTTGCGAACGATACGATTTCCCGGCGCATGGACCCAGCAACCGTTATCCGGAGCAAAACCATGCTTCAGTTCAAGCTCACGGCAGGCACGGCTGAGTTTTTCCTGACTCCATGAAAGGCAATTCAGATAACCTGTAACCGGATGTACCCGGTTGACCGCAACGTGAACATGCAGGTTATCAGTATCGGTATGTACGGCAGAAACATACTGATGTTCACCCAGCCCGAGGGATTTCAGGGTATGGCGTACACTGTCATAAATCTGTTCCGGACGCGGGCTTTCATGGGCCTGCCAGGAAAGAATGTAGTGAAAAACAGGATCAGTATTATCTTTCGCATAGTGTGCCTGCTGTGCAATGTACTCCATATCTGCAGCAGCAGTTTCAAGCGATGTACAGTTGTGAAAACAGGTCACACCGTAAAAGTTAACCCATTCGCAGCCGTCCTTCATGACATCAACCAGCGCCACGAATGACTCATTTCGAAGGCGTGTCGCATAATCAACAAGGCGACTGAAACGGCTCCGGTGCGGTTGTTCAGCCTGCGAAGAAGAAGATAAATTCAGTTCCTCATCGGTCATGTCATCCCGGACCGAGACGTAGGACACCAGGTCTTCGAACGAAGACTTGCCGTCCCTTCTCTTTTTCGGAATGACTGCATTCACCGGAGAATCCTCAACCTTCCATTAACTGTTTACGCAATGTATTTGTAAGTTCGGTTATGGCAACAAGCACTTCTGCGTATTCCTTGTCACCGGTTCTTTTTCCCTGAACAAACAGATGCTTCTGCATCCTTCCCAGTCTCATTAACTCCTTCAGAAAAGCATCATCTGTACGGGAGTTAATTCGCTTATTCAGTGCTGCATTTCGGATGTAAGCAGATACAGTAAGTCCGGAATCTTCAGCTTTTTTCCTGATGGTTTCATCCTCAACAGGAGAGAATCTGAGTGTCCTGACAACTGTCTTTTGCCGTACCTCACTTTTCTTTCTTACCGCACTATCACTCACTTCAGGCTCCTTACGGGGTGTCGGGGCGAAGCCCTGACCAGATGGTAATTGTAATAGCGTCGCGTGTGACGGTATTACAATTACACATCCTGTCCCGTTTTTCAGGCCATTATAGCCTGTTATTTTTGTGCATCATAGTCTTATGCAGACGGCAGAGGCAGGGCGCAGCCCTGCCAGGAGTCAGTTTTTGATGATAAAATCAGGCTTCAACATGAAACGGAGAGAAAGTGCCAATGGCTTCTAAAAAATTTTACTCAGATGATGACATCCAGCTGGCAAAAGCTGCTTTATCGGAATTGCCAGATCTCACCGCTCAACGGAAAACATTGCGTGATTTTCTTGATGCCATTCGTGATGACATTATTGTCCTGGTAAGGACAAAGGGTTATACACTGGCAGATGTTCGTGACACGCTCAAAAATGCAGGGTATGAAGTAGGAGAGAAGGCACTTCGTGACATTATTCGGGAAGCAGAATCGAAAAAACCATCCCGCCGTTCTTCCTCTAAAACAGCACCTAAAAAGACAGATTCAGGCAGGAAAGATGGCATCGATATGAACAACAATTGATGTGACAATGTCACATTTTGTTCTGAGATTATGATGATTACAGAAAAAAAAGCCCCGGCATAAATACCAGGGCTTTTCTGTTTAATCAGACTCGTGGCGGCAATACACCTGGATAATGCCGTGCAATAATATCATTCAGTTTTTCAACAAGGTCAGAACGCTTAAAGACAATGTGTACGGTCCCTTTCTGGTAGCCACGCACCGTAAAATATTCCCCTTCTAACAGCTTACCGACATTGTCGCCGTTCCCGAGAAATTCACCATACTGCGCCCCGATGCTGTTCCTGAAGTCAGGAACGTTGCGCCCCTCCAGCAGATAAAACGGACGTACCAGGTCATCCAGTGCCTCCCGTCCGCTGCAGTCCAGCGTCACACGCCCGTTACTCCAGCGGTACAGCAGGTTTTCAATAATGATTTTCTTACCCAGACGGCAGGGATTATTGGTTCTGTAATCCCATGACAATTTCCGGTAGACATCAATCAGTCCCTGTTCAAACGTCTGCATCTTGCTGGTATTAAGATGGCGGAATGTTGCCAGTACATTGTCCAGGGTGATTTCAGGACAGGTGTCGCTCATCAGCTGGCTGTTCCACTCATCACGCTGGCATGAACTCATGAAGGTGTACATGCCCGTATCTGTCATCAGGCGGTCCCAGATTTTCCGGTCGGCAAGACGGGTGATATTCCTTTTCGCTTCTTCCGGCTTATCCATGCGACGAACGGAATCAGTCACGCAGTCTTCAAACCCGTAAAGAAAAATATCACCTGACGCATCAAGCAGAATCCTGCGCGCTGTCGCCAGGCATTCCATCGCCTGCATGAACAGTGCAATACCTTCGTTACGCTGCGCGATGATGCGGTCGATGGCCACAGACGGAATAACATCTGTCGTGCCGGCAGTATTCAGGTCAGCAGTGGGTAAAGTCTGATTCATCACATTGTCTCCTCATCGTCACGACTGCCTGGTCAGCCAGGTCATTTCCCGGAGGAGCGAAGCTCCTTCTGCCGTCCGGGTCTTCGGGGATTTCCCCGCAGTGGACCTTTCCGACGGGGGACGCTCACCACGTCACGGGGCAGTTGTCCGGGGGCAGACGCAAAAGTTTTTGACGCCTGCGGCAAAAAGTTTTGTGGCTGGTACATCTCTCCCCTGGACGACTGAAACGGGATGTGGTCGTGTATGTACCCCCGGAAAGTCCATCTGCGGAGAACAGGCCGCAGTGCGGCGGCAGACAGGCAGAGACAGCTGCGCCATCAGGCGCAGTGGCCTTACACACCGTAAGGTGTGCAGGGAGCGCCGCATCCGGCGCGACTGAAGAAAAACGACGGCGCAACAATGGCATGTGGTGGTCACTGGCACACCACTCCCGCACAGGTGAAAACAGAGAAAACAGCACGACACCTACAATCAAAAAAAGTGAAATTCCTTCACTTTTTCACACTTATTTTTCGCGCTGATTTGGTGGTTATGGTGATAAAATAAAGTGAAGTTTTTTCACTTTTTCAAAGGTGTTTTATGACCGGCTGGGAACTGCGAATCTGGCGAAAAAGCATGCTCTGGTCACGCGAAAAAGCGGCCAGAGAATTTGGCGTGACACAGAGAACATGGCACGCCTGGGAAAATGCGGAACAGGTGGATGTCACCGTCTGGAGGACCACCCAGGCACTTTCAGTCCGTGACCTGCTGCCTCACATGCAGGGGATGCGCAAGGCAGATATCATCAGGCGTCTGGAAAATGAACTGGGGGAAACGGCAGAGGATGTGTGAGCGTGGTTCACAGCCTGGCAGAATGCCAGGCTACTGCTCATCAGGAAACAGTTTTTTCAGTTCTTCACCGGAAAGTCCCGTGGCCTCCTGAATCCGTTCCGGCGTCCAGCCCATATCCCGAAGCCGGCAGGCTATTTCCCGCGCCACTTCAAGAGCACCTTTTTCAAAACCTTTCTGTATAAGACGTTCTGCAATCGTCATACTGTTTTCTCTGCTCCTGCTGGCAAAAGGCCCGGCATTTTGCCGGGCCTTTTGGCTCTCATCAGTGAGTGATGTTCTTCAGTTCAGCTTCAGAAAGTCCGGTCAGCTGACAGATTTGTGCTGCCGGCATTCCCGCGTTCCGGAGCTCCCGGGCGATTTCCCGTGCTTTTTGAAGCGCCCCCTGCTGAACTCCCTGCTGGATACCCTGCTGGATACCCTGCTGGATACCTTGCTGGATACCTTCCTGCTTAAGACGTTCTGCCAGTGTCATAATGCTGTCCTCGTGCTGCGGCAGTCGCTGCGCCAGCGTCTGCAAAAATTCAACCGTTACATGTTCGCTGCCATTAAGCAGATAGTTGAAAAGAACTGTAATCTGCTCTTCATCCTGGATGTCCTGCAGTGCTCTGACCAGGTTGTCCAGACACATCAGCATATCCCGCTGACGGATATGCTTCATCAGCAGCGTCAGTGCGGCCATCCGGCGATGGTTCATGATTTCATTGTCATCAACGACAGTGATATCAACCAGCGGAAACGGCTTTGTGTATATTTTAGCCGCAAGCGCCGGATTCTCAAAACAGTCCAGCCAGTTCATGCTGTACGGGTACGGGCTGCGCTCACCGTGATAGAACAGCACCGGAATGACCAGTGGCAACGTTTTGTGCTGCTCCAGATGTCTCTGCATCGCCGCCACACTGTAGCGTAACATGCGAAAAGGCATGTACAGATTTTCGGTGCTCTGGTGCTCGATGAGCGTATAAACATAACCATCTTCACCCCCGGTGGTTTTCACGCTCCAGAGGATATCGCTGGCGTACTGATGCAGGTCCGGCTCAACAAAGGTGGCGGGTTCCAGCTTCAGCGTGGACAGGTCGCACAACTGCCGGTACTCCGCAGGAAGATGCAGTTCCAGAAAATCTCTGGCGACGTCGGGATTCGCCAGGAACGACCGGAACGCGGCATCATGCGGCGTGGGCGTTGTGGTGTTTTTCTTCTTACTCACGGTTCCTCCTGGTGAGATGTCTGAACGTATCCTGCCGCCTGCACAGGCAGACGGCAAGGGTTAATCAGTGGCAGACCCGCTCAATTTCAAGCGCGCGGAGCAGGTGGCCCCATTCGCTGACTTTCATAGCGGGGATACGCACCCGCTTCTGCTCACTGCAGCGTCTGGCGATATGGCCGCTCATCGCCAGGACGTCCGGGTTAATCTCATCCTGTGCCAGCTCCTGACGTCTGAAGCGGGTATGGCGGTGCAGGGGTTTATTCTCCCGCAGGCACTCTTCACGCAGACGCTTTACATACTCGGCGGTTGCGAAGATAATTGATGGTCTCACAATATTACTCCTTATGTTGTTGATGACTGCCGCTCTTCCTGGCGGGGAAGTAACGGCGGAGAGAGGCAGGGTTTATCGCCCTGCCTTTTTTTCATTTCGGACAGCGACGCAGTGCCAGCGCGAGCGCTTTCATCTTCCAGCCTTCCGGCGTGCGGTACATCACCTTCCAGTAGCCGTCGATGAACACATAATGGAAGCGCACCTCTTCAGTGCTTTCAGTGGCAATAGCCTCCCTGAAAGAACGGTACTCACGCGCCTCACTGTCCATCCGGAAACCACTGTCACGTCCGTAATAAGCCGTCACACCGTCCACCGGGTTCTGAAGCGTATGCCCGGCGGGTTTGTCACAACGGGGACCGAGGCAACGGATATCACCGTGTTCAACCAGGGCTTCGGCCTGCTGACCGGTGGCATAGTGAGTATGCAGGATGCGACCGTTCCAGGTCGGCTCCCCGTGCAGGTGGCAGTAAACGGTACGGAACACCCCGTCGCGGCAAAAAACGGAAATCGTGCTGCTGACTGTCATGAAAACATCTCCTTCTGCTGAATCAGGTCGCCGGGCCGACCGGTTGCTCCCCGGAGGGGCGAAAGCCCCTTCTGCCGTCCACTTCTTCGGGGTTTCTCCCCGCAGTGGACCTTTCCGATGGGGCGTCCGTCACCACGTCACGGGGCAGCTGTCCGGGGGCGGACGCAAAATTTTTTGCCGGGTTTATGGCTAAAAATTTTGTGGACGGTATATCTTCCCCTGGACTGCTGAAACGGGATGTGGTTACTCCAGCCCCCGGAAAGTCCACAGCGGGAAACAGGCCGCAGGGGTGGCGGCGGAAGGGTTGACTGCGCCATCAGGCGCAGTTGCCTTACACACCGTAAGGTGTGCAGGGAGCGCCGTTTCCGGCGCGACAGGGGCGGCGCGACCGGAACGGTCGCTGCAAGCCTGGTTTTTCAGACATCGGACCGTAGCGGCAGCCCGAAACCGCGCCAGCGGGTTCGGCGGAGACTGGCGGGTGCGCCAGCAGCTGCCTGTCGGAGTCGGGCCTGACGACCGGATGCCGCCAGGCAGCCGGGAGCCGAAGGTGTCCCCGCCTCCGGAAATCAGAACAACAGAAACGACATAACAGAAAAATGCCTCACACCATGACGGGCAGGAAGGGCAGCGCCGCAGGCGCGGCCCTCCTGCATTTCAGGCAGGCGTAAGCCTGCCAGGGTTTTCCGGCGGCCTGGCAGGCCATACCCCCGCCGGAGCGGGGGAGTAAATCACCGACGGAACACATGACCGTCAATAAAGGTGAAGGAGTCCAGGAATAAATCCCGCGCATACGCCTCATAGTCAAAATAGAGCGCCACCGTCTCCGGCACGTCAGCCAGCAGGCCGGTATCACTGGCGAACTCAACCGCAAAAGCCTCCTCACTGTCAGCCTCGCCCCACCAGGCATCGCGGAAGGTGTCAAAATCCGTCTCACCGGTATCATCCACCCAGAGACGATAAGCCTCTTCGCAGCCTTCATCCCGCGCCTGGCGGAAGCCTTCAACATAGGCCCAGTTGATATGGCATTCTGAGGCCATATTCCCCGGGAATCCCTCATAATCCTGAAACATCAGTTCAGGATCGGCTTCATCCTGGTGAAGAGAGCGGCAGGCGGCGAAAAAGTCGCGTTCATCATCAAACGTGGCCAGGTCAAACCAGCGGCCAGCGATGCTTCCACAGTTGTATTTGTGCCAGGTTCCAACGTATACAGCAGGTGCAACAACAGACATTCCCGAATCCTCCATAGTCACATGTTCTGCGACACCGGGCGGTGCCGTGCCTCCATAAAAGCCGGGCGATAAGGCGGGGATGCACAGGGCGCAAGGGAAGCCGCAGCCTGACGCACACGGCTGGCGGGAGTTGGAGGGTGAGACCGCGAAATCTGAGCGGGTGAACGACCGGAAAATCACGGCAGACGGGAAGGAGGGACCGGGTGACCGCAGCGGCGAAGCGTACCCTTGCATCCCTGCCAGCCCGGCTAAGATGGAGGCACGGCACAGCCCGCACACGACGCTGAGGCCACAGAGCTGAAAACCCACAAGGCCATGCCCCGCATGGCCGGGTAAAAGCGGAGCCGCCGGCGACTTCCTTATTCCGGCGAGTGCAGAGGACACGCCGCATGACCTCCAGACCACCCCTGATATGAAACGATCATGATCGGCGTGTCCCTGCGTAAAATATACATGTCTGGTTCACCGGAGAATATCTGTGATATCCACAAGTTTTCTGTCGCACAGCCAGTCCTGCGCTTCACGCACCACGCTACTGTCGGGTTTCACCGCTTTCAGCGATGATGCCAGTCGCTTGATCAACATAACCAGTTCCCGTGTCTGTATGTCCGGCATTGTCTCCGGCGGAGCAGAGGGACTCTCATTTCCGACGCCCATCCCATGCGCTTCCAGTGTGGCACGGACAAACCAGGCGGCATCGACCAGTTGCTGGCGAATCCAGGTCAGATCGGCATTTCTGTCACGGGCTGCCATTCGCTCACCCGACAACGCCTTGCTGATATGGCTGCGCACCAGATTATCCAGGAGTTCCTGCGCTTCTTCCGGTGAAAAGCCACCTGGTATCTCTGTGCGCAACAGTCCTTTCCTGTACAGTAGCTGCAGCAGATCAATCTGCGACCGCACTGCAACTATCAGTACATAACGGACAATATTCGCACTGGCGGTGGTTTCTGTATCATTCAGCAGTTCCTCCGGATCATTACCACCGGTATTGCAGAGCAACGGCAACAGAGGTCGCATCCACACGGGAACCTGATATTGTTCGTCTGATTTCATCATATTGCGTTCTCCAGCTTGTTCGGGATCATCCACTGCTCAAGTGCACGTACCTGTACCGGTGCACCACGACCGGCCTCACCGGCTTCAAAAATCAGCCGCCAGAGTGGTTCCTCCTGCCAGAAAAACCGGTCAAATGATGACAGTGATGGAAAACGCCCGCACCACCCCCAGAAAATCGTTTCCAGATCATGCTCCTCAACAACACCAGACCAGCGGGACAACCAGCTTCCGACCGTGGCGGGAGTATGAAACGCAAGGTCAATCTGCGCCTGAGCAAAACATGTCTGGTATTCCAGTTCCCGTCGTTCTGCCTCACGTTCCCGCTGGCGGCTGTATTTCTGCTCTGTCAGCGTGGTTTTCTGACGACGCCGCTCACCTTCACGAAAAGGAACGGACGGGAACAGACGATGCCCCGCATCGGATGGCAGGGGAAGAACACAGACTTCACCAAAACTTTCAATCAGTTTATCCACGGCAGCCAGCCACAGGAGACGGTTGCCATGAAATTCCTCCTTCGTCAGCGCAGGAGCAAAAAAGCGGAGATCGGTCAGCGAAATCCGGCGACTGCCATTCAGGCAGCGAAAGAAAGCGCTGGCATAAGGCCATGCTGAAAGTGTGCGTCCCTGACGACGACGTTGTTCGGTGACAGCCACAGCCTGCATGGCGGCCTGTTGCTCTGCGCTGAGGGGGATCAGTGCCCGTGAACGTGCGCTCATGCCTGACCTCCTTCTGCCATCAGGATATGGATGATGTCGTTAACACTGTACCCCTGCGCATCAAGTGTCGCGGCAAGCGCCAGCGTGTGACTGATAGCGACAGGCGTGAAGATATGTTGCACCTGAACGACGGCGAAAGGCTGTCCACCACAATTCACCAGAACCAGCATCCAGAGCTGAGAGACGTCTCCCGGCGAACATAATGCCAGGTGGAAACGTTCGTGGGCTGGCGTGAAACGAACCTGGACGGGGAAAAAGCCCCCGAACTCACTGCCATACTCGCCATTCATCATCCAGTTAGCCGGTGCGTCCACTTCACGCATCACCTCGTGAGTGAGATTACGGCGCATATCGCTTCCCGCAGCACGGATTTCTTCATATTCCTGGGCATTCATGGACTGCAGGGCATTCAGTGTCAGTTCGGTATTCATCATCATATTTCTCCCTCTGCCGCCCCGTCTCCGGCGGGGCGGTGTGGTTGTTCATCAGGCGGCATCAGCCAGGTTATCGGCGCGTTCAGTGGCATCCGTCTGTGGACGTGGTGAACACATCCAGCCAGGCACCCAGCGGTTGTCTTTCATATGGAACTCTGCATGTTCAGCGGCATCGCCTTTCTTCATCTTCTCTGCGTCCCGTGCGGCACCGGACAGTCCGGCATCATTCAGGGCTGCGATAATCTGCGGCTTTTTCAGGTGTCCGAAGAAGTTTGCTTTCGTCGGCTGCCACCAGTCGCGCATGTGAAAACCGATGGCGCTCTCCAGTGAGTCAAGCGGACTGCGTGACGTGCGACCACACTCGCGGGTCTGGACACCGTTAAGGCTGCATGCGGTGCAGAAACTGAGCAGGGATAACAGCACCTCCTGACTGAGTGACAGGAACGTCGTCATGTCCCGTGACCATCCCTCCGGTAACAGGGCCGCAAGACGGGCTTTTTCTGCCATCAGCGCCAGGAATGCGGCACCTTCCTTCCCTGACGGCGCATCGCTGGTCAGCGAATAATGTTTACATTCCAGGCTGATTTGTGCTGGTTTACTGTACGCTCCGCTGTCAAACACATTCAGGCAGAGCGTCCATGCCAACAGTGCCAGAGATTTGTCCGGTTGCTGCATCAGTGCTGCCTGGACTGCCAGCGTGCGTTCGGAAGACATTTTCGTCAGCAGTGGCAGACTGATTTCCTCCACTGACGCTTTTTCCTGCACCTGTTCCGTGCGGTCAGCGTCGTCAGCCGCATCATCCTCACTGCGTAACTGCACACCACGCTGGACACATACGTTTCCATAACGCCAGGACACCACCACTCCACCTTCGGCACGCATCTCCGGCGTCCACGCTCTGACCTTCGCCATGCAGCGCATCAGCTTCATTTCTGCTTCCAGCAGGTCAGATTCCTCACACTGGTTTTCCAGCGCGTCGTAACGTGCCATCAGTTCGTTCAGACGTTCTTCTTCCGCCTCGGTCAGCACCGCTTCCGGCTCCGGCAGACAGCGGTATGTTCCGGCATCCTCACGGCACTCACCGACAGGCTCCATGCGTCCGGCGCACCATTCCCAGCCTTCGGCTTCCCGAAGGAACTCTGCGACAGCCTGGAGTTTTTCCAGCAGGGCGGCATCGAGCGCCACGCAGTCCACATAGCCACCCTCGTCGTCGCTGAACAAATCGGTGCGCAGTTCGTCTGGCGAGAAGGCATCAGCCCCCACGAAGCGGAATTTACTGTTCCCCGCCACCGCCACTTCACTTTCCGTAATCAGATTGCGGATAACCCGCACATCCGGTTTACCGCCCCATCCCGACTGACAGGCAGCTTCAAACACCTGCACCTGACGCGCGGTGTCGTTCTCCAGCGCCAGCGCCTGACAGTGTTCGGTGGTGATGCGGTCTTCTGCCAGCGCATCGAGGATGACAGGCGCAAGGTCAGCCAGTTTCAGCATTCGCTGAACGTGGCGGGGTGAATAGCCCAGCAAATCACCGATTTGTGCAGGTGTTTTGCCTTCCTGCGCCATTGCGCGGAATCCGGCAATCTGTTCAGCAGGGTGCATATCCCGACGATGACCGTTTTCAGTCATTGATGCCGCCGTCGCCAGCTCCTGCGGAATGACCTTCACACGGACAGGCCAGTCAGCCGGAATGATGCCACGCTCTGCCAGCATGTTGAGTGCAGCCAGTCGGCGACCACCTGCGGCGACACCGTAACGGTCACCAGGCAGGGTATGCACGACCAGATTCTGCAACAGGCCAACGCCCTTAATGGACTCCGCCAGTTCGCTGACGGACTCCGCAGAATACGGCACCGTGCGCACATTCAGCGGTGATTTAATCAGCGAGGCCAGCGGCACGCTCACTTCCTCCGTCTGCGCCAGCAGGGCAGACAGGACAGTTTCCTGCGTTTTTGCAGATTTACGGCTTGCTTTGCGGGTGGTTTCTGGTTCACACTTCGTTACAGGCATAATCATCCCCTTATAATTGCTTATGTCCTGCCGGACGTTCGCGCGTCCGGCACCTCTCTTACTTAAGAATCCCGAAATCCCTGATGTACTGGTTCATCCAGTACCCGGCACAGTCCTCAAAATTCCAGGAGCGCCAGATCAACGTGCCATCCTGACGGACAACCAGGCGAAAATGCGTTCCCTGATCATCCTCGATAAAGACGTTCTGGTACTGTGCGGCAACGGCTTCCGCCTGTTCGCGGGTAAAGGAGCCGTCCGGCAGTCCCTGAAGTATTCTGAAATATTCGCTCATCCTCATATCTCCGGTGATGCCCCGCACAGGGCGGGGCGGTTGTCACAGTCAGCCCGATCAGAACGGGATGTCGTCTGAAAACCCGTAATCCTCCCCCTCCGGCGGTTGCGGCTGAGGCTCTGGCTGCGCGGCCTTACGTCCACGGCCTTTCGTTTTCGCGCCACCTTTTTTCGTCGCGTCAGCACTCTGTGGCTGCCCATTCTGCTGAGGCTTCGGTTGCGCCTGAGCGTTCTGCTGTGGTGCACGTCCCAGCATCTGCACGGTGCCCGTGGTCTTAACAAGAATTTCAGTGACGTAACGGGTGATACCGTTATCTTCCCAGCTACGGGTGCGAAGCTGACCTTCGATGTAGACCTGCGCACCCTTGCGCAGATATTCACCTGCCACTTCCGCGAGCTTGCCGAACAGCACCACGCGGTGCCATTCCGTCTGCTCCCGCATCTCCCCCGTCTGTTTGTCACGCCAGCTTTCTGATGTGGCCACCTGCAGGTTTGCCACTGCGCCCCCGTTGGGGATGTAACGGACTTCCGGATCATTGCCCAGACGCCCGACGAGGATGACCTTGTTGATACCACGTGCACTCATAAGAACCTCCTGACTGAAAGATGTGAGATAAACCGGATACCGGAGACGGGACGTTCATGTGCCCCTTCAGAGGAGCGAAAGCTCCTCCTGCCGTCCACTTCACAGGGGTTTCTCCCCGCAGTGGACCTTTCCGATGGGGGCCCGTTTACCGCCTCACGGGACAGCTGTCCGGGGGCGGACGCAAAATTTTTAGCCGGGTTCATGGCTAAAAATTTTGTGGCCGGTGCATCTCACCCTGGACAGATGGAACGGGAGGGGGTTACGTCTGCCCCCCGGAAAGTCCACAGCGGGAAACAGGCCGCAGGGGTGGCGGCAGGAGGGAGGACTGCTGCGCCATCAGGCGCAGTTTCCTCACACACCGTCAGGTGTGCAGGGAGCGCAGGTCACGGCGCGACAGGGGCGGCGCGACCGGAACGGTCGCTGCAAGCCGGGTTTTCACGCATCGGACCGTAGCGGCAGCCCGAAACCGCGCCAGCGGGTTCGGCGGAGACTGGCGGGTGCGCCAGCAGCTGCCTGTCGGAGTCGGGCCTGACGACCGGATGCCGCCAGGCAGCCGGGAGCCGAAGTGGGCGCAATAAAAGACAGCCAGAAACGGTGACAGTGTCACGGAATATCACACCTGTTCCCTGCATACAGCCATACACTACCTTCTGACCGGAAAGCCGGGCCGGCAGCGCCGCAGGCGCTGCACCCCGCATTTCCGGCAGGCGTCAGCCTGCCAGGGGTTTTCGCGCGGGCTGACAGGCGGCCTCCACCGCCTGCCCTGTATCACCTGTTTCTGCTGCCCTGAAGGATATAGTGACCACCGAGGAAAACCGCCTGCTGATTCGCCACAAAATCGCAGATTTCATCAACAATCTGCGCAGTGGTGAGCGGTTTCTGCCCCATTTCACGACGCCGCGCATTAATCACGGCTTTGTAATTGCGCAGAATTTCGCGGGTTTCTGTGCTGATATTCATGACATGTGCTCCCCGTCCAGCGCCTGTAACACAACGTCCATTGCTTCGCGTTCTTCCCTGACGAACGCATCACCGTCGCCCCCGTTCTCACTCCCGACGGCATACAGGCGCTTCATTTCACTGCCTGCCAGCGCCAACACTTTTTCCAGCATCACCGCCGGGACTGTCACCTGACGGCTGGCGCGCTTTTCTTCCATCAGTTCACGAACAACGTCGTGAACAACGCTGACATCCGCACCATGCTCAAAGGCATCGTCCAGCCGCTGCATGACGGTTTCCAGCTCATCGTCTGTCAGACTCCAGTCCTGGGCTATGTGACGCACATCCCCACGGGTCAGCACCACGGCAAAAACGCATTCACTGTCCGGCACGTCTGTATCCAGCACTTCGCGGATAATTTCTTTAACAGTACAGTACATGTTCTCGTCTCCTTTACAGGGGCGGCATTGCCGCCCCGTCCGTTAATCAGTCCAGAGCCGCGTAAATCGCGTTGCATTCGGGGTGAAATTCGATGTGACGCCACAACTGCGCATCGCGCATCCGGTAAAGCTGGGTCAGTCCTGCATCCCCGCTGTCGTGGTACAGCCACAACTGGCGGTTAATCACAAGGGAGGTCAGGATGATGCCTGCGGCATCAGCACTCACGGTACGGTCAAACCAGTTTGCACCGTTCACCATGTGGAAACGGTCGCCATCCGGCATCATGTAACCGCCACCGTCCGGCAGGCGGATGAAGTGCCAGAAGCCTCCCTGATATTCCGGCATCATTTTTTGCGCCAGCGCGTACACATACGCCTCGGCATACAGAAAATCGTTGCCAAACAGATACGGCAGAAAGGAGAGACGGTCGCACTCTTCAACATTCAGAGTGACAGGTTTCGCATATTGCATGATGTTTTCCTCCGTTGTTCACATATTCCGCGACACCGGGCGGTGCCGTGCCTCCATAAAAGCCGGGCGAACAGGCGGGGATGCAGGGGCGCAAGGGAAGCCGCAGCCTGACGCACACGGCTGACGGGAGTTGCAGGGTGAGACCGCGAAATCTGAGCGGGTGAACGACCGGAAAATCACGGCAGACGGGAAGGAGGGACCGGGTGACCGCCGCGTTCATTTTACCCTTGCATCCCCGCCAGCCCGGCTAAGATGGAGGCACGGCACAGCCCGCACACGACACGGCGGCCACATAACTGAAAACCCACAAGGCCATGCCCCGCATGGCCGGGTAAAGCGGAGCCGGCGGCGACTTCCTTTGTGCTCTGTCCGGGACCGGCAGGAAAAAGGCGGGGATTTTCCCCGCCATCATCAGCCCCTGATTTTTGCCAGGGCATCCGCCACGCTACGGATTTCGGCCCGGGCTTCCCGGACAACTTCCCGCAGAACACAACGGTCAAACCACCGGCGGGGCGGTTCATCCGGTATACGCAGCACATCGCAGGCCAGCCCACTGGACAGGATATGCTCAATACAATCGCTGACCAGATACATTTCCACCGCCGAAAAACGTGCGCCCCGGTTCAGGATGGCATCGAGCACCACGGGCAGGTTTTCGTCATCTTCATCAAGCCAGCAGGGGTAATCGCTTTCCTTCACGACCAGGCGAAAGCGGCGCGTCTGGCGGGTCAGTAACGTCTGACCGGTTGTGGTCAGCGCCGCCCGGATACGCCGCGTATCTTCTGCCACCTGGTAACTGACACAGCGTACTGCATCGCGTACCGCATCAAGAACTGCCCTGATTTCGTCCTCTGCCAGCCACTCACCGGCATACGGAAAAGACACCTGTGTTCCGTCTGCCGGAAGTACCGGCAGCGACTGCCACTGACTGCCGGACAGTACCAGTTCCGCCCCGGTTCCGGTCAGTTTCTGAATGGCGGAGGCCAGGTGCGGCGGCAGCACGCCATCGTGGCGGTTAACGAGTAACGTCGCCAGCCGGGGCGCATCCAGCCGCACGTAAATGCTGATCCAGCCCGGATAGTTCGGATTTCGCTGGTCAACATCCGTCTCTTCCGGCCAGCCCTGCGCCAGCAGCAGGTTACGGGCGTGGCGACAAATCAGTGCATTCAGCGTTTCGTTCATGATTCATGGTCTCCCTGAATCGCCGCCCGGAGGCGGCGATAACATCAGTCGGTTTCGCGTGTGTTGTTTTTCAGCAGGGCGCGGGCCTGATTAACCACCGCCTGTCGGCGGGTGACGCATTCCGGGACGGCGAGGTCGTTATCACGGGCGGCCCACTCACGTTTCCACAGTGCCTGTTCAGCGGTCTGAATCAGGGACGCCAGCAGTTCAGCAGGGACGGTCACCTGGCGGTTTTCTCTCACGTTATTGATGATCTCCATCGCCACGCCGGAAGAAATACCGGACTCAATCCGCTGGTCTTCCGGGATGTCCTCCAGGCGCGCCAGGACGGTCCTGATTTCATGATCGGACAGGGAAATATCCATTCCGTCAGCGAGGGCCTGAATCTCTTCAGGGGACCAGACAACCAGCATCAGCGGCGTGTCTCCCTGATACTTTGCTGCCAGCTCCCGGCAGAGTATTTCGCATGTTCCGTACATACTCTCTCCCCTCAATCTTTGAAGCAGGAATCCAGTTCCAGAATTTCGGTATATGCCTCCATCAGGAGGCGGTTTGCGCGAAACAACGTCTGACGCACCAGACGTTCCGGCAGGGTGTCAGCATTAAAGCTGTACCGCCGCTCCATCTCATTCATGGTTGTACGCAGGTCGCACATGGCATTGGCCACCTCCGCCACTTCGGCGCGAAGTTTTTCATGTCCGGCATAGTTCATTTACGCAGCCTCCGGCATAAACCAGTCATCATTCGCGGCCCCCTGCTGCATGGCCCGCTGTACGGCAGCCAGACGTTGCTGTCCGGCACGGTGATACTGCTCAAGCAGCTCGATACCGATATACCGGCGTCCGGACTGGAGGGCGGCGACGCAGGTTGAGCCGCTGCCTGCAAACGGGTCCAGCACAATCGCGTTCGGGTGTGTGAAGCTCTCAATCAGCGGTTGCAGGCTGGTAACGGGCTTTTCCGTCGGGTGATGACGGTTGCCCGAATATTTCCAGCCCAGCACGTCCGGCAGCGGGTTTTGTGGCAGACGTGGACGGCCTTTTGCCAGGATGTAGGCGCATTCGTGGCGATAGCCCACATATGCGGCCTTCGATGTGTAGTTTTTGGTAAACACCAGGTGTCCGACCACGCTGAATCCCGCATTTTTCCAGGCGGCCATAAAGCGATCGACGCGGTTCCAGCCGTAGAAGCTCACCATCAGCGCGTCTTTTTTGAGTACGCGGTACATTTCATTACAGGCCGGTTGCAGCCATTCATCGGTTTTATCGCCGGCGATGGTGCGCCCGGAACGGTCACGAAAACCGACGAGATATGGCGGGTCAGTTAATATGAAATCAATGGCGTTATCAGGGATACGCGTCATAACATCGATGCAGTTACCAAGGACAAAACGGGACATACGAAACTCCTTCTCTTACAGAGGGCACCGGGAGGGCACCCCTGTGGTGCCCGTTCCCCGCTGCCTGTGGGCTGTTCACCGCGTCCGGTAACGGGTCAGGCCGACCGTGGAATATCGCAGCCGTCGTCTTTTTGACGGCGAGAATATGCCGCGAAAGCGGCTTGAAGGGCGTTCATCAGAAAAGGGCGACAGGCTGGCGTACACTGTCATCGACGCCAGCCGGGAGCGGTAAAAGCGCCCGTCCCGTGCCCGCCGGACGCGGGACACTGACCACAGGCAGCGTTTATGCCGCGCCGCGTCAGCCGGCGCAGTAAAAAGAGGAGCACGGCGACATCCTTTGTCGGAAAAGAAGCGGGCGGTTTCCCGCCCGTCTCCGTCATACTTCATCCGCCATAATGCGCCACATTGTCGACTATCCACGCAGGTCCGGTGACTTCCGGCAGCTCATCGTCATCTGTCGGGGAAGACCATTCCAGTTCCCCCCACAGCACATCAACAAGCTCTCCGCGCTCATACAACTGCCAGCCACAGAAATCACAGCCCTGTTCGGCGTACCAGTGCTCCAGCGTGCAGCCGAAAAGGCGGCTTAATTCTGCAACAACGTCGCTCTCCGGCTGACACCACGGCGTGTCGAAATCTACCTGAATGAAGTTTTCCCCCTGACTGCTGATATTCAGGTCATACCCACAAGGCCACTTCACGCCATACCGTTCTGTATACCAGTGATATGCAGAAGGAACACCGTTCAGAACACCGCCGTTAAAGCCATTCACTTCAATATCCAGGCGGGTCGGCAAAACCGTCAGCAGGTCAAACGGCATGGTTTTTTCCGGCAGTACGTTGTCACACAGACGGTTCCACCACACCGATACATCCTCGTTACTCCAGAAGCCACACCAGTCACCTCTCTTTGCGGTGAAAAGTGCGGTGATGGTATCCCTGACATCGTCCGGTAATCCTTCCCAGCGACGCTGTTCAGTACCGCTCTGCAGCCAGAGTTCATGCAGCATCAGGCAGTTTTGTTCATCCAGTAGCACACCGTTCTGCAGGTGTGTCAGCCAGCGTGTGAACGCGATATTCTCCGGCGATACAACACCACGTCCGGCAGCCGTCAGTCCGGGGCACGGTTCAAACTGCACATCTTCAGTGGTCTGCAGAAGTCCGGCACTTCCGGCCAGAAACAGCTGAATACCTTCATTTGTGGCGCGGCGATAAAACGGTGTGACTGCGCCGCTGGCCAGTCGTTTAATCTCAGCGATCTGTGCCGGTTCACCAGAAAAATACATACGATTCGAGCACCAGTTTGGCATGGGAATTCTCCTCTCACATGCGGCCTCCATCAGGCCGTGCCGCACCTGTTACCGGGCGACCGCATACGAATGCAGGTGCGGCCCCGAAGCCGCAGCGCGTGGAGGAGGAACGACGAAACGTGACCGGGTGAGGAGGCCGGCGACAGCGACACACTTGCATCGGATGCAGCCCGGTTAACGTGCCGGCACGGCCTGGGTAACCAGGTATTTTGTCCACAGAACCGTGCACAAAATGCTGTGGATAAGCTGGACACAGCAGCCCACAGCAGGCATACAGCCACACACTCAGAGAATTGAGCGCTTTTTAGTCACAATAATGACATTTGACTGTGTGTGGATTCAGTTATTAGAATACTGTATATGCATACAGCAACAGAAAAGGGAGATGAGAACATGATCCGCATTGAAATTCTTTTCGACCGCCAGAGCACAAAAAACCTCAAATCAGGCACACTTCAGGCGCTACAGAATGAAATCGAACAACGTCTGAAACCACACTACCCGGAAATCTGGCTGCGTATAGACCAGGGCAGCGCCCCGTCTGTATCTGTCACAGGAGCCCGCAACGACAAGGATAAAGAACGTATCCTGTCTCTGCTGGAAGAAATCTGGCAGGACGACAGCTGGCTGCCTGCAGCATGAGTACCGTTTATCACCGTCCGGCTGACCCTTCAGGCGATGACAGTTACGTGCGCCCGTTGTTTGCCGATCGTTGCCAGGCCGGTTTTCCTTCGCCTGCCACTGATTATGCTGAGCAGGAACTGGATCTGAACAGCTATTGCATCAGCAGACCTGCAGCCACCTTCTTTCTGCGCGCCAGCGGTGAATCGATGAACCAGGCTGGCGTGCAGAATGGTGATCTGCTGGTAGTGGACAGGGCCGAAAAACCACAACACGGGGACATCGTTATCGCTGAGATCGACGGTGAGTTCACCGTCAAACGACTGCTGTTGCGCCCACGCCCGGCACTGGAGCCGGTTTCAGACAGCCCGGAATTCCGCACACTGTATCCGGAAAACATCTGTATTTTTGGTGTTGTCACTCACGTGATACACAGGACGCGGGAGTTACGCTGATGTTTGCACTGGCTGATATCAACAGTTTCTACGCCTCATGTGAAAAAGTTTTCCGCCCGGACCTTCGCAACGAACCGGTCATCGTACTCAGCAATAACGATGGCTGTGTGATCGCGCGCAGCCCGGAGGCAAAAGCCCTTGGCATCAGAATGGGGCAGCCCTGGTTTCAGGTGAGACAGATGCGCCTGGAGAAGAAAATACATGTATTTTCCAGCAATTATGCGCTGTACCACAGCATGAGCCAACGGGTCATGGCTGTTCTGGAGTCGCTTTCTCCCGCAGTTGAGCCCTACTCAATTGATGAAATGTTTATTGATTTGCGTGGGATAAATCATTGCATCTCTCCGGAGTTTTTTGGTCATCAGCTCAGGGAACAGGTAAAGAGCTGGACAGGACTCACCATGGGGGTGGGCATTGCGCCTACAAAAACGCTGGCTAAAAGTGCACAGTGGGCAACAAAGCAATGGCCACAGTTTTCCGGTGTGGTCGCGCTGACGGCAGAAAACCGTAATCGGATCTTGAAGCTACTGGGACTGCAGCCAGTTGGTGAGGTCTGGGGAGTAGGACGCAGACTGACGGAAAAGCTGAATGCGCTGGGTATTAACACAGCACTGCAGCTGGCGCAGGCTAACACGGCATTCATCCGGAAAAACTTCAGCGTCATTCTTGAGCGTACGGTACGCGAACTCAACGGCGAGTCCTGCATATCCCTGGAAGAAGCACCACCGGCAAAACAGCAGATTGTCTGTAGTCGCAGTTTTGGTGAACGAATCACAGACAAAGATGCCATGCACCAGGCTGTTGTTCAGTATGCAGAGCGGGCCGCAGAGAAACTACGTGGGGAGCGTCAGTATTGCCGGCAGGTGACGACATTTGTACGGACATCCCCCTTTGCAGTAAAAGAACCCTGTTACAGCAATGCCGCTGTGGAAAAGCTTCCATTACCCACACAGGACAGCCGGGACATTATTGCCGCCGCATGCAGAGCCTTAAACCATGTCTGGCGTGAAGGGTACCGCTATATGAAGGCAGGAGTCATGCTGGCTGATTTCACACCATCGGGTATAGCGCAGCCGGGATTATTTGATGAAATCCAGCCCCGTAAAAACAGTGAAAAGTTAATGAAAACACTCGATGAACTGAACCAGTCGGGAAAAGGGAAAGTGTGGTTTGCGGGGCGAGGAACCGCCCCTGAATGGCAAATGAAACGGGAAATGTTGAGTCAGTGTTATACAACTAAATGGCGAGATATTCCCCTGGCCAGGCTGGGTTAGTTCAGTCATCTCCGAACATATTTTCAGCGTTTCTTCTGGTCTGGTCTTCACCGTCATTTCTCGACAGACTCTGCTCTGTAAGAGGAGTACTGCAATCCACAGACGTATGGAGACCAGATTGTTTTTCCAGTAATTCAAGCAATTTCTTTTCAACCGAAAAAGCACCTGGTATCACGCTGGAAATCACCTTATTAATATCATCCAGAGTCGTATTTTCTGTCAGTAACTCCGATATCAGCAAAGGAAGACGTTTATCTATAGCTGCAAACGCCGCACCAGTAACTAACATCGCGCGCATGAAACGTCCCCGCTCCTTCAGTTTTTCATTTGCAATGAGCTCATCTGCTATCTTATCTCCTGTCCGTTCATCCGGGAAAAGTTCAAATGAGCAGCGTCTGGATTTATTTTCATCACTCATTAGTCACACCACCTTTCATTTTTATCATTCCCATGACTAAATCAAACTGCGGGGATGAGCTCAGATAAAAGCGCTCATCAGGAACCTTAGTCAGGTTCTTCACAGCCTCGGCCACAATTTCAGCCCCACCACCAACACACATTACATGTGTATAGTCGGTGAAACGGCTGATGACATCATTAACTCGTTTAATAAGCAACTTCTGCCGTTCATTGATAACATTAATGATAGACTCACGCTGTTCAGCATTATAAATGCGACGGGAAAGGTAGTCAGGTTCATTACGGTGCACAATGATATTGTCAGCCTGGAATGAGCTCACTCTTGTATTAGCATGTACAGCCATCTGTTCCTTAACCCCGGATGTAATCAGGGACACGCCGATATTTGGATCACACCAGGTTTTTGTAATCCCTGTCATTTTGCTACGAACATGCGACACATCAAGAGTTGTACCACCGAGATCTACGATCAAAAGGGATTCATCATCCTCAAGCCCCGCAAGAACACTGAAACCAGCGGGAATACTTTCAGGAAGAACGGAAACACTGCGAATAACAAATGCATCACTCCCCTGCACCCGTACTTCACGCATCACATTTTTTTTCTTTCTTTCAATGTTTTGCTTATTTTTCTGATTGTTGGCGTCAAGGTATTCAGAGATCGGCAATGTGACGATGACATCAACAGGCTGCGCTTTCAGGCCGGTCTGCTGTAGCGCATGCTGAATGGCCACAACATTCACATCACTGTACTGATAGCGTGTTTCAGTCGTTACGACAGCATCAGCACTTAATGGATCAAATGAAAACTTCTCGCCGTCGATCTCGTAATTAGCCGGGGCAGCATCATCCAGTAAACTAAAAGACCATTCCGGTTTAAAGCTGTTAGGGCTGATTAACGTTTTCACGTCACCATCCTCCAACCAGGCAAGTTTAATGTTGGTAGAACCATCATCAATAAAGATTTTCATAACCAGTCTCCGTTGCTCATAAACAAATAGAAAAAACAAACATGCTTCATACATGCAATGTATATTCAATTATAATGAAAAAACGGTCTTTCTGAAAGGACAAATGCAACATAAAAACACGATAAATTGCATGTACATTGTACACACAACTTTAAGACCAGAGGAAATCATAGATACAAAAACATTATGAAGGTTATATGTGATACATAAATGCAATATAAAAACATCGTGGACATCATGGTTCAGGTTAGGGGAAAAGGAATGAAATGGTGAAACTGAGAGGAAAGGAAAGCGGTGACGAATCATGTCACCATAAACAGAAAGATGTCTAATGGGGACTCTTTAGGTACGTGAAGAATCCCCATAACGCATTTAAAAGACACACATCAGATACCCTTAAGGTATCCGATAGTTTATTGACCTATTGCACCATCACGTTCAAGCTTCTCTCTTATAGCCTCAATAATATATGAGCTAAAATCCAGAGATGTTTTACTGGTCGCTTTAAGTTCCGCATGAGCTTCAAAATACGACAGCGGTATGGCCTTAAGATTCTTAGCCTTCGTCCTGGCAGCCACGGGACGACCTGAAACTTCCTCTGCACCTTCATTTGGCTGAGACGGGGCTGTTGCTGTTACGGCAGAAGAAGAAGTTTGTAATCTGGCAGAATCCACCAGGTTTTTCAGTTTTTCAGCCTGTGCACTAAATTTCGCTTTGCTCATGAGATAACCCAGGATGTTTGTTAGATACTTAAAAGATATCCATTAAAAGCCCAAAGGATACTATATGGATACCCAATAGACACACCTTACTGTTTGTTATTTTCAATCAGATGATTGATTTCTTCGATCAGGGCAATAACTTCCTTACCTCCTGCCGAATAGCGCCCATGAACAGACTCTGTGATTCCCATCCCAGTCTCAATGACATCCTCAAATTCTGCACGAGCAGAAATGCGGCTCTTCATCAGCTTCAGATGTTTGAACGATGGCAGGATTGCATCAAGCTTAGGGAATTTCTTCTTGTTAGGATTAACTTTACAGAGATACAGGTGAGCAGTTATATCGGTCCCCATGATAGAGCTGATTTCGTCCAGTACTCCATCAAAATGCATCAGACCAATACGTTCAGTCAGGGAGTCTTTTGAAGGAACAATAACGCAGTCTGCAAAGGCAATCGCAGTACGGGTAAGATCTGAGTCAAATCCCCCACAGTCAATAAGTAACGTCTTATCGCTGTTCTTGTAGGGAGTCATAATTTCGATTAACTCATCCACTGTTTTGGGTACTTTCACGGAAATTTCTTTTCCTTCAGGTCTCAGCCCCAGAATGATAGAAAGCCCGGTATGAGTATCCAGATCAACTGTATCAGACTTCATTTCACCAACAATGTTTACGGATGAAGTTGTCTTACCCACACCACCTTTGGGATGCGTATTAGCAATAACAGGCATAGTGTATCTCCAGAATCCACATGTAATACCCATAAAGACCCCATAAGACACCTTTCGGATATCCAAGAGGTACTCAATAGATGTTTTTTTACTCTATACCGGTCCTGCATGTCAACAGAATATGAAATACCGATAATATATCCATGAGATATCCGAAAGGGATTTAAAAAAGTCAGAGCTTATGGAATTCTTTTGAGCATAGACACCGCATCGGACTCAGGCATCGAAAACTGCACCCGGTGCCGTGCAGCCACATCCAGTGCAAACACCTTCGTGTAGACCTCCGTTGAGCTGATGGACTTATGCCCCATCAGACTCTGCAGGACCTTCAGCGGTATACCGGCATACAGCATATGCATCGCATAGGAATGGCGGAACGTATGTGGCGTGACCGGGACAGAGAACGTCACACCATCAGCGGCAGCGGCGGCAACCGCCTCCCCAATCCAGGTCCTGACCGTTCTGTCCGTCACTTCCCAGATCCGCGCTTTCTCTGTCCTGCCTGTTCGTTTATTACGCCGTTCCATGGGGATTTTCAGTGTGGCCACCATCGTCTGCAGCTGGCTGACGTACCAGGCGTCGGAGAGCGGAACCAGACGGTGAGTCTGCTGACCGGCGGGCATCCTTCCTGCCGTCCTGGCGGCTTTTTCTGTCCGCTGCTTCAGAGTGGCCAGTTGCACAAACGGATACGGAGACGTGAGCGAAAAATCCCCCCGCGTCAGCGCCAGTGCTTCATTAATGCGCGCACCGGTGTTCCACAGTGTGGCCAGCAGCATTTTGCGGCGCAGATCCGGCACGTAATGGAGCAGGGCGCTCACTTCAGGGGCCAGCAGGTATTTTGGCAGTTCATCATGAACCATCGACATCTGGCGGAGTGCCAGCGCTGCCGGATAATCGATGGCAACAGGAAGCTGAGCGGCATCCCGGGCATGGTGGATCGGTGACGGCAGGTGCTGCATATCAGTGTTCACTCCACGGGGAAACGTCGGGCAGTTTTTCCACAACACGGTACTTTCCCGGATAACGGAGCTGGTTACCGCCACGCGTCCAGACGGTGACAACAAAACCCCCTCCCTGGTTGTTTTCGGGGAGCAGGCGATCGCACTGCTCACTCAGCATGTGGATCACAAACGGCGCATCGCTGCCGTCTTCAAATACCAGTTCCAGCGCATCGCGGCCATTCAGCGTTCCCTTACTGATGATGACGTACTCAGCCCCCCGCATCTCCCTGAGTAAATGTTTTGCCGCATCCGGGACAAGCAGCCTGGCTGCGCCGGCATTCCAGCTGAGGTAGACATATCCGGCCTGCGCCTGTACAGACTGCCAGTAATCCGTTCTGGCGACAGCCTGACCTTCATTCTCAATAAAAAACATGGGTGACTCCTTTTTTCTTTTCCGGGCAGGGACGGTCATGCGATAACGTCATCCATCATCACTGCCCTTACCGTCACGCCGTCAGATAACATCATGCCGTTATCATCATCACCATGATAACAAGCATCCATATAACCACGCCGTTAAATTACCGGAGAGCCGTTTCCGTCAGATCCGACTTTCCGAAATATCACAACTTTCCGGAAGTGTACCACGCTGAGAAAATCATCATATCGCTGTTTTCCGCCCCTGCGCGGCGCATCACAGGTCAGGGAGATGACACAACATATAGTGTCATCAGCAGCTGAATTCAGCACTACATGTTGTGCTGACAGGAGGTGGCGTTATGTGGGGGAAGAGGAAGATCCGTCTCCGCCGGAAACCGGATCTGCGCGACGGGAAACGGGCAAGTGATATGATAATTGAGCAATACACACAAAATCATATCAGATATGATTTTCATCATTGATGATAAAACCATATATGATATTATCAGAAATCAGGAGCACACAAATCATGCGGGATATTATTTTTACCTGTCAGAACATTATCAGATGGAGCGTGCAGGATGGATGAAGAAAGGGTGTTTTCACTCAGCTATGAGCAACTAACCCGAATAGCGGAAAAAAATATCCGTGAATGTGGGCTGGACAACCAGAGCGCCAGGTGTATCAGTGAACTGAAGGCCTCAGCTCTGCTGTGGTTGTGGTATGAACTGGCCATTCATGGTGCGCCACAGAACAATCACGCACAGGCCCGGGAACGCATCGATACCGATTATCAGCGCCTCAAAAAACTCATCTGGTCGGAGGGTGACAGTTAATGACTCAGAGCCGCCGACCGTCGCCACTGCAGCGGAGAGTGCTGATTGTGCTGGCTGCGCTTGATGAAAAACGGCCGGGCCCCGTGCTGACGCGGGACCTGGAACGGGTGCTGGAGCGAAGCGGGGAAGCCCCGGTCTACGGGCCAAACCTGCGCGCCTCCTGCCGTCGTCTGGAGGATGCCGGCTGGCTGCGTACCCTGCGCGCCCCGAACCTGCAGCTGGCAGTGGAGCTGACGGACGCCGGCCGGGCCGTGGCACAGCCTCTGCTGCTGGCAGAACAGGACCGCCTCCGGGCAGAACAGCGTGCGGCAGAAGTCGTCGTACTGCCGCTGGTCCCGGCAGCAGGTCTGCCCGCAGACGGCACTTCTGCCACTGATCTGGCGGTGGAGCTGAACGGCATAACGTATCAGGCCTGCCGCGGGGATTTTGTGGTGCGTCTCGACGGCAGCACCTGTCTGCAGTTATGGAATAAAGAAGGCAGGGTGGTACGCCGGGAGGGCGATCCGCTGGAAGTGGCGCAGTGGCTGCAGGCCTGTCATGACGCAGGAATAGAGGTTCGCGTACAGATAAATGAAAGTGCCGCTCCGTAAGAACACGCCTGTGCACGGTTTACACATCATCCCATGGTGGCAGCCGGTTAACTTTCCTGCGCCACCAGTGGAAAGAGGCCATGCACAGTCCGAACAAAAAACCACCCGTGATACTTATAATAATGGCCTCACCTGCCACCATTCCTGACGGCCCCCAGTAGGTAAACCACATTACACATCCCCAGGAAATGCCCCATAAGCCCCCCGTCAGCACCGTGACCTGCCAGAACGGCATAAAGGGTAATGGCGGAAGCCGGATACCCAGCCGCCATAGAATACGCAGAAGAGGAGGGGCATAATTGCTCCGCCACATCTTTTTGCTGTCCATCAGGGCAATGGCCCGGGCTTTTTTCTGCTCAAAGGTCACAGGAGCACCTCCGTTCCATGATGTAAACGTGACACAGCTTATTGTTATTGATTATTATTATCATGCTGTGGTTATGTTGTCATGCATCAGTACACTGACAAAAGTGCAAAAGAAAGGAAAACTGGCAGATGAACAGAAAATATTATTTTAATAATATGTGGTGGGGATGGGTGACGGGGGGATATATGCTGTATATGTCATGGGATTATGAGTTTAAATACAGATTACTGTTCTGGTGTATTTCTCTCTGCGGAATGGTTTTGTATCCGGTTGCAAAATGGTATATTGAAGATACAGCTCTGAAATTTACCCGGCCTGATTTCTGGAACAGCGGTTTTTTTGCTGATACACCTGGAAAAATGGGGTTGCTTGCGGTTTATACGGGTACTGTTTTCATATTATCTCTTCCGTTAAGTATGATATATATTCTTTCTGTTATTATAAAAAGGCTGTCTGTAAGATAGACAGCCTGTCTTATATTTTATTTAAATACCCCAGAACTTATTCGCTTTTTCCACAAGCGATTCATCAATCAGCGCACCGGTGACAGCCATCAGTAAACCATACCCGATAATGCCTAAAGCGCTTCCGGTAAGAATACTGAAGACCAGTGCCACAAGAGCCGTTGCGGCATTGCCTGCTATGATGGTTTCTGTTTTAACAAAAAGAGGACGCCAGTTCTCTGTCCGGACAGCCTTACCAAACTCAGTGATCCAGTCAGCAAGACTTGTAAATTTTCCTGCATATCCCAGTCCCCGACTGAATCTGTTCAGATTAGACGATATATCAGACAGCTTCACAGACTCAAGGGCTGCGGCAATCGCTGCACGATCTTTTGCATTAATTTTTTTGTTAATGTCAGCCCGGTACTTTTCATACGTTTTTAATGCCTCTTCAACATTACGTATTTTCTTCCCTTTAGCCTGCCCGGCCATCTCTCTGGCTAACTGCTCAGCTTTTGCACCATATTTTTCTGAAACTGATTTCAGGAACTCTGTTGTGAAATTAATTGCGTCTTTCGTTGCCTTCAGTTCATCCTGTTTTCTTTTCTCTTCCGCTATCTTCTGATTGATGCCGGAAAGCTGGTTACGGATATTCTCTTTTTCCTTCAACAGGGCATTAAGAGCGTCATTTGCATGCTTTTGCTCATTTGTTCTGGCACTGAGGTTATTTCTCGCCGAATTTACCGCAGATTCAGCAGAGGTGATTTTATTTCTGGCATCAAGCAATCTTTGCCGTAACTTATCCCATTCAGCAACTTCAGCATTATAAATTTTCTTGTCACCTTCCACATCCTCTGTCACCACCGGATTCCGGTCATTCAGAATATTGCGTTTATAGTCCAGACCGGAATGGCTCAGAAGATAATTCAGGTTTGCACGGTTATCGATGACTGCGCTGGTTGTGATTTTTATCGTACCGGCAAATCTCGGATCACCGCTCACAACAATAGAATGATTTGTTGATGAACGCCCCGGGAATTTTTCAGGGGAAACTATCGTTTTGCCGTCAGGCGTGTTTTTCTGTTGCGTCAGCTGTTGTTCAGCTCTGGTTAATGCATTACGGGCCGTGTTAAGCGATTCCGTCACTGAACTGAGTTTATTCCGGGCCTCTGAAATGGCCCTGTCATTCCGTGTCTGCTGCCCGAGCAGACGGGCCTGTTGTGCATCAAGAACGGCAAGGGCTGCCCCGCCATTTTTTTCCAGCTCTGACAACCGGGTGTCCAGAATACCTTTTCTGCGCTCGTATTCAGCAAGCATATCAGCGGCCTTCTTGTCTGCGTTCTGCGCATCCTTCTGCCGTTTTTCAGCCTGTTCGATTAACGACCTGGCCTCCCGGGGAGATATACGAAGAGAATCAGCATCAGCAAACAGCATCCGGCTCTCTGTATGCAGCCGGAGGGCGTCATATCCGGCGATTTCAGTACGGAATCCGTATTCTCTCAGCTCTGCCTGCAGGAGTCTGAACTCCTGTCGTGTAATATCAGCGGCATCTGCGTTTCCGGCACGGAGTGTTTTCAGTGTGTTTTCATCTTTTTCCCTTGCAGCAATCGCCGCAGAGAGGCGTTTTCCGGCTTCAGTACGCTTATTCTCATTCTCTTTCTGCTGCGCGCTGAGCGTGTTTTTGTACGCTGTGATTTCCTTGTCCCTTTTTTCGATATCACTTCGGGTTGGGGAATCATCAACCCACTCGTTTCCGCCCCAGATGGTTTTGTTCCCGAAGGAACTCCATGCAGGCGGGGTACCATGAAAGACATCGACACGTGGAGGGTTTACATAAATATCAACGGCCATAATTTCATGGCCATCTGAATCATACCCCAGCGATTCTGCACCGGGATTTGTAATACGTACAGGGTCAGACATTCGGTATCTCCTTCATCCTCTGAGGAAAACAAATGAATTAACTGCTTACGCATATGGATACATATACAGTATTAATTTATTAAGGAGAAAATGGCATGTCAAGATTTGATGATAGTGATTATCATTAACATGAAGTGATGTTACACCGTTCAGAAAGCCTGCTGACGCTGTGGCAGCATCACAGTCTGGGTATTCTCTGGTGCAATACAAAAACCGGACTTTCCCGTAACAACAGACAATGTTACGGGAAAAGTTACAGAACTGAGCCACAAAATATCTCAGTACCTGAGATGCATAAAAACACCGTACATATGTTTCTTAAAAGGGGGATGATCGTTATCCAGCCATTTCGGTGGATCGGTATGCAGAACACCAATCTGCTTCATGCCGGTATGCTGCCTGGATTTTCTCGCGCAGTAATCACTGTCTTCATATCCCATCGTTTCGATGACCACTCTGGCCGTCTTTCCGTCAGGAGCCCTTGCTGTGACAATGAAATCCGGCAGTACATATTTCTTTTCACCATTAACATAAACTTCTGTATCAAACAGGGGCCTTTCCAGACTTAATTCCGGCGTACCTGGCTTTCTTTTAAGCCAGCTGGCCACATTCAGAAGAGCAGTGAGCGTGTTTCGTTCCAGTTTGCTGTCCACAGGCACCGGACATGTCAGTTGATAAAGAGCATGAGCATACCCTTCACTGCAGATGATTCTGCCATCGGCACTCCGGCAAAAAGCAAGAATAACCCAGTAAGGGGGACGTATTCCGCCCTGCGCTTCACCATTAATACTGATCCCCCGCACAGGTCTGATGACCTGAATATTACCGTTCGCCCAGTGAATTTCCACAGCATCACGACAGATGTGCTGCGCCATAAAAATCTGAAAGAACATATGCTTTCTTCTGGCAGGCCAGTGTCGTTCTGAATTCTCCAGCGTTTCCATTAACCGCTCCTGAGACCTTTCAGACATTCCTGGCCGGAAATGGATAATTTCAGATAAGGCTCTTCCCCGAATATACTCCTGCTGTAGTGTAACCTGCCGTATGGCATCAAGACACTCACGATAATTAGTCCGGATACGGGGATTAGCCAGGGAATCCAGTTTATTCAGCCCTGCATCTTCAATAAGCGACAGGAGTAAACGGCCAAGGCGCGGACGTTTCTTGCGAACGGAGGAGCGCTCACCATTATGGTAAGCAGAGCGGGCCTGCAGTCTGATAACAGAATTACTGTCATCAGGTGGTAAAAAGTTTCTGTAATTTATACGGGTGCTAACGGGATGCCGGCTTGCTCCGAAGGATGTTTCCTCTTCATTTCCGGATAACTGACGATACATGGGGCATTCAGGTGCATGCTCATGATTAAAACTGGACAGATAAAGAGTACCCGTATTGTTTTTAAGAGCAGCAAAATTCATGGCCGGCGAATCTCCCGGAATACAGTCACACTGTAACCATGCATCATACTCACGCATTTCCCGGAGAAGATCATTGGCCAGGTTATGTTGTGCCATGGTTGCTGGCCTTTTCAGTCCACAGACCGTCTTTACTGCAGTCTCTTCCTCACTGCTAAGCTCCCGAATCACTTTGCCCCGGGGATTCTTCTTTACAAGTATCATTGGCATAATGAAAGCACTCCTTATGTACATGCTTAAACAGTAAGTAAAATATACAAAGAACCCCCCATGAAACAAAGGCAGAGATGAACTGTGCGCCCCGATATCTTCTTCTGATATCCTTTCAAATGAATTGTTTTTATTTATATCATGACAACATTAAAGTGAGAGAATATATCAACCATGTTTCTGTCAGGGTTCAGTAGAATATCAATTCGACTGTCACGCCATAACTGTAACTACCTCGAGTATAAATATTCAGAGAATGGACTTATTAGCCATGAAAAATCACCTGATGGGAAATTTACTAATTTATGGATTGTGATATTATTAAAGAGTAAAACCAGCCAGCCGAGGTATTTATGGGAAAAAATCAGGAAGAAAGGAAAACTCCCGTCATTGTGGTGAAAAAACGTCGAACTTTTTCGCCACCGTCCTTATCCGAAAAAACAGATATTATCGCACCTGTATTTACTGAACAGACGGCAGAATCAGCCCCCGCCGGAATAAATTCATCTGCCGTCGAAACACATATCCCCGAAGCGCCAGCCAGGAAGAAGAAAAAGAAAAGACACCGTTTTCCACGTCCCTCCCACTGGACCCGTGAGTATACTCACGAGTGCGTGGAAAAAATAAAGGCCCTGTTTCCTCATCTTCGTGCTGAAGGTGGTGGATTTATTCCCCTGAAAATTGGCATAAACAATGATATTTCGGCATTTCTGGCAGAACACCCGGAGACAGAACTGACCATGGACGAATGGCTCTGTGCAGTGTCCTGCATCACATCCCGCCGCGTATATCTGCAGCGGACAGCTGTCGCCGGCGTCCCACGTTATGGCCTGGATGGTCACCCCAAAGGGCAGGTCTCAGACTCTGAAGCACAGAGTGCCGGTCGCAGACTGGCGACATTAGAACAAAAGTGGCTCAGGATGCAGGCACAGCAGGAGAATATTTCTGGGCAATAAACACTCCTGATAACAGGTGGACATTACGTATCAGAAAAAATGGGAAGAGAATGTTATGTGTGATTCAGAAGCGGAGAAGATTTTATTCATCCTAAATAAACATGAACGGGCATACAGACGCCTGATCCCCGTATATATTTTTTTAGCTATAGTATTATGGATTTTACCTATTCTCCTGATTATATACCTGTATTTCTGTATAGTTGACAATGAGTTTCTCAGAATCGGTTTCTGTATTGCATGGACAGCATACTACTTTCTTTCGCTTTTCAAGTATTTTGTAAAATACTTCTTTCCTCTCGATCGTGAAGATTTGCTTAACCTGATGGATCTCGCCAAAGATTCTCCTGATGCGAAACAGGAGCTTCTTGAGCGTCTTTTGTCCGGAAAAAGAATGACCGGGCGGGATGAAATGGATATCAAGCGCATTCTAAAAACAAAGGAAGCACTTGATAACATCAGGAATTTTATTGATAAACAGCAGTTAACGAATAATGATACTCCGAAGAAAAGCACGGTCCCAAATGAAGATAAAAAAGGCATAAGATGATGATCACAGGAAATGGAATAAACACTGTAACTGTCAATGGAAAAGTGAAACACATCACAGAACTGGATTATATAACACTTTGTTTAGAGTGGACAAAACTACGAGAGGAAAACAATCGTCTTTATGAAATTAATAACAAGGCAAACAGAGGATGGCGTGGTTTCATCCTAAGATTGATAGGGGTTAACCTGCCAGATAAAAGGACTGAGTTTACACAACGTCTCTTGTTGACGCGCAAAATTTCGGGTTCGGTCATGAAAAAGTAACATATTCTAGGCTGGAACAGACCAATTTTGCATTCGCCGTCCAGGAGTTTGAGGGGAAAGTAGTCAGTGTTTTACGCTCAGTCAGGGAAAGTGTGCAATGATAAATGACACGAAAGGAATCGTAGTACATGGGCACCGCGATTCAATATTCAAGGAAAAAACAATACAGCAATGTACTTGTTCTGTTTCTATTATTCTGGCGATTTCAATAAAGGCACTTGCTCGCGCTCTGTCATTTTCTGAAACTCTTCATGCTGCATTTCGATTTTCCTTCTAAGATCATAACTCGCATACCTGTTCTTTTTATGTATATCTATATCTATTTTTGTGACGAGTTCAAACCACAATGTTCGCACTCCCCATGCAGCGTTATGAAACATTTCCGCAACGGCTATAGAGTCTGTATTAACTGCTTCAGTCATGTAGTCGCTAATACGTTCAGCGGTAATTTTCGTTATTTCATCGTAATTCATTTTATCTCCTACAAGATTATTTAATGGAATGCAAAATATCTGGCCTGATAATAATGTTCCAGAATTAATATCTGCAGGCTATGTTAAGTTGTCCCCACACACAATCTACCTGTTTTCTCGTGTGTGCCACAGGCGCAATACATAAATAGTCTGGCCAGTAAGTTCGTAACGGATTTCGTACTCGCCAGCAAAAATCCGTCTGACCTCCCTGGGTTCAAACTGAAATAACTGTTCCCCCATACGTGGATGAGTTAACAGAATGACCGGAGCCTGTGTCAGGGACTGCACCGTTCTGGCGGCCGCAGGTTTACTGGCCAGCACCAGAAAATCATATAACCGCGCCAAATCAGAAAGCGCCTTACTGGTCCACTTCAGTTCCATCAGCGTGGCACCGGTAACGGATTGTCAGTACTGAGGCTGTCCGCCCAGGCCTGTACAGCCTGATGGTCGATAACCTGTCCGGATGTCACATCGTCCAGGGCTTCCAGCGTCAGGCGATTACGCTCCTCCTCCTGGGCAAGCCATGCAGAAAGCGCCTGTTTGATAATCCAGCCCCGGGAGCGTTCCAGTCTGGCGGCCATCTGGTCGACTTTATCAGCCATAGGTAATGGCACATGCGCGGTAATTACTTTTGTTGCCTGTGCGGTATTGTTTTTCATTTGCATATCCGATTAGCTGTTAATCATATTTAATCATAGTGATTACTTTCAAACGAAACAAGGCAAATAATGCGCGTCAGCGCATGTAAGGCGGCACTCCGTTGTTACATATGGCACAGAAACAAAACCGCCGAAGCCCGGCGTCAGCCGGTACTGATTGATAGATTTCACCTTACCCATCCCCATCCTGCTAAGCCATACCCGCTTTCAGCCATGAAATAGCTTCTGTGCGCGGTCGGAGTGGTCCCGACAAGGGTTTACCCGCAGTCGGGGCGTATCTCCGCGTTAGCGGGCCGTCAGGGCCGCTTACGAGCGTGTACTGAGGACTTCCAGCCAGAAGACTGGCAGCGATGACAATGTAGTTACAACATTCATAATTAAAAGCGATGTTGTTCCCGCCCTTCGGGCGGGGGCGGCTTCGCTTTTCAGTTATGAGGGGTGGGCACGGTGCTGCGTTTGTGTGGTGTTTTTTATTCCTGATGTTTTCGCGGTGGTTTCAGAACGGTGAGGTTCGGGGCCCGCGCGTTAGCGTGGGAGGTGCTTTTAGATTCTGAGCGGCGAGGCCTTGGCCGCTGCAAGCGAAGGCCTCTTTGTATTTGTTCACAGTGGTTTCAGAGATAAAGACTTTCCCTGCGGCGAAGCAACGCAGGGGATTAAATAAGGGGTTAGGACTATATTGCAGGTTTGCTGTTTCAGGTTTGCAGCTTTTTAAAGTTCTTTGTTTGCGGATTTATGTGGATAACTGAAACAACGTGGCCATGTTCTGATGACTGATACGTGGTTTTATGGGCAGATATGCCCCTCTGAGGGGATTTAAGGTGATTACTGCAGATTTTGGGCTGAGCGGAATCAGCGCCGAAAGCCCCGGAGGGGCTGGCGATGATTCAGTGCTGAAGGAATGGTGCTGTCTAGTGCGGCGGTGGCGCAGCCAGCGTCAGTTCAAGCTGACGCAACTCCCTGATGGCCAGTCGCTTCAGATGGTCATCGGAACAAAAATAGGCTTCATCCGGCGGCAGACGCTTCCTGAGATACTCTGCCATCTCATGAATCTGCTGGTCGGCAGGCAGTTTCTTCAGACGTCTGGCGCGCTTACTGGCTGCCGCTTTTGCACGACGGTGTTTCAGTGCATCCTGGCTGCGCTGCAGATACCAGCGTTTTCTGGCCGCATGTACGGAGATATCTTCATCCTCACGCAGTACGCCTTCCCGGATGAGTTGCTGGCGGATTTCACTTTCACGCAACCGCTTCTGCTGCTGTTCGTGAAGTTTCACCATGTCGACGCCCAGCATCTGCCAGCCTGCCGGTGTTATCCAGACGTAACGTGGCAGACGCTGGCGGGTTTCACGGTCCCACAGGGTTTCCTCTGAAACACCCAGCACACCAAAACGTACCTGTTCGGCCAGCAAACGGGAAAGGCGGGAGACCGTCACTTCCAGTTCCGGAATAACCTTCCCCTTGCTGTCTTTCGGGCTGATTTCTCTGGCCAGACGGGAAACACTCATGCCTACGGTATGTGTGCCCGCATCACTGAAGCTGACCAGAACCGGCCAGACGGCATCGAGGAGGCGTTGTTTTTCCGGACGGAAAGCATATTTGCGACCGGCATACGTTCGTTTCTGCACGTAAAAAGGATGCAGAGACATGTGCATGCGCAGGCTCTGCTCGCCGGTCACCGGGTCCTTTTTCACCAGACGGTTGTAGGCGTGCCCGAGCTGCCCGCTCAGCGCCTTATAGCGCTCAGGACGATACCAGGACGGATTTTCGCATTTGGGTTTGGTGGAGTGCTCACCACGACGACGCTTCGTGCGCTTCCTTTCCGGTTCAACCAGGAAAGTGGTCGCCCTTCCCGCTTCATAGTCTTCCCAGAAACGGATCTGCTCTTCGGGTGCTAACTGACACCAGTGTACTGCGTTATATGGAGTATTCTTCAGACCTGCCACAAGCTGTCGCTTATGGCGGAGCGATTGTGCCGTGTATTTATACACTGCACAGGGTTGAATCTCTGGTACGGTTTCATTATACTTTACCCGTATTCTGTGAGGCCCCCACTATCTTTCGTCGTTCCGCCAAGTTCGTAAGAAAGATAGTGGGGGTTTTCCTTTTATGGCTTCCGGAACATCTTCAGTCTTCTGACTTACTGCCCGTACATGCCATCTCTCCTGAATGCCTTATGGCGCATTCTGCCGTCCGACTTTCGCCGCTTTGCTCCACAGAGTGCCACCCTCTGCACAGCTAATAACAGCCGAAATATACCCGCTTTACGTTAATTTGAAAAGCATTACAACGATCTCTTCTCTTCCAGTGCCTCCTCACTGATACCTCTAATAAGTTAATCTTGACCTGCGTCAAAAAAATAAAATCTATTTTTAAAAGCAGATTTTTCTGCTTTAGATCCTTCTTTTGGATTAAAAGATCGACTTTTGTCCTACTCGCGATCATTTATCTTACAACCGATCCACCTAACAGAATAATATTCTGTTTTAATGCAATTAAACGATCTAAAAAACCTTTAAAAAATCATTTTGTAGATCATTCGATCGTAAATAGAATAATTCTTAGATGATAAAACCATTTGTTACACAACCCGCCAATTGTGTAACAACAGCCTCTACAAGAGCATATTTGTTCATATGTTCGTCAGAACTGCGGATTGTCTGGACGAGGGTCAGACACCGTTTCGTGCATATGGACCAGCATGTTCGAACGCCACAAAGCAGAAGCATCACGCCTGGATCGCTTCGGCGCGGAGCGTTAAGTTTTGACGCTTTTTTGTATGTTTTTTAAGCTGTTAGTTGACTCGGTGCGTTATACTAAGTACCCTTTACTGGTCACAGGCAAAACTGTGATCGGGCGTAGGAACCCGCGTAGTCATCGTCGGCGCAGAAGTTAATTTCTTCATTTGGCGTCGTTTTTTGCCATACCATAAAGACAGGAACTTGTATTTCTTGTCGTCATCTATGGTAGCTCAGGCGGGGCAGGCATTAGCCTGGCCGGTTTCCGATGACGCCGGTATTCCTACCCCCGTCTGGGCTATCACCAATGAGCGTAGGAACTCAGTGATAGCGTTTTTAGTTGTCATCGGAGACCTTTGCTATGTCACCTCAACTGATACAGAAACTCCCGGCCATCACTCTGTTGGAAGGCATGTTTCCCGAGCTATCAACAAACCAGCTTAAAGTCTGCGTTTTTTACGCAATGGGTGTTCCTTACGACGCCATTGCTCAGAACTGTCGGCTTTCTCCCGAAACGGTACGAACCTACCTGAAGCGAAGCCTGAAGAACTTAAATCTGGAAGGATATGATGCACTTCGCTCTGCTGTGCTGATGCGAACGTTCGTTTTCATGATTAGCAATACAGCTAAAGAAAACGAAAAAATGTGAACAGGTGTCCCCATTAAAGGGGACACTTTCATGGAAATTGCATTTTGCACTTTACAGGCGATCCCAAATTGATAAACATAAACACCAAGCACAAGTTACTTTAATAAAGCAAATCACTTCAGACGGTGTCCCAATTATTTGTATCTGGCTCATGCCCGATATATGGCGACCTTACTCTGAACTGACGTGCTGATGTTTTATTTCGCGTATCACAATACTGTGCCACTGTATTGCTGATATTAGTGCTTAGCCGTTCTTTATCTGTGAGTTCGCCAAATCACCGATACAGAACGTACTAGAGTCTGCTGGTTATATGCCTGTCAGAACTGCAGTTTATCCAGATATGGGCTGGACACTGCTTCAGACATATGATTTAGCATATTCGCCTGACATCGCAAAATCGTCCATCATGGATCGGTTTTGCGCGGAGCGTTGAACTTCGTGAATATAGAACACCTGAATAACCGGAACTGGTATCTTGCGCAATATAATACAGCCGGCAAAAACAGAGAATCTTTATTCTCATGGCTGAATGAGCAAAACGTCGTACCATGGACTCCATTAATAACAAGAAAGATAAGACGGGCAGACTCCAGGTGCTGTTACCGTGAAAGAATATTCGCTATTTTTCCAGGGTACTTTTTTATTCTGGCTAATTTTGACATTCAACCAGTATCGGCATTACGTCGCCATAGCGCCTTCATTGATTTCGTGAAGTTTGGCGGTGAAATAAAACCCGTCAATAAAGATATTGTTGATGGATTAATGAAGATTTACCCGGACCCTGTGCTAAATCCGGGAGCCAGGGAAGAGCTGAATGCGGCTTCCAGCATATGGCTGACAAAAGCACAATATCAGTATCTCCTCAGAATGGAAAATACTCTCCAGCCTGAGTCGAGGATATCCCTGCTCCTGGAACTGGTATCAAATGCCGAACATCACGGCTTTATGGAGCGCCTTGTAAACATCCCATAGCCAGTATTTCCCGGCCTTCGGGCCGGGCTTTTTTCAATTCAAGAGAATATTCCGGAGTGAAGCCTGCACGAAGCCATCCCCACCATGGACTCCCCCTGTCTTTTGATGGAACCGTGTATTTCTTAATGGCGAAAGAAATAAAAGGCTTCACCCCAGAGTATTGATTCGTTTTATCAAAGGCCGGCCCGTGCCATCACGTGTGGCGGAGAGAACGGATACCGGTCTTCTTTTCATCTCACAGTAGGACATTCGCATGACCACGACAGAACATCCCGTGCGCCAGTTGCTCTGGTGTGCACTGAATGCCCTGAAAACGGCACAGGAAAACCACAATATAACCAGTGAAACCGGATTACGGCATTACCTGCTTGAATGGCTTTCTGGTGCCAGCAGACATCCTGAGTTCAGTAGTCTCCCTGGCGAAATCATGGCGTTAAAAGCATTGACCGAAAAAGATCGCAATATTCCCATCATCGGAACGCTGAATACGCTCTTTCTCAGCTCTGCCACTGTCGGGGAATGTCCGTTGTTTCGTTTTCGGGCTGCGCTGGGTAAATTACAGAAAGCAGGCTGGCGCACTTATGTCTGCCCATGGCCTGAGAGGGTGTTCAATGAATCCATTGAACGGGCCTGTTCCGGGAAACGCCATCTGCTACAACTAAGTCGCACCGAAGAGTGTTTTCTACCGACAGGCGATATGAGGGCACCAGTTACGTTGCAGCTGATCACTCCACTACACCGCAAAACTATGCAGCTTCTGGAAACGGCAGAGTTAATATTCTCCGACGAAGGATTTCAGGTGGTGAGAGGATACGAACATCAATTCGGGATCGAACGCAGAGAAACCCTCTTTCACACCCTATTTATCGGGCTGCCCAGCTTGCCAGAAGATGTCTGGGGTGCAACACAGGAGCAGACGACTATCACATTACACTGAGGATGTGTAATCCCCGGCATACCCCGTTTCCAGTCTTCGCAGCCTGTACCGCCCTTCCTGCCGTTTCCGACATTCTTTCTGTCACTACTCGCTTGTGCCGTTTTTTCGCAACCGGTACGTGCAGTTATGACGGTACAGCTGCTTCTTTTCCCGTTCCGGAAGGAGTCTTTGATGCCACAGCAACATCCCGGACGACTGCAAATACTGGTCGTCGACGCACACTGCAAACGCAGGCTGTTTTCAACGAAAACACCGACAGACCCCGATGAGCTTGCCCGACGTTTCTGCACGCCGGATAACTGTCTCGTGGTGGTACTACGCGACAACCGATTTCTGTTCCGACTGGAGCGTGCTCCCGGCAGCCACTGCCGCTGGCACAAGGGCAGCAGCTCCCGCCATCAGCATCTACAGGACTGGCTATCATGAACGCAACCGAAGCAAAATGTTTATTCAATGGTGTGTGATGATCAGGAACTGCATTTTTTTGTTCCAAAGAATTAAACAGTTAATCCTCCTTAGTCTGTTATTTTAGTCGCCTGCCTCAGCCAACATGAAAAATAATAACGTACCATTATATCTCTGGTTGCTTTGGTGTACGCTTTGTCTGTACATCACTACCCCATGGCAATACTTACGTTATCCATACACTGACAACTTATCATTGCCTTATATGTTATATTTCTGTGTGGTGGTTGTGATTTGCATTTTCCCACTACTTTTCAGATGTGTACTTCTTATTGTAAGGTCTGCATCTAAATACGACTTCACATTCTTTGTGAAGAAGAAAAAGGGAAGCAAGAAATCAACTATACATCTTAGCCCCTATGCTGACACACGTTGCCCGAAGTCAATGAGGAAACACTGGGATGTATTGCTTTCTCTGATATCAAAAGCAATTAATAATGATGAAATCATTGTCATGCATTCACATCTCTTTACTCCAGCAAGAATAAATAAACTTATAAAGAGACTGAAATCTTATGATTTGAGTTTTTCAGTTATTACATACCCACGGAAAACAAGTCTGTACGAAAAATTATCAATTCCTTTTATATATCTCTTATTTCAGTGGTCTTTCCCGCATTTGCATTCGGACGGAATGACAGTCGTCATTCGTCCTCTCCAGCCGCCTCACATCAATTAACAAACTCGTATATACGAACACGGAGTCTCCGTTATGAAAAAAAACTGTCTGACACTTATACTGCCGTCATTATTGTCCGGCTGTGCCGGAATTTCCGGCGGCAATAACGTGGCACCATCAGATACGCCTGCTCTGGTTTTTGTTGACGGACAAATCAGTGAGAGTGCTGGCGTCCTGGCACTTACGCAACAACGACTTTCTCCACCTAAAATAACTCCGCCCCCGAGAGTCAGCGTGCCAGAGACAGTAAAAACAGCACAGCCAGTAAGCGAATCCCGACCGTTACCTTCACCAACAATAAGTCAGAATTTCTCCCGGTTAATCATTACAGGCAAGCCTGGTAGCGCCCCTGTAACACTATCGCCGACGGCCCGTAACCGGACCGTCAGTCAGTGGATAAAAACATTACTACCGGAAGGATGGAAATTCAGACAAGAGAATGCAGCCACGCCCAAACTGAATACCAAACTGGTTTCATGGTCTGCCAATGATCAGTGGACCCGTTCTCTGAACCGGTTGCTGGAAGAACAACACCTCTGGGGCCATCTGGACTGGGATAATAAAACGTTGACCGTCACAACATCGGCTACTGCACCGGCACAGGACACGGCAACCACTATCTCGCCAGCAGCCATGGTAACCACATCCACTTCCCCGGAGTCTTCAACGACAGCAAATAGCCAGAACAAACCACGAAACCCATTCAGGGGAAACAGCGTATCTCCGTCTACGCCCGCTGCAATCCCGACTCCGACCGGCTCCACAGTCAAGTCTATCCCACTCATGACCGGGACACCTGTCAAACCGGTATCTCAGGGTAAAGAGTGGCGTGCGCCGGCAGGCACTACATTAAGGGAAAACATTATTAAGTGGGCAGAAGAAACAAAATGCGAAAGCATGGCATCAACGCACTGGATGGTCATATGGCCACTTTCTGTAACCGATTACCGTCTTGATGCGCCTTTGATGTTCCGGGGATCATTTGAATCAGCCATGGAGCAGGTATTTGAGTTATATCGGACCGCGCAAAAACCTTTATACGCACAGGCCTCCCGCATGCAGTGCATCATTACAGTTTCTGATACAAGGGATGGTCGCTAATGGGATGGCTGGTCATGGCCGTCGGCCTGACCATTCTGATTATCACTGGAAGCTACCAGAATCAGCAGATGTCTGAAACCACGAACGCCCAGCAATATGCAAGTGCGTCTGTATGGGCAAGTCAGATACTAATGATTGCTAACAGAATCAATGATATCAGATACGTATCAGGCCAGCAGGACGGAGTAATTTCTTCAGATAAACTGGCTCTCCCTGTCACTCCGGACTCCCGAATTAAACATCAGTTACAACAGGGACGTCTGTGGGTATGGATGCCTGAACAACCAGGACTTGTTGAAACTTTGCGTTCAAAAAGTCGTGGTTCTGCACTAATAGGGATCTTCCAAAACGGGCAACTCACCTGGCTATCAGGAACTGCAACCGGTCTGACACCCCCGGCAGGCATTACTGCTGGTTCTGTCGTCTACGTTAACTAATCTGGATATATTCATGAAAAAATCACACCAGCGTTCAATGAAGCTGGCGGTGCTCCCCTGCATGATCGCCGTCGCTCTTTCCATCTCCGGATGTACTTTCAGCGAAATCAATAAAATGCAGAAAAAAGCACAGGAGGACTCAGCACATGCACGGGAAAAGGTATCAGCCCTTTCTGCCCGCAAATCACAGGCTCTTACCTGGCTCGATAATCAATGGATAAACCCTGTTCCGGTCGCTCAGGTATCAAGAGAGAAAAAACAAACAGCTCCGGCCTGCTACATCACGCAGGCAAGAAAAGGAGAGATCACTCTACAGGAACTGGGGCAACGTATTACTGCCGTATGCGGCATCCCCGTAATCATCACCCCTGACGCAGCCAATTCAACTCTTGAAGGAGGCGCTACCCGCCAGATGACTGGGACACTACCAGCACCTGATGAAAATGGTCGTCTGCCGTTAAGCAGCCTGGGCAGCACAACAATGACTACCTCCACTCAGCCATTAACGCTGAATAACCTCATGTGGCAGGGAGATATCAATGGTCTTCTGGATTTGATGGCCAGCCGAAGCGGTCTGTACTGGCGCATGGATAATGGTCGGATTGTATTCTATCTGACTGAAACCAGAACGTATCCACTTCATATGCTGAACACCAAAACCAGCAGCAGTTCCAGCGTCAGCTCTGGCTCAACAAGCACAATGGGGGCAACAGGAGGCCAGGATAACTCAGCATCCGGTGATGCTACGTCCTCTCAGAGCACAACCGTCGGTCAGGAATACGACCTGTATGAAGACATCCGGAAAACTATTGAAGCGATGCTGACACCAGAAAAAGGCCGTTACTGGTTATCTGCATCGAGCTCAACGCTAACAGTCACTGATACTCCTGCTGTCCAGGAAGCCGTCGCACGATATGTGGACGAACAAAACAGTATTATGAACCGCCAGGTAGCCCTGAACGTACAGGTTCTGAGCGTCAGCAATACCAGAAACGAGCAGTTCGGTCTGGACTGGAACCTTGTTTACAAATCGCTACATTCCGCCGGAGCAACGTTGAACAATGCAAGCGGAGATTTTACAGGCGCTACATCTGCAGGCGTATCAATTCTGGATACGGCAACAGGGAATGCCGCCAAATTCAGCGGTTCCAGCCTTCTGATTAAAGCACTGAGTGAACAAGGCGATGTCAGCGTTGTAACTTCACAAGAAAGCACGGTCACAAACCTGACGCCGGTACCTATCCAGATGGCAGATCAGACAGTTTACGTCGCCCAGTCAGCAACAACTACGACTACGGATGTAGGAGCAACAACAACATTAACACCGGGCATGATCACCACTGGATTCAATATGACCCTGCTGCCTTTAATTCAGAAAACAGGCAATCTCCAGTTGCAGATGAACTTTAATCTGTCTGATCCCCCAACTATCCGTAGCTTTACGTCAAAAGACGGAAACAGTTACATCGAAATGCCATATACCAAACTGCGTTCACTGAGCCAGAAGGTCAATCTGAAAGAAGGGCAATCACTTGTCGTTACTGGTTTCGATCAGAACAATACGACGACAAGTAAAGCCGGTACGTTTACGCCAGCAAATCCATTATTTGGTGGTTCACAAACCGGGAAAAATGAACGCAGCACGCTTGTGATCATCATTACCCCGACTTTCCCGTCAGGAGGCAATAATGGCTGATGAAGATATCAACCCGGTAGTGCTTCTCGCAGATCCTAAAGTAAATCATCGCGTGTGGGCTGCCTGTCTTAAATGGACTCCTGTCGTAAAAAAACAGCGCGTCCCCTCACATCATAAACACAAGTCTCATGTAAAACCCAGACGGCTTACCTCCCTGAAAGTGACTGTAGGCAGCAGAAATTCCCGTGGAGAGATCAGCCGCCTTACCGGCACAGGAATACTGACCAGGCCAGAACGCAATCATTATTTTTCCCTGGCACTGGCTTTCTGCTCATGGGTCAGAAATGGATACGGTGTCTTCCGGTACAGCGATAAGGAGCTCTTATTCCTTGCTTCCATTAATGGCCAGCCTGCCGTTATGGCTGACTTATCAGGAAATGATGCCGACGTTGCCCAAAAGGTCAGCCTTTTTCTGGCGATGAACGAAGAGCCCCCCGAAAAATGGCAGGTTGTATCGTCTCTGGAACATCCTGATAACTGGGAAAGTATTATTACCCGGTTATCATCAGCAGACCTCCGCCGTTGCAAACTTACTGTCGGCAATCGCAGCAAATTCACACTTCCTGCCGTACTGTTTTTAGTAGCAGCCGGCGCAGGCACAGTATTCTGGATGACTCAGCCAGAGCCTGATGTAGGACCGACCGCCGAGGAGATAGCTGCACGGGCAAGATTACAGTTTAAAAAGCCCGAACCACCACCGGAGCTCCCGCATCCATGGGCGTCACAACCTGTAATCAGTGATTTTCTGAAAGCCTGCGCGGACCTTCGAAAACCATCACCGGTCGCGCTAGAAGGCTGGAAACTTACCGGTGGAACATGTACTCCCGAGACATTCACACTGATTTACGAACGACAGCCAGGAGGAACTATTGAAGGCTTTCTGGCAAGAAGCAAAGAAATCTTTAATGTTATTCCTGACTTTAACCTTAAAGATGGTGCACGCCTGGCTTCTGTAACCCGGCCACTGCCTTCCCTGCCCCGCAGGGATGAGGCAGTCCCTGCCCCCTCAGAACAACTGATGCGGGTGTTCACGTGGTTTCAGAAAAAACAGTTAACGCCGGCCATTAATGAAATAGCCATACAGGAACCATTACCAGGTAACGATGGTGAACCAGCCCCTGTTCAGAAATGGAAAGAATATCAGTTCAGTTTATCAACGCCTGTAAATCCTGATGAGTTGTTCCCTTTATTTCAGGATACCGGCGTTCGTCTGAGCAATATCCATTTTGAATTAAACGGCGGTACTTTCAGTTATTCCTCAGAAGGTCATATATATGCGTCCAGGTAAATTACTCATTATTCCATCCATATTTTTCTTCTCTGGTTTTTCATTTGCAACAACACAACCTCTTGTCACAATAGGAGAACTTGAAGCACAACAAAACCGGAATATTCTTTTACAGGCAAAAGTTCAGGGCGCACAGCTACAGAAACAACTCGAAGAATCAGATGTTAATCTGTCATCAGAAACTGTTTCAGGTTTCTCTGGTGTGACTGCCTCCTTGCCATCAGTTTCAGAGCAGCCGACATCTAAAAACAGAAAGGAATTGCCCGTTATTATGGAAATAAACGGCAAAGATAAACGTCTTCATGCCGTTCTTCGCATGGCTGATGGACGTCAGACAAGCGTCACCACTGGTAGCCAGCTTCCGGGTACATCCGTCACGGTGAAGTCGATCTCATTGTCTGGCGTCACGTTAAGTGATGGCACCACCCTTACTTTCTGAGTGATGTGATATGGACAAATATAATCTGAAGGATGCTCTCCTTTTTATATCCCGGGGAGACACCCATGAAATTCTCATCGAAACAAATCAGCGAACAAGACCTGACGTACAGAGTAATCTCCAGGAACTGCTAAAGTTATACCCTGACATCACCCCAAAAGTAGTCTCGCTGTCTGAGTTACAGGAAGCCGGTCAGGATGATGAAAATAAAGGTCCGAAAGAACGGATTATTCATCTGAAAGATCTTGCAGATGTCAGTGAAAGTGAGAAGAAAGTTCTCTCCTATTTTGAAACGGCCAGAAAACTTGGTGCTTCGGATATTCATTTTTTAATTTCAGAGTCTATTTTCAAAGTTCGCATGAGAATATTCGGTGAACTGCAGACTGTAGATGAAGATCAACCTGCATTGGGTTATTCACTCTGCGCAACAGCCATTCTGTCAATGGCTGATGTCACTGAAACCAGTTTCTTCCCTCAAAGGGAACAGGATGCGCGCCTGTCCCCACAATTAATGCGAAAAATAGGAATATTTGGTGCACGATACAGTCACAGACCTACGGGAGATGGTCTGATTGCGGTTATGCGCCTGATACCCGATGACGGAGACAAAGTTCCCACGTTTAAGCAACTGGGCTTTATACCGGAGCAAATCCGGTTGCTGAACGTCATGCTGCGCCGCCCGGAAGGGAAAATTGTTCTGTCTGGTCCAACAGGTTCGGGTAAATCAACAACGTTACGCAGTGCCTGCCGTGTATATCTTGACGATAATCAGGGGCGACACCTGCTGACGATCGAAGATCCGCTGGAAGGACAGATACTGGGGGCAACACAAACCCCGATTATCTGTGACAAATCCGACGAAGAGGCCGTCAAACTGGCATGGAGTCGTGCTATTTCATCGGCAATGCGACTTGACCCCGATGCCATCATGGAAGGGGAAATGCGCGATCTTGTCTCGATGATGTCAACCACCTACGCGGCTCAGACCGGTCACATCGTTCTGACGACATTACATACAAACTCAGCTCTGGGTATACCGGAGCGAATGATTACGATGGGTATGAATGCCGATCTTATTTGTGATGCGCAATTACTGATTGGGATGATAAGCCAGCGCCTTGTACCAACGCTGTGTCCCTCCTGCCGTATTCCATGGGAAAAGCGAGTACCTGAACTTAGCGAAGACGACCGCGCTTACCTTGAGCGGCACTGCAATAAAGATTCACTCTGCAGTACAGATAATATCTGGTTCCGAAATCCTCACGGATGCTCCGACTGTAATCACGACGTAATTATTAACGGCAGAAAGCGCGGTGAAATAGGTAAAGGCCTCACCGGCAGGACCGTAATTGCTGAAGTGATAGAACCTGATAATCGCTTATTTCAGATTCTGAAAACACGCGGCAAAGTTGCAGCACGTAAATACTGGCTTGAAAACATGCATGGCATCAGTCGTGTGGAGCATCTGCTTCGCCGTATCAATGAAGGCCTGGTGGACCCTCTTGAAGCCGACAGAATCATCCCTCTGGACGAAGACGAACGCCTCAGCATCGATGATGCCTAACAGGAGAACAACATGCGTGAAATGAATTTCAGTCAACGGCTGAGACGTTTCATTGTCAGAAAAACGTTCAGCGCCCCCTACAGGGTGCAGTTTTACGAAGCTCTGCGTTTTCTGCTGGAAAATAAACAGCCATTAAAGACCGCACTGGAACAGATGCGGGATGCCTGGACAGACTTTGGACGAAAATGGCACCCCTTTGCTGAACTGGCCACAGACTGTATTGAGTCTCTTCGTGAAAACAGTGGCGAAAACTCTCTGGAATATACTCTTGGTTTATGGGTTCCCCAGGAAGAGGCTGCAGTAATCAGTGCCGGAATAAGAAGTGGTTCCATTGTGGATGCATTACAATTTGCCACCACGCTTACAGATGCCAAAAAGCAACTCCATCAGGCCATATGGCAAATGGCTATTTACCCGGTGGGATTGTTAATCATGATGACGGGGACATTATATGTTCTTAATACAGAGCTAATACCTGTACTGAGCAAAATAAGCTCCCCTGATTCATGGAGTGGTGCTCTTGGTTTTCTCTATGGATTATCTTTGTTTGTCGATAATTACGGCGCTATATGTGCCGTTCTTTTTGCAGTGGTCACAGGTGTAATATCATGGTCTCTGAAAAACTGGAAAAGCCGCTCTTTGGCTGACAATATAATGCCATGGAGTATTTATAAGGATATACAGGGGGCAGCATTCCTCCTGAATATGGCTGCACTTCTGAAAGCCAAAATGACAACGCTCAACTCACTGAACGTTCTTCAGGAATTTGCATCACCATGGTTAAGTACACGCCTTGACAGCATTATTTACCGCGTCCGCCAGGGGGATCACCTTGGGCTGGCTTTACGACAGTGCGGTTATCATTTCCCTTCCAGGGAGTCTGCCAACTTTCTGTCTTTATTACAGGGAGATGGTGCAACGGAGCTAATCGGCAATTATGGCCAACGGTGGCTTGTACAAACGCTGGAGCGTGTAAAAAAACGAGCAGCTGTTGTGCGTTTAATTATGCTGATATTTCTTGTCATGTCACTCCTGTTACTGGTCATGGCCGTTGTAGACATTCAGTCTATTGGCGACAACAGTATGGGTAGTATTTAAATAAAACGAGGTATTTATGTTAATTCAAAATATTAATGCTAACGTTCTGAAGAAAAATGAGAAAGAAACGTCTCATGACAAAGGCTGGGGTATTATGGAACAGGGTGCAATAGCACTTGTTGTAATTATCGTACTTGCCCTTGTTTTTGGTGGATTGTATATGTTGCGTTCACGAACCGGTGTGGCAAATGAAAGTTCGAACATACAGACAATCATCACAAGTACTCAGGGGCTGCTAAAAGGTAGCGATGGATATACGTTTACCAGTGGAGCCAAAATGACGGGTGCTCTCATTCAGATGGGTGGCGTACCCAAGACCATGACAGTGCGTGGTACTCCATCATCAGGTACAGCAACGCTCTATAACTCATGGGGCGGTGCCGTAACTGTTGCTCCGGCTTCAACATCAGGTTTCAACAATGGTTTTACCGTCACCTATGAAAAAGTCCCACAGGATGCCTGTATCCAGATTGCCACACAAATCAGTCGTACTGGTTTAACTAACGGTATTACCCTGAACAGTACGGCTCACAGTGATGGAAAAGTCACTACTGAAGAAGCCAGTGCGCAATGCACAGCTGATAATGGCAGCACCGGTACAAACAAACTAATCTTCACCATCAATGGCTAAGGAGTTTTAATGTCCGGGGGTAAAGTGCCCCTCAGACTTATTTCATTAATCCTGCTTTGTTCTCTTATTTATCCCGCCCGAGCTTCATACATCGCCCCCAAACAAATCTGGACTAACAAGTGGGACAATTGCTTTGCCGCCGCCGGCGCACGCTATCAAATTGAACCATTATTGTTGAAGGCCATTTCTGCCGGGGAATCTTCATTGAAGCCGGGCGCAATTAACATAAATAAGGACAGAAAAACAGGCAAAGCCAGTAGTACGGATTATGGGTTGATGCAAATAAACTCAACCCATATTCCAAAGCTTATAAAGATGGGCGTAATCAAAAAGTCTGAGGATTTAATTACCAAACCATGTCTTAATATCCATATAGGAAGCTGGATACTGGCAAGACATTTTCAGATATGTGGCGTCAGCTGGAATTGCCTTGGGTCATACAATGCCGGATTCCGTAAGGACAGACATGAAACAAGAGAGCAATATGCTAATAAAGTATGGAGAATTTATCGTGACATGAAAGGGATATGCCTTCCCGGGCAGGGAGGCAGACAATGCAGACAATCGTAGGCATAAGTCTCTCCCCTGTTTATATCCTCCCATTGATGTTCATATTTTCCATTATTGGACGAACTCTGTTATTCAGAGTTCGTTATTTTTTATCTGATACAGAACATCTCTGGTATAAGACACACACTGCAGTTCTGTCAGGAATATGGCTATATAGTATAGCTGTGGCATTAATTATTTTATCGTCATCCCCACTTATCTACCGTATTCATGCTGTTCTTATTCTTTCGTTCATGCTGCAAATGGCAGTAACGGATGCACTAACAGGCCTCTTACCGGGTACATTCACCAGGCGTTTTTTAATCGCTGGAATATTATCACAAATCACAACTGATATATGGTGGCTCCGTGCAACAGAAATTGTCTCTGCCGCAATTGTCTTATTCTGTCTGCATAAACTGGTTAACCGCCATCGTCTTAATATTGGCACAGGAGACCTGTGGCTTATTGCAGGTATTACCGCATGGTCAGGGCTATATAACGCCATATGGAGTGTGTTGCTGGGCGCAGGAGGATTTGTCTTATGGCATTCAACATGGTGCATAAAAGGACATAAAGAAGGCCCACTGGGTCCATGGCTGTGTCTTGGCCATGTCCTTTTGCTACTGGATAATCTTTATCAACCACTATGGGTAATCTGATGAAAAAATATGACCGAGGCTGGGCATCGCTGGAAATTGGCGCGGCTTTATTGATTGTTATGATCATAGTTGCCTGGGGTGCAGGCATATGGCAGGACTATTTAAAAACCAAAGGTTGGCAGGCTGAAGCTCGTCTTGTCAGCAACTGGGCCAGTGCAGCCCGCTCTTATATAGGGAAAAACTACACAACTCTCCAGGCCAGTAGTACCACAACAACCCCTGCCGTTATCACGACAACCATGCTGAAAAATACCGGCTTTTTGTCCAGCGGCTTTACTGAGACAAACAGCGAGGGGCAGCGGTTACAGGCATATGTAGTTCGAAACACCCAAAACCCGGAATTACTACAGGCAATGGTTGTATCCAGTGGTGGCACCCCTTATCCAGTGAAAGCACTTATCCAGATGGCTAAGGATATTACCACTGGTCTTGGTGGATATATCCAGGACGGCAAAACAGCCACAGGTGCATTACGTTCCTGGTCAGTAGCTTTAAGTAATTATGGTGCCAAAAGCGGTAACGGGCATATTGCCGTACTGTTATCGACAGATGAACTTAGTGGTGCAGCAGAGGACACTGATCGTCTTTACAGATTCCAGGTCAATGGTCGCCCTGACTTAAACAAAATGCACACGGCCATTGATATGGGATCAAATAACCTGAATAACATTGGGGCAGTAAATGCCCAGACTGGTAATTTCAGCGGCAATGTGAATGGTGTAAATGGCACTTTCAGCGGTCAGGTAAAAGGCAATAGCGGAAACTTTGACGTAAATGTCACCGCTGGCGGTGATATCAGAAGTAATAATGGTTGGTTAATTACTCGTAACAGCAAAGGCTGGCTCAATGAAACTCACGGTGGCGGATTTTATATGTCCGACGGATCATGGGTTCGAAGTGTAAACAACAAGGGCATCTATACCGGCGGTCAGGTGAAAGGCGGTACTGTTCGTGCTGATGGTCGCCTTTATACTGGTGAATACTTACAACTGGAAAGAACTGCCGTTGCTGGCGCATCATGTTCGCCTAACGGCCTTGTAGGCCGCGATAATACAGGGGCAATACTTTCGTGCCAATCCGGTACGTGGAGGACAATAGGTGGAAAACTCAAAGTTACTCAGCTTTCCACCACAGGTTATCTGGGGCAATTCGACTTCTGTGCCATTGCCAGAATGGGCAACGCAGAGGATGCCCACTACTGCCAGGTAGTTGAGAGCCCAGCAGGTTCACGTAAATGGTACAAATACGAGCATAAGACAGGTTGTATTGCGTCGTGTGTAACGCTCAATTAAGTTTGATATCCAAATACTGAAAATACCCCGGCACCACATGATGTATTTTCTGTTGGATAGGATGTTATCTGATAGGAAGTACCTGCAGGTACAGCAAAGCTGATAAAGGCTGTTTTTCCATATGCAGGGTTATTGCTGGCATTCACGCTAATTAGCGTCCCACCAACATATCCCTGCAGTCGGGATGTATTTGCACATGCACCTCCGGCAGATCCTCCATTACCTCCAGATGCATAAATAAACAATGTACTGCCCCCTGAATTCCGCCCTGAGAATGAACCTCTATGTGAACCTAAGTTTGTGTAAGAACCATTGAGCGAACCAGAAGTCTTCCACGTACCGGATTGGCACG
>NZ_JBJQLG010000021.1:0-55702 GCF_046486495.1 Escherichia sp. WS3227_2
ATCAAAAAAGAATAAAACTCAGTCTTGGGGGACTCAGTCCGGTAGAATACCGGACTGAGCATCAAAAAGCCGGTTAACTGAAACTGTCCAGGTTTTGGGGTTCAGTTCAGTCAGCGTCGCATCAGGCATCAGTGCACAACGACGAGCTACTACAGCATATTCAGTACGTACTGGAATCGACAGGTAGAATCAATAGGTTGCCGCGAGGTGGTATCCACGCGAAGCACCATATCGTGAAGCTCTTTGTCGGTAATGGGGTGACGATTTGGTGTTACCGTCACTTTGGCATTGTCACAGCCCGATGAGGTGAAGGTGAGCATCTGCGACACCCAACGACAATAAGCACCACGATCGTCAGTATCGCCAAATTTGCTACCGTCACACAGTTTGCCGTCTTTCATCAGGTAGGTGGAGAGCGTTTTTTCAACTATCCCGCCGGTAGACTGGAGAGTTAACGTCTTATCACGCACAACCCGACTTTCATTCCAGGACACATCATACGGCTCTAACGGTATAGGTGGGCAAGAAGAGTTACTGACTGTGCGTCCGGAATAGGTTCCTGGACCGGGATCTATACGATCAGAGCTTTCTCCATGTGTCGATACCAACCACGGGCAGCCATGAACGTTAGTGTCTTCTTTCCAGACTTCAATTTGCATCTCATAACACGTCCAGATCGTCCTTTGCGCTCGGCTGTCATACTCTGCAAGCCCCGGACAAGATGATTTTGATATCTCTGTCATTGATATGACCTTTAATGATGGTGCAGGACCAGGCCCCGTCCAGCTTTGCATATCTAACCATCCCATGACCATACCGTAGGTATTTGGTGTCGCATAAACACCGTGATTGACGCTATCGGGGGTAAGAACATCAAGATAATAAACTACCTTCGTAGTGTGGCTTGCATACCCTACCGGTGTATACATTGTTGCGACATAAACTGACGCCTGTGCTCCGGTACTGACAATGAGCAATATCAGCAAGCCCCAAAAATAGCGTATTTTTTTCATTTAAATATACTCAAACGTGGCGGTTAACTGGGCGGTAAAATCACCGGGTGTTACATCACGCCCCTCTTTTGCCTGTAACCATGCTCTGAAATTAAGACTGTTATTGCCATCATTCAGCACAAAGGTCACCCCCGTCGTGTTATTAATAGCAACAGCAGTACCATCAGTAGTTTCCATACCAATGCCTACGCCCTGTGCACCGGAGGTATCATCCAGAGCCAGAAATCCCGGTTGCCCACTGTCTTCTGTTCCGGTCAGAGTAACTTTTACGCTGTACTGCGCTGGCCCATGGCAATCTTTCAGGCGAAAAACCACCGGTACACGATCGGACTGACCGCGCACCATCAAATCTTTGTGGCTGATATCAGCAAACTGTACCTCTGCCAACGTTCCAGCCTGTTCCACCGGAGTACAGGTTTTGCTCATCAGGTTGCCGTAAAAATGCAAATTATTAGCTGCCAGTGCTGAATGACTCACCAGCACCAGCACACCGCCCAACAGAAGGGTTTGCACCCTGATACATTGATATTTCTTCAGTTTGTTCATTGATAATCCACCTGCAATGTGGCGTAAGCGGAAAAGTTACCGTCAGTCAGCGTGGCATCGGAAGCTTTTACAGGTGCGGCCTTCAACTTCGGCAGGTTGGCGGGTGTCACGTTAAGCGGGGTATTCAGCTTAAAGGGCTGATCGTTTTGCTGGAGTTCAATCCCTAATCCCGTGACATCCGTCTGAATCGCCGCATCGTTATAGTTGGTCTGTGTACCGGTCCAGGTTAGCGTCATTACCCAGGCGTCATCGGTAATATCAGGGTCACACGTTATCTGGTACGGAACATCTTTGCGGTAATTAACCCCGTCAATATTGTCGATAATGACGTCGATAAACTGGATCTCAATATCATCACCATTGCTGACGGTGCAGACCGGAGGTTCGATCAGCGTACCCGTGAAGGTGATATCTTCCGGTGCGGCATGCGTTATGGTGCAAAAAGCGGATAATAAAATTAACGAGAGTCGTTTCATTGGTAATCCACCACCATTGTCATGCTGGCGTTAAACTGCGCGCCTGTCAGCGTCACGCCATCCTGTTTGACTGGCACTGCTTTGAGTTGTGGCTGGCTACTGACGCTAAATGGAGTCCAGGTATTGTCGCCAATCGCAAACAGAGAGTTATCTGCTACATTTTCAATACGAATGCCAAACCCGGTAATTCCCGTGCTTAACACCGTTTCGCCATTGATCGTGGTGGTTGTGCCCTTAAACTGCATCTGAAGGTCATCGCTCAGGCTATTGGCACAGTTCAGGGTATAACCTGCATCTTTGCGATATTCAGTACCATTGATTTTTTTGATGATCACATCACCAAAATCGACGTTACTGCCTTTTACGGTACAAGGAGGTGGTGGGTCTACCAGTACGCGCAATGTCAATGGCACACTTTTCGTTTCACCGGCAAGAACACTGCCCGTAAGCAGCACTCCTCCCAGCCCGGCCAAAAGTAGTCGTTTCATCTCACACTCCCGGCCTCAGCCTTTGCGACTCTGCTCTTCATCAACCTGGCAACTATTGCCGTTGCAGGTGAAAAAGAGCGGCATCCGTGCGCCATAGTCGTTGACATAGGTCAGTACCGGTACGCTACCCATCTTCACATTCAGCGGTGCAGAGGTTTTCGGCGACATCACTATTGGCGAGAAACCGGCTGCCGGATTGCCATTTTTCTGTGCGCTGGCATTACTGAAAATGACGTAATACGGCGTCGGGTTATTGACAGTAAATTCCTGACCGTTGCGGGTTAAGGTCACTTTATGCTGCCACGGTTTTTGCGTGGTGTTTTTTTCCAGAGCTTTCGGTCGCCAGAAAAGTTTGATACGCGTCTGAAGAGCGATTTGTAGCGTGTTGGATTTGTTCGATTTCGGCGGAATTTCGCGCACGTTGAAATAGAACATCGATTCCCGATCGGCAGGTAATTTATGAATATCCGGCAGGCCCTGAATTTTTACCTGACCATTCATCATTGCATCAATGCGCTGTACGGGCGGCAATACCGCCAGCGGCGAGCTGATTTTGACGCCCTTTTCATCTTCAATCCAGCTTTGCGCCAGATAAGGCAGTTTTGGGTCGTTATTACGCAGCGTCACGCTGATGGATTTATCGCTTTCATTAAAAATCAGGCGAGTACGATCGGGCGTTACTGACGCCTGAGCAGAAAAACTTACCGTTGCTGCCAGTAACGACAGTACCGTTGTCAATGTTTTGGCAGAGAGATGTTTAGTCATGGATCATTCCTTAATCACGTTATTGGTTCGATGAAACAGACATCGGCGGTTCCATTGGTGTCACCTGTTGTGTCTGCTCCTGAATGACGGGTTGAATATCATGCGGTATGACGGGAGAACTTCCCCCCTTTTGCTGGCATGGCAACAACAAGCCATTGAACAGGTCATTCGGTAACGGGTCTGGCAGGCTGATACCGCAGTGAGATTCACCCTCCCAGAAAACGGTCATATGTTCACCCGGTTTAACGCCTGCCAGATAAACATTACCTTCGTCATCAACCAATCCAACTTGTTGTTGATTATCGTTTTTCACTTCCGCCCCAAATGGCGGATGGCTGCCATCCTGCAAGCGCAGCACTGCCATCGCCTTCTCACCGCTGATCACCGCAAATTTACGGTAGCCAATAGCGCCTTCCGTCAGCGTTGCCTGAACCACTGATTTTGTAGCTTCAGCGTTTTCCGGCAGTTTGTTCAAATCGATATAAGCCTGGTTGCGGTAGTAATCATTCACATCAGCCACCACCGCTTTGCCGAACATGTTGGTATAAACGGCGGAACCATTACCTTCAACCGGCACATTAGCAACGCCATCAGCGTCGATTAACAGACGTGTACCGCCCATGTTTTGTGTACGATGCAGCGCCCCGCCGTGAGCGGTCAACGTTGCCCCGCCCTGTAAAGAGATCCCCGCTGAGGTGTATTGCCCTTCATGGTAGTTGGCACTGAGATCAACTTTTGCCAGAGTACCATCGTGGCTGTAGTAGCCATCCACGCTGCTGTGGTTTTCGCTGGTTCCGGCGCTTAACGTGTAGTGGCTGGCGTCATCAATGCGGTGATACAGGCTCACCTGATTGCTGTCGGCACCGCTGCCATAGTTGCCGTTGTAACTGATAGTGCTGTTGTCGCCCCACGGCAAACTTAAGGACAGATAAACACCCTTGTCGGCACTTTTATCGTATTCGTAGCGATAACCGGTCAGAGAAACGCTCAGGTTGCGAAGGCTTCCTAAATTGAAATAATGAGAAAGCATCATATTGTAGTTGGTCTGATCCTGGCGATCCCAGTAGGTATGGTGGGAATAGTTGAGATAGACCGAAACGCGCGCATCCGTGAAGTTCTGGTTATAGGTGACCGTATACATCTCTTTGTCGTTACCGGTGCGCGCCCGGTCGTCGTCGTTCGCATCCAGATACTCGCTCATGGTCATGTAGTTTTTTTCAGAGAAGCGGTATCCAGCAAACGTCACCCGACTGTTGAGTTCATCAAAATCTTTGGCATAGCTGACGCGATAAGAGTTGCCGTCCAGCGTTTTGTTGCCATACACGCTGTTATCGTCGAGTTGAACACGAGAGTGAGTGACATCAAACGCTAACGCGCCTAGCAGCGCCAGGTCACGACCGAGGCCCAGCGCCGCCGACTGGTAGTTTTCATCGGCTAACGCACCGCCGTAGAGCGACCAGCCATTGGCAATCCCCCACGATGCCTCGCCGCCCGAGAAGAAGCTACCTGCAACCTGATGGTCCCAGTTTTGTGGACGCCCCATTGTCACTTTGTAACGCACCTGGCCGGGGCGAGTCAGGAACGGCATGGACGCCGTGCTGACGTCGTATTCCTGTACCTGGCCGTTTTGTTCTTCAATGCGGACATGCAGCGTGCCAGAGACGGAATCGCCAATATCCTGAATGCGGAATGGCCCTGCGGGCACCTGGGTTTCGTAAATGACACGGCCCATTTGGGTTACAGTCACTTTAGCGGTAGTGTGTGCAACACCTGAAATATCGGGTGCGTAGCCGCGCAGGTTTGGCGGTAACATTTGATCATCGGTACTGATGCTGCCGCCAATGTAACTGAAGCCATCAAAAATATCGGAGTTGAGGTAATCTTCACCCAGCGAAAGTTTGGCTTTTAATGACGGCAAGGCGCGCCAGGCGTAGTAACGGCTCCACTCCCAGTTTTTTTGCGTACCGCTATCGTCGGTGTCGCCGTCATCGTTACTGCGGGTATGCTGATAATCGCTCTGCCAGTCAGCTCGTAAGCGCCACGGCCCCACGTTAACGCCGACCGTACCATTACCGCTGATGTCGTTGGTGTCATCACCCCCATTTTCATGTCGGGTTTGCGCGTTGATACTGTAATCGGCAATAAGCCCAGGGATACCGTCATCCCAGCGCGAAGGCGGGTCCCACTCGCTGTCGGTATATTCCAGATAAGCCTGCGGTACAGAAACAAGGAGTGCAGACTGGCCTAAATCGCCGCTAATTTCTGTACCTGCTAAAAGTGCCGTATTCAGACACTGACCATCGCGGATCCATTGCAAATTCTTCGCAATATCTTCCTTCAGACCAAACTGGGCAACCAGCTCTGGCGATAAGCAGGCATATGATTTATTCGGATCGTTTTCAGTTGCGTACCAGTAGATATCGTAGTCGTCAGGTAACGGCTGATTATTTACATGAACGCGTAAGTTATATTTACCCGGTTCTACATAGCCTTTTTGCGAAAAACGGCCCAAATCAATTTTGGTATTGCCTTTTAAATCAAGAAATCGGCCATCAAACTGAATGGTATCGTCTGCCAGGGCATTAAATGGACTCCCGGAAATTGCCAGAGCAATCCACCACGAAAGCCCCCGTAAACGGAGAAAAGAATGTTCTGGCATCGGCGTATCCATCCATGATTTTTTATAATTTAGTTATTTGGTAGTTATAAACCCCATAACTTTGCAGCTATGGGGGAAATACATTAGAGATACGTGATCTGGAACGTCGTCAGCGTTTCAAACGGTGCCGGTGTTGGTGTTACAGCAGCCGTTTCACCCACTAACCATGCTTTAAAGTTCAGAGTTTGTTTAGGTTTGCCTTTTCCCGTTGAACTGTCCTTCACGATAGGTTGCTTAATCTCTGCTCCCAGAGCATAACCTGTACCGTGCTGGTCACCAATAACCAGGCTAACGTTTGGAATTTCAGTTCCATTATCCATGTTAGACAGAGAATAGTTATCTGCGTTAGTGGAGTACGGATTACCGGTGAATGTGGTAGACATTGTCGTTTCAGTATTGAAATTACAGTCCTGTAAACGAATCTGGAAATCTTTTGGTGTGGTTGTTTTGCCGCCGGTTAAAGAACCCGTACCGATGCTGCCCATATCCACTTCCAGTTTATGATCGTCAGGAACAATTGAGCACGGGGAGTCTTCAATTGTGCCGTAAAATCTCACTGTACCGTTATTCCCTGCGGCAACGACTGATGCTGAAGTCAGCGCCCCCATGAGCATTGCCGTGGCAACTGCTGCTTTTACAAACTTACTCATTATTTGTCCTTAAATCATAAATAATTATAATATAAGCCAACTGAAATATTGACGCAGAGCTTCTTCAATTTTTACAGCGACTTTTAAGCAGCCAATGAACAGATTTTCAGCTCCTGAAAAAACAGGTTCCTTGATATAATATTCTTTGGCGTGCCGAACATGTTGATATTTTAATATGACTGATGCAATTTAAATTTTCTAACATTAAAAGTTAGAAATACTTAATTAATGGACGGGGATAATAATTACTGAAATTTTTCATCTCAGTTATGAAGAATGAGTTCAAAAAAACAGCAAATGCAAAAATTCAGTGAATAAATCAAAGTCAAAAACAATCACATGGCAATGACTATCTTGTGATATTAATTTCGCAACGATATAATATTAAAACACTATAATTAATATAAAATCAAGACCCAATAATATTTTTCACTTTAGTCATTATTTACCTAAAAATGCTTCCAGAAAAATAATTTATGAATAAAAGTAAATTTTCTTTCAATATGTAAATTTCCACAAATAAAAGCGTCATACCGTATAAAATTATGACTATTCGATCACAAGCGGATCATTGTTAGTACAATAAGATTAAAAAAATTCAACATTGCCAGAAAATAAAGGCCCGATAGCTTACGCCAGCGGGCCTTGTGCATGCGTATTAAATCGCCTTTGCCATCTTCAGATTACATGGGCTCATCTGCCAGTTAAATGTGCCGTTTCCGCTTTCATCAAGCGTTACGCTGGCAATGGCCGAGGTGGTAAACATAGGCGGCGTTTCGCCCGGACATAACTCAGCAACCAGATACCCGACTAAGGGTAAGTGGGAGATCACCAGTACCGAAGCAACACCTTCATTGGTCAACGCCTGTAAATAGGCACTGACCAGACCAACATCGCCGCAGGGCGTTAACTCCGGCAGAACTTCTGCACTGGAAGGCAGGTTCAGACAATCCCCTACTTCTTCCAGTGTTTGCTCGGCTCGCAGGAACGGGCTCACCAGAACGCGTTCGATTTCCACTTTTTGACCTTTCAGCCAGTTCGCCATCAGGCGAGATTCGTCACAACCGTTAGTAGTCAGAGGACGAACCGAATCACTGGCGGCATCGAGGGCTGCGTCGCCGTGACGCATGATAAAAACTTGCATATTGCACCGCTTTTGTTAACCAGATTCGCCCGTTTTCTTTCATCTGAAACCAGAGAAAGAAAACGGTGGCCGGCATTGTGCCTTATCCATTCACCGAATGAAACGCTGTTTTTTACCTCAATGGCGTAAGTATAGTCAATATGCGTTTACATTTTGAGCAACACTCCGCCATTCAGCGCGGATTCATATAGCTTTGACCTTCTTATTGCAGGTCAGTTGCAGTTGTTTTCCAAAAACTTTCCCCACGCTTGCTCATCTCGACTAAACGCTCGCAAGGGGTAAAACGGGAACCATACTGCGTGGCCAGTCGTTGCATTATTGCAACCACTTCACCCGCACCGAGAGAATCGATGTAGCGGAACGGACCACCGAGAAATGGCGGAAAACCAATGCCAAATACCGCGCCAATATCTCCGTCACGCACGCTACGGATAACCTGCTCTTCCAGACAACGTACTGCTTCATTCAGCATCAACATCACACACCGTTCAGCTACCTGCGGTGCGGAGAGTCGCCCCTGCCCTTGTGTGCCAATCAGCGGGTAAATGGCAGGATCGACCTGTTTTTTGCTTTTACGCCCTTTCTGACCATAAAGATAGAAACCCCGGCCATTTTTTCTGCCTTTGCGATCGTCGTTCAAAATTGAAGAAACAACATTTGCAGGCGCGCTAAAACGTTCTCCATAAGCGGCTTCCAGTACAGGAATAATTTTAGTCCCGGTGTCGATTCCTACCTCATCCAAAAGTTGGATTGGGCCTACCGGAAAACCAAATTTCACCAGCGCGGCATCAATGTGCTCTACCCGTTCACCTTCGGTCAACATGCGGATAGCTTCATTAATGTAAGGCGCTAAAATGCGATTGACGTAAAACCCGGCTTTGTCACGCACGACAATTGCCGTTTTACCCTGTTTTTTCGCCAGTTTTACTGTGGTAGCGATGGTTTGCGCCGATGTCCCCGCATGAGGAATAATCTCCACCAGCGGCATTTTTTCCACCGGACTGAAGAAATGCAGGCCAATAACTTGCTCAGGTCGCGTAGCGTGAGCGGCGATATCACCAATCGGTAAAGATGACGTATTCGAAGCAAAGATGGTATGAGCGGCGCAATTTTGCTCAACTTCCGCCACCATTTGTTGTTTTAATTCGAGATTTTCAAACACCGCTTCAATAATCAGATCGCGATGGGCAAAGCCGCGATAGTCTGTCGTTCCGGAGATTAATGCCAGCTGTTTGTCGCGTTCACTGGCTTTGAGATGACGACGGCGAACTTTGCCCTCCAGCTGATCCCAACTGTACTTCAGTGCATGATTTATGCCCTGCGGGTTGATATCTTTAATTCTGACCGGAAGCCCCGCTTTACAAGCAGTGACGTAAGCAATACCGCCGCCCATCAAGCCACCACCTAAAATTCCCACGCTGTTTAATGGCGCAGGCGGCGCATCACTGCCAGGATCTTTCTTCACTTCCGTACTGGCAAAAAAGATACTACGCAGCGCCTGCGATTGCGGCGTCATCGCCAGTTCGCCAAAAGCACGGGCTTCAGCGTCATAGCCGCTACTGGTGCCCTGCGCTAATCCCGTTTCGACAACCTCAAGGATGCGTTCTGTCGCCGGATAGTTACCCTGAGTTTTGTGTTCTGTTTTCTTGCCGACCATTTTGAACAGCAGCGCACGACCTAACGGCCCCGCCAGAATACGCTCGCGTACAGGTAGAGGGCGTGAAGATGGACGATCCTGCTTTGCCAGCTCAACAGCGGCTTCCAGTAAAATGGATTGCGGAACGACGTCATCCACCAGCCCCAGCTTTAATGCCTGTTTCGCCCGAAGTTGTTTTCCAGTGAGGATCATCTCCAATGCTGTGCTGACACCTATCAGGCGCGGTAAACGCTGGGTGCCGCCTGAACCGGGTAATAATCCAAGTTGTACTTCAGGCAAACCGAGCACCGTTTTAGGATCGTCAGTACACATGCGACCGTGGCACGCCAGCGCCAACTCCAGCCCACCGCCCAGGCAAGCGCCATGAATAGCCGCGATAACCGGAACGGGCAAAGCATGAATCTCCGCCATTAACTGTTGACCCTGCCGCGCCAGTGCTTCCGCTTCTTGCGCCGTTTTGCAGTTGGCGATCATGTTGATGTCTGCGCCAGCGATAAAGTTGTCCGGTTTCGCGGAGATAAACACCACGCCGCGCAACTCTTTGTTTTCACGGAGTTGCTTAATAATGGCGCGCACCTGCGAGGCAAACTCCGCCTTCAGGGTATTCATTTTCTCACCCGGTACGTCGATGGTGATAACAGCAATGTTGTCCAGACGGACATTAAGGGTAAACGCTGATGCCATTTCCATTATTCCGCCTCCACAACCATTGCCGCGCCAAGCCCACCCGCAGCACAGGCGGTCACTAATCCAAATCCACCGCCGCGACGGCGAAGTTCATGCAATGTCTGGGTAATCATCCGCGCGCCGGTCGCCGCGAAGGGATGCCCGTAAGCAATCGAACCGCCAAGCACGTTAAATTTGCTATCGTCCACTTCGCCAGTGGCATGTGCACGCCCCAGTACATCACGAGCAAAACGTTCGCTACCCAGCAACTGAATATTCGCCAGTGTCTGAGCTGCAAAGGCTTCGTGCATATCGAGCAATGTCAGATCGCTCATTGTCAAACCGGCACGTTCCAGCGCCAGCGGCGTTGACCAGGCCGGACCGAGCAACATGTCCTGCCAGACATCTATCGCAGTAAATGCGTAACTGCGCAGATACCCCAGCGGTACCAGCCCTAATTCTTTCGCCCGCGATTCGGTCATCAGGATCACCGCCGCTGCGCCATCGGTCAGCGGCGTACTGTTTGCTGCCGTTACCGTCCCGTGTTTACGATCAAACGCCGGACGCAACTTTGCGTAATCAGCAAGCGAGGAATTACCGCGAATATTGTTGTCTTCGGCAAGCGGTTGTTTATAAGGAGGGATAAAGGCAGTCATCACCTCTTCTTTGAGTTTACCGTCTGACCACGCCTGAGCGGCTCGCTGATGCGAACGGTGCGCTAATGCATCTTGCTGTTCGCGAGTAATACCGTAGGTTTTCGCCATTTGTTCAGCGGTGTCGCCCATCCGCAAGCCAGTAGAGTATTCCGCCACTGCCGGAGGCACCGGCATTAAGTCGCGCAAACGCAGGCGAGAGAAGAGTTTCAGGCGCTGGCTCATGGTTCGAGCTTTGTTGACATCAACCAGCACGCGCGCCAGTTTTTTACTGACGCCAATTGGCAATACGGAAGAGGAATCGGCCCCACCGGCAATCCCCGCGCGAATAGTTCCCGCCATCAGGCTTTCTGCGACGTTTGCAACCGCCTGGAAACTGGTAGCGCAAGCGCGGCTGACGCTGTAAGCATCGGTATGCACATTCATTCCAGTACCGAGAACAATTTCACGCGCAATGTTGGGGGCTTCCGGCATTTGTACGACCTGACCAAAGACCAGTTGTTCAATCACTTCGGCGGGAATTTCGCTGCGTGCCAGCAGTTCGCCTACCACCATCTTCCCTAAATCAACCGCGGGAATGCCATGAAAAGCCGTCGCCTGGCGGGCAAAAGGCGTACGTAAACCGCTAACAATGGCGATACGATCGCCCTGGCGGGTAACCAGCGGTAAAACCTGACCCATAACACTCCCCTGTAAAATAATAAATAAAGTGGTCTGACCTGATCATAGTCTTAACCATTTTTTTACATTTAGCCAAGTGGAGAAAAGGGAAAGTGGGAGCTATGACACAGAGAGAAAAGTAGAAGAGAAAATAAAACGCCCCTGCCAACAACTGACAGGGGCGTACGTACCCGAGAGGAATTAACGCAGACCCAGCTGGAAGATCAGCATTTCAGCTTCGCAGGCAAAAGTGAAATCGATATCCAGGCGCACACCGTCAGACTCTTCAGTGAAAGTCGGGGTGATTTTGCACGGTTCGGATTCCACGCTACGGGCTTTTTCAGTCAGCGCCGCCAGCGTTTGTTCTGCTTCTGCGCGGTTTGCAAACACGCGGCTGTAAGACGCGGTGCAGTCGGAGTTGTCCATAATGGTGCCAACATCCATACAGCAGCAAACCGGGGTTTCATCAGCACTACATTTACTCATCGTTGATTTCCTCTGTATGTGCACCCAAGGTGCCAGATAAACGTTGTGGATATTTTACGCTTCCGGAAAGTGCTGCTCCAGTTGTTAATTCTGCAAAATCGGATAAGTGACCGAAATCACACTTAAAAATGATCTAAAACAAAATTCACCCGAATCCATGAGTGCGCCACCTCCAAATTTTGCCAGCTGGATCGCGTTTCTTAGATCATATTTGAAAAAAGATAGAAACATACTTGCAACATTCCAGCTGGTCCGACCTATACTCTCGCCACTGGTCTGATTTCTAAGATGTACCTCAGACCCTACACTTCGCGCTCCTGTTACAGCACGTAACATAGTTTGTATAAAAATAAATCATTGAGGTTATGGTCATGAGCCAGAAAACCCTGTTTACAAAGTCTGCTCTCGCAGTCGCAGTGGCACTTATCTCCACCCAGGCCTGGTCGGCAGGCTTTCAGTTAAACGAATTTTCTTCCTCTGGCCTGGGCCGGGCTTATTCAGGGGAAGGTGCAATTGCCGATGATGCAGGTAACGTTAGCCGTAACCCCGCATTGATTACCATGTTTGACCGCCCGACATTTTCTGCGGGTGCGGTTTATATTGACCCGGATGTAAATATCAGCGGAACGTCTCCATCTGGTCGTAGCCTGAAAGCCGATAACATCGCGCCTACGGCATGGGTTCCGAACATGCACTTTGTTGCACCGATTAACGACCAATTTGGTTGGGGCGCTTCTATTACCTCTAACTATGGCCTGGCAACAGAGTTTAACGATACTTATGCAGGCGGCTCTGTCGGGGGTACAACCGACCTTGAAACCATGAACCTGAACTTAAGCGGTGCGTATCGCTTAAATAATGCATGGAGCTTTGGTCTTGGTTTCAACGCCGTCTACGCTCGCGCGAAAATTGAACGTTTCGCAGGCGATCTGGGGCAGCTGGTTGCCGGTCAGATCATGCAATCTCCTGCCGGGAAGACTCCTCAAGGGCAAGCATTGGCAGCTACCGCCAACGGTATCGACAGTAATACCAAAATCGCTCATCTGAACGGTAACCAGTGGGGCTTTGGCTGGAACGCCGGTATCCTGTATGAACTGGATAAAAATAACCGCTATGCACTGACCTACCGTTCTGAAGTGAAAATTGACTTCAAAGGTAACTACAGCAGCGATCTTAATCGTGCGTTTAATAACTACGGTTTACCAATACCTACCGCGACAGGTGGCGCAACGCAATCGGGTTATCTGACGCTGAACCTGCCTGAAATGTGGGAAGTGTCGGGTTATAACCGTGTTGATCCGCAGTGGGCGATTCACTATAGCCTGGCTTACACCAGCTGGAGTCAGTTCCAGCAGCTGAAAGCGACCTCAACGAGTGGCGACACGCTGTTCCAGAAACATGAAGGCTTTAAAGATGCTTACCGCATCGCGTTGGGAACCACTTATTACTACGATGATAACTGGACCTTCCGTACCGGTATCGCCTTTGATGACAGCCCAGTTCCGGCACAGAATCGTTCTATCTCCATTCCGGACCAGGACCGTTTCTGGCTGAGTGCAGGTACGACTTACGCATTTAATAAAGATGCTTCAGTCGATGTTGGTGTTTCTTATATGCACGGTCAGAGCGTGAAAATTAACGAAGGCCCATACCAGTTCGAGTCTGAAGGTAAAGCCTGGCTGTTCGGTACTAACTTTAACTACGCGTTCTGATAACGCGTTCGCCTGGATAAAGTCACCTGCTATGCAGGTGACTTTAACTCCCACACTTCAACGAAAGTTGTTTCCTCATTGCTTGCCTCCTGAGTTTTGCAAACAGCCTGATGGTAGCTTGCCCTTTCAAATCATTAAGTGGTATCCACAGACAAACCTGAAGGGAAAGGCATATTTTCAGACGTTCTGCTCGTCTTTCTCAAAGAGTTTACTTTTCTGAATTTCCAGGATACTCAAACCACCCTGGCTATTGTGCGCTCATACACTCAAATTAAAGATAGGGTCTAAATAAATGAGCGTTTTTTGATAGTCTATTTTATTAGGTAATATATATTTGTAACAAATCAATCAACATGGAATAAAATCATGCTACCATCTATTTCAATAAACAATACCAGCGCAGCTTACACAGAATCCATCAATGAAAATAACAATGATGAAGTTAATGGATTAGTACAAGAGCTCAAAAACCTTTTTAATGGTAAGGAAGGAATAAGCACCTGTGTTAAACATCTACTTGAGCTTATAAAAAACGCCATACGAGGAAACGACAATCCTGATATATTTAATATTAATAATTCCTCAGTTACTTATATTGATATTAACTCCAATGATACAGACCATATTACTATTGGTATCGATAACCAAGAACCAATAAAATTACTTGCGAGCTATAAAGACAAAGAACTCGTCCGTACTATCATTAATGACAACATAGTTGAGAAGACTCATGATGATATAAATAATGCTGAGTTTACTGATGGTATTATTGTTAGTGGTATTGATGATCGTAGTGATATTGGCATTGACTCCAATGATACAGACGATATTACTTTTGATATTGATATTGAAAATCAAGAACCAACAAGATCACCTGCGAACGATGAAAACAAAAAAGTCGGCCAAACCATCATCAATGAAAATGTAGTAGAGAATACTAATGATATCAATAACAAGAAAATGATCTTCAGCGCAATAAAAGAAATATATGATGAAGATCCAAGTTTTATCTTCGATAAAATATCACACAAACTCAGACATACGGTAACGGAGTTCGATGAGAGCGGGAAAAGTGAACCAACGGACTTATTTACCTGGTACGGTATAGATCAAAAAGGTGCCTCTCTCGCTATTGTAATTAAAAATAAAAATGGAAATGATTACTTATCTCTCGGTTACTACGATCAGGATGGCTACCACATTCAAAAAGGATTTCGTATTGATGGTGATAATCTCACCCAATATTGTAGTAAAAATGCCAGGAGTGCTTCTGCGTGGTTTGAACACAGTAAAGCAATCATTGCAGAATCATTTGCAACAGGTTCCGATCATCAAGTTGTAAACGAACTCAAAGGGGAAAGACTGAGAGAACCTAACGAAGCTTTTAATCCTTCAAATCTAGCAAGAGGATATCAATTTTAAGAGGATAATAGAAAATATACACTTGAGAATACAAAAGAAATAGTTTCTACTTTATTCGGTAACGAAGCTAACGCTGACCATTCTCAAAATATATATAAGCACTATAAGGAACTCAAAGGTAAAATTGAAGAAAATCTTCAAAATCGCCAGACGAAATATCAAAATGAAATTAATCAACTATCTGCGCCAGGTGTTAATTTTGATGATATTTAAAATTATTTTTCCAGTTTTTTGATTTTTCAACGCCTGAATATCGGAAATAGTCAGTGACGAACATCAGTATTTTTACATAATTACGTCCAGGTTATTGTCGGTTTATCTTCTTTTACTTGGGGTAATTGAGGGATAACAACAAAAAAGGTGAGTTTTGCGATTCACCTTTTTTATTTGTTTCTTATTCAGAATCGATATCTTTTAAATCATCCTGAATTGCTTGCGCGTTCGGATTTTCCTGCGGTTTGAGTTCGCCGCCATTAGCGATGAAATCATGACGCTGGAAGTACGCTTCGCGCACCATAATGTAAGGATCGGACGACTGACGCAGCAGACCATCGGAATCCAACAACTGCGCACGAGTTTCTATCCCTTCAAGCGTCCATTTACCCACAGACATCGGCCAGGTCAGCCAGGAAAGAACCGGGTAAAGACCATCCGCCATATCACCACCGTCATCACGCAGCGTGAAGCTACCGTAGAATGGTAACTGAACGTACGGCCCATAACCCACGCCATAATGACCAAGCGTACTACCGAAGCGGTGAGGTTCAGTCCGTTGCAGTTTCGGGTTCGCCATCCCTGCAACATCAATAAAGCCGCCCATCCCCAAAATGGTGTTCAGGAAAAAGCGGGTAAAGTGGACCATCCCCTGATAAGGGTCGCCCTGCAAGAAGTAGTTAACCATCACCGCAGGTTCTTCCAGGTTGCCCGTGAAGTTGCTCAAACCGTTACGCGCCGGTTGCGGAACATAATCACGCCAGGCGACAGCCACCGGTCGAACAACATACGGGTCTAATACATTGAAGTTGAAGTTGTACATGGTGCGGTTGAACCCTTCTAACGGGTCAGAACGCCCCTGCTGATCTGTACCGGAACTCGCACACCCCACCAGAAGCGTAGTTCCCAGAGCAAGCGCCGACAGGCGAAGCTTCATAAATGTCTCCCTGTTTTTTTATGGCTTATGCAGTTTGCCATCCATGACGGAACGATACCGTATCCGCCTGTTTAGGTGTGGGCGATTGTAACAGCACGTCAACTGATGTCCAGACGCCCTGATTTGCTGATTTGATCATAGCCTGGTAATCGCCGCCCTGTAGGCTACTTGATTCTATAGAAACAGAAAAAGGCAAACGCAGCCTTTTCTACATTTTCAGAGTAACTCCCGCCAGTTGCGAGCAAAAAAGCCGCTACGCTTTAGCTATACGTGCTAATTCAAGAGAAGAGACCATGGACAACGACAAAATTGATCAACACAGCGACGAAATTGAAGTTGAGAGCGAAGAAAAAGAGCGCGGCAAAAAAATAGAAATAGATGAAGACCGACTCCCCTCCCGGGCGATGGCAATTCATGAGCATATCCGCCAGGATGGTGAAAAAGAGCTGGAACGCGACGCAATGGCGCTATTGTGGTCAGCCATTGCGGCGGGTCTGTCGATGGGCGCTTCGCTACTGGCAAAAGGGATATTTCATGTCGAACTGGAAGGCGTGCCGGGCAGCTTCTTGCTGGAGAATCTCGGTTATACCTTTGGTTTTATTATCGTCATTATGGCCCGCCAGCAATTATTTACCGAAAACACCGTGACTGCGGTACTACCCGTCATGCAAAAACCGACAATGAGCAACGTCGGCTTACTTATGCGATTATGGGGCGTCGTGCTGCTGGGTAATATTCTCGGGACAGGTATTGCTGCATGGGCATTTGAATATATGCCTATCTTCAATGAAGAAACTCGCGATGCATTTGTCAAAATCGGCATGGATGTGATGAAGAACACCCCCAGCGAGATGTTTGCCAACGCGATCATTTCCGGCTGGCTGATCGCCACTATGGTATGGATGTTTCCTGCAGCGGGTGCGGCAAAGATTGTGGTGATTATATTGATGACCTGGCTTATTGCCCTGGGTGACACCACTCACATCGTTGTCGGTTCTGTTGAAATCCTCTATCTGGTGTTTAACGGTACGCTGCACTGGAGCGATTTCATCTGGCCCTTCGCACTACCTACTTTAGCGGGGAACATCTGCGGCGGCACCTTTATCTTCGCGTTAATGAGTCATGCACAGATCCGTAACGACATGAGCAACAAGCGCAAAGCCGAAGCACGCCAAAAAGCAGAACGTGCGGAAAACATTAAGAAAAATGATAAAAACCCGGCATAAATGGCGAGGGTTTAAGCAATCGAGCGGCAGTGTACTTACCCCGCAGTCCATTAGCGGGTATACTCATGCCGCATTGTCCTCTTAGTTAAATGGATATAACGAGCCCCTCCTAAGGGCTAATTGCAGGTTCGATTCCTGCAGGGGACACCAGATACCCTTCTAACAATATCTACCTTCGCCCCGTAAAAGATGGGTTTGGCAGCACACTTGCCCTATATCTACTCATTTTTACTGCAACAGGTTGAAATCTCAGCACTGTCAGAAAGCGCTGATGACTAAACAGCCCTGGGCCGGGCGATGTAACCATCACACAGAATCCTGATAGCGAAATATGGCGTGACTCGATACTTCACTCTGCAATGCATTCCTTGATGAATTCGCAGGCCCGTGATACACGGGACAGGTCGCTGAATGACGACAATGTCCTGGAAATCAGCGAACCGCGTATCCGGAGTACATTTGAGCGACTGTACCAGAACATGAATGAGGCGTTTGGATTAGGTGATTATTAGTTGGGCTAAGCATTTTAGTATTATTATTTTCCGGTTGAGGGATATGGAGATATCGACAACAACCGGAAAAAGTTTACGTCTATATTGCTGAAGGTACAGGCGTTTCCATCACTATTTGCTCGCGTTTTTTACTCAGGAAGAAAATGCCAAATAGCAACATCAGGCAGACAATACCCGAAATTGCGAAGAAAACTGTCTGGTAGCCTGCGTGGTCAAAGAGTATCCCAGTCGGCGTTGAAAGCAGCACAATCCCAAGCGAACTGGCAATTTGAAAACCAATCAGAAAGATCGTCGACGACAGGCGCTTATCAAAGTTTGCCACGCTGTATTTGAAGACGGATATGACACAAAGTGGAACCTCAATGGCATGTAACAGCTTCACTAATGAAATAATCCAGGGGTTAACGAACAGCGCGCAGGAAAGGATACGCAACGCCATAATCACAACACCGATAAGTAATGCATTTTTTGGCCCTACCCGATTCACAAAGAAAGGAATAATCGCCATGCACAGCGCTTCGAGTACCACCTGGAATGAGTTGAGATAACCATACAGGCGCGTTCCTACATCGTGTGATTCGAATAAACCTGCATAAAAGACAGGAAAGAATTGTTGATCAAAAATGTTATAGAAAGACCACGTCCCCACAATAAATATGACGAAAACCCAGAAGTTTCGATCCTTGAAAACTGCGATAAAATCCTCTTTTTTTACCCCTCCCGCATCCGCCGCTATGCACTGGTGATCCTTATCTTTAAAACGCATGTTGATCATCATAAATACAGCGCCAAATAGCGAGACCAACCAGAAGTTGATATGGGGACTGATACTAAAAAATATACCGGCAAAGAACGCGCCAATAGCATAGCCAAAAGATCCCCAGGCGCGCGCTGTTCCATATTCGAAATGAAAATTTCGCGCCATTTTTTCAGTGAAGCTGTCAAGCAAACCGCAGCCCGCCAGATAACCCAGACCAAAAAAGAGCGCACCCAGAATTAGACCTACAGAAAAATTGCTTTGCAGTAACGGTTCATAAACGTAAATCATAAACGGTCCAGTCAAGACCAGAATGAAACTCATACACCAGATGAGCGGTTTCTTCAGACCGAGTTTATCCTGAACGATGCCGTAGAACATCATAAATAGAATGCTGGTAAACTGGTTGACCGAGTAAAGTGTACCTAATTCCGTCCCTGTTAATCCTAGATGTCCTTTCAGCCAAATAGCGTATAATGACCACCACAGCGACCAGGAAATAAAAAAGAGAAATGAGTAACTGGATGCCAAACGATAGTACGCATTTCTGAATGGAATATTCAGTGCCATAATTACCTGCCTGTCGTTAAAAAATTCACGTCCTATTTAGAGATAAGAGCGACTTCGCCGTTTACTTCTCACTATTCCAGTTCTTGTCGACATGGCAGCGCTGTCATCGCCCCTTTCGCCGTTACTGCAAGCGCTCCGCAACGTTGAGCGAGATCGATAATTTGTCGCATTTCTCTTTCATCTGTAGATAATCCCGTAGAGGACAGACCTGTGAGTAACCCGGCAACGAACGCATCTCCCGCCCCCGTGCTATCGACACAATTCACAGACATTCCAGCAAAATGGTGGACTTGTCCTCGATAACAGACCACCACCCCTTCTGCACCTTTAGTCACCAACAGCATGGCGATCTCATACTCTTTTGCCAGGGCGCATATATCCCGATCGTTCTGTGTTTTTCCACTGATAAGTCGCCATTCTTCTTCCGAGAGCTTGACGACATCCGCCAGTTGTAGCGCCTGCCGCAAACACAAGCGGAGCAAATGCTCGTCTTGCCATAGATCTTCACGAATATTGGGATCGAAGCTGACAAAACCTCCGGCATGCCGGATCGCCGTCATCGCTGTAAATGCGCTGGTACGCGAAGGCTCAGCAGACAACGCAATTGAACAGAGATGTAACCATTCGCCATGTCGCCAGCAGGGCAAGTCTGTCGTCTCTAAAAAAAGATCGGCACTGGGGCGGACCATAAACGTAAATGAACGTTCCCCTTGATCGTTCAGATCGACAAGCACCGTGGATGTCCGGTGCCATTCATCTTGCTTCAGATACGTGATATCGACTCCCTCAGTTAGCAGCGTTCTTTGCATTAACGCACCAAAAGGATCATCCCCCACCCGACCTATAAACCCACTTATTCCGCCTAATCTGGCGATTCCCACCGCAACGTTAGCTGGCGCACCGCCAGGACAAGGCAGTAGCCGCCCGTCTGATTCTGGCAAGAGATCTACGACCGCGTCCCCTAAAACCCACACTTTGGCTGACATTTTTTTCCCTTAAATTCATCTGACTTACGCATAGTGATAAACCTCTTCTTCGCAAAATCGTCATGGATTTACTAAAACATGCATATTCGATCACAAAACGTCATAGTTAACGTTAACATTTGTGATATTCATCGCATTTATGAAAGTAAGGGACTTTATTTTTATAAAAGTTAACGTTAACAATTCACCAAATTTGCTTAACCAGGATGATAAAAATGACGCAATCTCGATTACATGCGGCGCAAAACGCACTAGCAAAACTTCACGAGCGCCGAGGTAACACTTTCTATCCCCATTTTCACCTCGCGCCTCCTGCCGGGTGGATGAACGATCCAAACGGCCTGATCTGGTTTAACGATCGTTATCACGCGTTTTATCAACATCACCCGATGAGCGAACACTGGGGGCCAATGCACTGGGGACATGCCACCAGCGACGATATGATCCACTGGCAGCATGAGCCTATTGCGCTAGCGCCAGGAGACGAGAATGACAAAGACGGGTGTTTTTCAGGTAGTGCTGTCGATGACAATGGTGTCCTCTCACTTATCTACACCGGGCACGTCTGGCTCGATGGTGCAGGTAATGACGATGCAATTCGCGAAGTACAATGTCTGGCTACCAGTCGGGATGGTATTCATTTCGAGAAACAGGGTGTGATCCTCACTCCACCAGAAGGAATCATGCACTTCCGCGATCCTAAAGTGTGGCGTGAAGCCGACACATGGTGGATGGTAGTCGGGGCGAAAGACCCAGGCAACACGGGGCAGATCCTGCTTTATCGCGGCAGTTCATTACGTGAATGGACTTTCGATCGCGTACTGGCCCACGCTGATGCGGGTGAAAGCTATATGTGGGAATGTCCGGACTTTTTCAGCCTTGGCGATCAGCATTATCTGATGTTTTCCCCGCAGGGAATGAATGCCGAGGGATACAGTTACCGAAATCGCTTTCAAAGTGGCGTAATACCCGGAATGTGGTCGCCAGGACGACTTTTTGCACAATCCGGGCATTTTACTGAACTTGATAACGGGCATGACTTTTATGCACCACAAAGCTTTTTAGCGAAGGATGGTCGGCGTATTGTTATCGGCTGGATGGATATGTGGGAATCGCCAATGCCCTCAAAACGTGAAGGCTGGGCAGGCTGCATGACGCTGGCGCGCGAGCTATCAGAGAGCAATGGCAAACTTCTACAACGCCCGGTACACGAAGCTGAGTCGTTACGCCAGCAGCATCAATCTATCTCTCCCCGCACAATCAGCAATAAATATGTTTTGCAGGAAAACGCGCAAGCAGTTGAGATTCAGTTGCAGTGGGCGCTGAAGAACGGTGATGCCGAACATTACGGATTACAGCTCGGCACTGGAATGCGGCTGTATATTGATAACCAATCTGAGCGACTTGTTTTGTGGCGGTATTACCCACACGAGAATTTAGATGGCTACCGTAGTATTCCCCTCCCGCAGGGTGACATGCTCGCCCTAAGGATATTTATCGATACATCATCCGTGGAAGTATTTATTAACGACGGGGAGGCGGTGATGAGTAGCCGAATATATCCGCAGCCAGAAGAACGGGAACTGTCGCTCTATGCCTCCCACGGAGTGGCTGTGCTGCAACATGGAGCACTCTGGCAACTGGGTTAACATAATATCAGGTGGAACAACGGATCAACAGCGGGCAAGGGATCCGCGTCACTCTTCCTCCTTCACGACCTTCAATAATATGCAATGCAGCTTCCCGCCCGATAATGTCATGTGGAAGCTGAATTGTGGTCAGCGGCGGTAAAAACAGATGCCCGACGCCAACCAGATTATCAAAGCCCATTACGGCGACATCCTGCGGGATACGTACCCCCTTCGCCAGGAGAACCTGATAAGCGACAAAGGCTGCGCGATCGTTACCACATATCAGAACATCAAAATCTGGTTTGCCAGATTTGAAGTGGTCATTGAGTAAACTTGCGAGATCGGTGTAGTGATCATCACCTGTTGCCATGTGAAATTGTTTCACCTCAGCCAGATCTCGTCCAGCATCACGCCAGGCCTGCTCAAATCCCTGCCGACGATACCCTGTTGCCAACGCACTTTCCGGTAGCCAGAAGCATAACGGTTGACGATAGCCCGCCGCGAGCAAATGCTGTGTTGATTCATATTGTGCAGTGTAATCATCAGGGATATAACTGGGTAACGCTGGGTCATCCGCCACACAGTTCGCCAATACAATATTTTCACCATACAGAGACTCAGGCAGCGTGATATGTCGCAGCCCCATTGTAGTATAGATAATGCCATCCGGACGGTGGGCAAGCAGCTGACGTGCCGCGCGGGCAGCGTCATCTTCAGAAAAAATATTGATTAAAAAACTATTCCAGCCGAACTCGCTGGCGGTTTGCTCAATGGCAAGCAGAATATCAACAGAGAAAGGAGTGGTAGCAGTGTCCTGCGCCAGCACGGCGAGAGTCGACGGCTTACGTCCTTGAGCGCGCATCTTACGGGCGGAAAGATCAGGAACATAATTCAGGGTCTGGATTGCCTGCAATACGCGGTCACGCGTTGCAGGACGCACAGATTCTGCATTATGCATCACCCGGGAGACTGTCATCATCGACACTCCCGCCAGGCGTGCGACATCCTTTAATGAAGCCATACCCAAGCCGTTTGCCGTAAAACGGGCACTGTAGCAGAAACAGACGTCACTGGCGAGATCCAACGATATTCTCAACGCCCTATCACCCGACACGGCAATACAATAAAAAATAACAATAATTCCCGGACAATTGTGCCCAATTCCGCCTCTGTTCTCGCCAACGAGTAACCATATAGGCAAGTAGGTAAAACATGCCAACTGGCATCGCCAACCTGGAGAAGAAAATATAAATATGGATCATTGTGCTGCCGCTGTATCCCGACATCAGCCCGGAAATTATTGCGATTGCTATCGGTTCAGGTGCGATTGGCTGCACGATCGTTACGGACTCGCTTTTCTGGCTGGTGAAGCAATATTGCGGCGCTACGCTCAATGAAACATTTAAATACTATACGACAGCGACATTTATCGCTTCAGTCGTCGCTCTGGCGGGCACATTCCTGCTGTCATTTATCATCTAAGCGCAAAGAGACGTACTATGGAAAACGCTAAAATGAACTCGCTCATCGCCCAGTATCCGTTGGTAAAGGATCTGGTTGCTCTTAAAGAAACCACCTGGTTTAATCCTGGCACGACCTCATTGGCTGAAGGTTTACCTTATGTTGGCCTGACCGAACAGGATGTTCAGGACGCCCATGCGCGCTTATCCCGTTTTGCACCCTATCTGGCAAAAGCATTTCCTGAAACTGCTGCCACTGGGGGAATTATTGAATCAGAACTGGTTGCCATTCCGGCTATGCAAAAACGGCTGGAAAAGGAATATCAACAACCGATCAGCAGGCAACTGTTACTGAAAAAAGATAGCCATTTGCCCATTTCCGGCTCCATAAAAGCACGCGGCGGGATTTATGAAGTCCTGGCACATGCAGAAAAACTGGCTCTGGAAGCGGGGTTGCTGACGCCTGAAGATGACTACAGCAAACTGCTGTCTCCGGAGTTTAAACAGTTCTTTAGCCAATACAGCATTGCTGTGGGCTCAACCGGAAATCTGGGGTTATCAATCGGCATTATGAGCGCCCGCATTGGCTTTAAGGTGACAGTACATATGTCTGCTGATGCCCGAGCATGGAAAAAAGCGAAACTGCGCAGCCATGGCGTTACGGTCGTGGAATATGAGCAAGATTATGGTGTTGCAGTCGAGGAAGGACGTAAAGCAGCGCAGTCTGACCCGAACTGTTTCTTTATTGATGACGAGAATTCCCGCACGTTGTTCCTTGGGTATTCCGTCGCAGGCCAGCGTCTTAAAGCGCAATTTGCCGAGCAAGGTCGTATTGTCGATGCTGATAACCCTCTGTTTGTCTATCTGCCGTGTGGTGTTGGCGGTGGTCCTGGTGGCGTCGCATTCGGGCTTAAACTGGCATTTGGCGATCATGTTCACTGCTTTTTTGCCGAACCAACGCACTCCCCTTGTATGCTGTTAGGCGTCCATACAGGATTACACGATCAGATTTCTGTTCAGGATATTGGTATCGACAACCTTACCGCAGCGGATGGCCTTGCAGTTGGTCGCGCATCAGGCTTTGTCGGGCGGGCAATGGAGCGTCTACTAGATGGCTTCTATACCCTTAGCGATCAAACCATGTATGACATGCTTGGCTGGCTGGCGCAGGAAGAAGGTATTCGTCTTGAACCTTCGGCACTGGCGGGTATGGCCGGGCCTCAGCGCGTGTGCGCATCAGTAAGTTACCAACAGATGCACGGTTTCAGCGCAGAACAACTGCGTAATGCCACTCATCTGGTGTGGGCGACGGGAGGTGGAATGGTGCCGGAAGAAGAGATGGAGCAATATCTGGCAAAAGGCCGCTAATTAATTTTCAATGCAGCATCGCCATCCTTTCCCTGGGTGAGCGATGCTGCCGATGGCGCAGGCTTAAGATTCTACCGTCTTACCTGCTATAGCTCTCTCTTTTTACCATCACCCAACACCTTTCGCTGTAAACGGCGGTTTCGCAAACCAAACCAATACCGTAAGTAAGATAAAAGCAATAGCCGCCATACGGAAAATCTCATTTGCAGAAATTGAAAGTGATTGCTGAGTTATTTCATTATTAATTTCATTAAGAACCCCTGAAAGCGAACCATAGTATTTATCCATAATTTGTGACGATGAATTAAACACGGGGTTAAATTGATCGATGGTTGCTGTCAACTGACTATGGTGTAACGATTCGCGTCGTCCCCACAGCGTCATTGTCAACGACGTACCAACTGATCCTGACAAGGTACGAAAAAAATTACTCATACTCGAGGCATTAGCAAATTTATTATCTGGCAAACCTGAAAACGAAATCGTTGTTAAGGGTAAAAAGAAACAGGCGACGGCGAATCCCTGAAAAAACTGTGGCAAAATGATGCCTGTAAAATCAATCGTTGGCATAAATGTCACAGAACGCCAGTAATAGCAAACCGCATACATCAAAAAACTAAATGTCACTAACAACCGCATGTCTATTTTGTTGCCATAACGTCCTATCAAAGGTGAAATTAATAGTGGCATGATGCCGATGGGCGCATAAGCAAGTCCGGCCCATATCGCATTATACCCCATCGTTTCCTGGAGTAACTGCGGCATAAGGACGATCGCCCCAGAGTAAAATAAATATGCGCATGTGATACTCACAATACCAATGGTGAAATTACGGGACTTAAATAAACTGAGATCAAGAATCGGATTCTCTGAGGTCGACTCCCAAATGACTAAAGAAATCAGAGAAATAACTGACACTACTGTTAGTATTATTATTGTACTCGAGTTGAACCAATCCAGATCGCGCCCTTTATCAAGCATTATCTGCAAGCCACCAACACCGAGCACTAACAGGGTCAGTCCTGGTAGATTCATTTTGACCGGTGAAGTCTCAGTTTCTCTTCCTTTAAGTAAGGTTAAGCATAATGTCAGGACGATAATCCCCATTGGGACATTGATTAAAAATATCCAACCCCAGCTAAAGTTATCGCAAATGTAGCCACCCAATATCGGCCCACATATCGGAGCGATAATTACGGTCATTGACCATAATGCCAGAGCAAATGTTCTTTTTTCTGGCGGATAATTCCTTAATAATAAACTCTGTGACAGTGGAATTAACGGCCCCGCCATTAATCCCTGAACGACTCTAAAAAATATCAGCACATCAAGATTGGTCGATAAACTACACATTAAGGAAGACAGCGAAAAAAAAGTGACTGAAAGTAAAAATAACCTTAATTCGCCTATTCTTTGTGCCAGCCTGCCGGTAACAGGGATCGCAATGGCATTTGCTACGCCAAACGAAGTGATAACCCAGGTGCCTTCGTCTGTTGATGCTCCCAGAAAGCCAGATATTGTCGGTATTGCGACGTTAGAAATAGTGGAATCCAACATTTGCATAAACGTCGCTAATGACAATGCAATAGTAACGCACCATAACGTCCCACCGGTTAATGGTGCCGGAGTTGATTTAGTGATTGCCATTAAAGTTGTCCATTATGCGAAATAATGTTGCTAATTTCTTTTTCTATCGGACTGGTATCGATAACTAAAGCCTTACTGGTATAAGCAGGCATGGACGTCACGGTTGAAGCCAGCTCAGGCATCTCGGCAATGTCTTCGTTCTTCGTATCAATAGTTGCTGTCATCGATAAACCAATACGTAAGGGATGTTCCATGAGTTCTTTTGGATCAAGAGAAACTTCAACCGGTACACGCTGAACGATTTTGATCCAGTTCCCTGTCGCATTTTGTGCAGGTAATAAGGAGAACGCATTGCCGGTTCCCATATTGATCCCTGTCACCCGACCATGAAACACAACATTTTCACCATAAAGATCGCTGATAATATTGACCGATTGACCAATCCGCACATCCGTGAGTTGTGTTTCTTTAAAGTTGGCATTAACCCACATTTGACGTGCCGGTACGACAGCCATTAACGATTGTCCGGGACTCACTGTTTCGCCGACCTGAACGCTTCTCTGGGCAATATAGCCGGTAACAGGACTCTTAATATCCGTACGTTTAAGCGCTAACCAGGCTTCTTTGGTTGCATCCGCCGCTTCAACGACTTGTGGCTGACGGTTTAATGGTGTGTTCATTACTAAAGCTTTATTCGCTTTATAAGCCTGGATAGCGGCATTCAATGCCGCTTTGCTACTTATTAACGTATCTTTGGTATGCTCCAGCGTTTCTTTTGAAATAACCCCCTGCTTCGCTAAAGGTACACGACGGTTATAATCTTCTAAAGATTGTTGATACTGAATACGAGCTGAAGCGACTTCGGCACTGTATTGTTTATCCTGTAAGTACAGTTTATTCGTTTGCCGAACAATATTTGCCAGATTATTTTTAGCTTTATTGAGTGCGATAGTGGCATCAGTTTTATCTAGTGAAACTAAAATGTCACCCTGTCGAACGTAGTTCGTATCTTTATGATTAACGACAGTGACACTACCTGAGACTTGTGCAGAAATTGGATCTGCATTCCCCGTGACATAGGCGTCATCTGTACTAATCATGTCTTCTAATTCCATTGACCAATAGGCATAGGCACCTGAAAACGCAATAAATAAAACTACCGCCAATAAAGAAAAGTATTTTCTTCTGTTAGAATGTTTTTTATTTGAATTAATCTGTTCCACTATTATCTCTCATTTCGCATAGATGAAATTTATGAATTGAATGAAAAGAGTATTCATTCTTCATATCAAACACAGTGCATGTGTTGCACATTATCCCAGGAACGTTGGAGGCCTAATTTAAATGAGGTGCAAAAGAAACAACAGAGGACTAAACCGTGGCTTTTGCAATAAAATTCTTACGCCTGTAGGATTAGTGAGAAGACTTATAGTGCCAATGTGAAACTATAAATCATCGGTACAATCCCTGATTTTATTGTTGACATTTCATTTATGCCGACTATTTATATGGTATACTTGTCGAATTATCTTAAAGGAAGCTCAAATTTTCTTATTTTTATTGAGAAAGTGAGATGATGCCTTATGTCTGTATTACTACAGGGAGAAGGGAGATGCTTCATTGCAAAGGGAATAATCTATGAACGCAATAATTATTGATGACCATCCTCTTGCTATCGCAGCTATTCGTAATTTATTGATCAAAAACGATATTGAAATCTTAGCAGAGTTGACTGAAGGCGGAAGTGCCGTTCAGCGGGTGGAAACACTTAAGCCTGATATCGTCATCATTGATGTCGATATCCCCGGAGTTAACGGTATCCAGGTGTTAGAAACGCTGAGGAAGCGCCAATATAGCGGAATTATTATTATCGTCTCCGCTAAAAATGACCATTTTTACGGGAAACATTGTGCTGATGCTGGCGCTAATGGTTTCGTGAGTAAAAAAGAAGGCATGAACAATATCATTGCGGCTATTGAAGCTGCAAAAAATGGCTACTGCTATTTCCCCTTCTCTCTCAACCGGTTTGTTGGAAGTTTAACGTCCGACCAGCAAAAACTCGACTCCTTATCGAAACAAGAAATTAGTGTCATGCGATATATTCTTGATGGCAAGGATAATAATGACATTGCTGAAAAAATGTTCATCAGCAACAAAACTGTCAGCACGTATAAAAGTCGCCTGATGGAAAAATTAGAATGTAAATCACTGATGGATCTTTACACATTCGCACAACGTAACAAAATCGGCTAACCACATGAAGTTTTTACCCTATATTTTTCTTCTCTGTTGTGGTCTTTGGTCGACCATAAGTTTCGCAGACGAAGATTACATCGAATATCGTGGCATCAGTAGTAACAACCGTGTCACGCTTGATCCACTACGTCTGAGCAACAAGGAATTACGTTGGTTAGCGAGCAAAAAAAATCTTGTGATTGCAGTACACAAGTCCCAAACGGCTACTTTGTTGCATACCGATTCGCAGCAACGGGTTCGTGGTATTAATGCTGATTATTTAAATCTGTTAAAAAGAGCATTAAATATCAAATTAACACTACGGGAATACGCAGATCATCAAAAAGCAATGGACGCGCTGGAAGAAGGTGAAGTCGATATAGTGTTATCACATTTAGTTGCTTCGCCGCCTCTTAATGATGACATTGCTGCAACCAAACCGCTGATAATTACCTTTCCGGCGCTGGTCACCACCCTTCACGATTCAATGAGACCGCTTACCTCATCAAAACCAGTAAATATTGCTCGGGTAGCAAATTACCCTCCAGACGAGGTAATTCATCAATCATTTCCAAAAGCAACAATTATCTCTTTTACAAATTTATATCAGGCATTAGCATCCATCTCAGCCGGACAGAATGATTACTTTATTGGTAGTAACATTATTACCAGCAGTATGATTTCCCGCTATTTCACTCACTCCTTAAATGTAGTGAAATATTATAACTCACCGCGTCAATATAATTTTTTCTTGACCAGAAAAGATTCAGTCGTTCTTAATGAAGTACTCAATCGATTTGTTGATGCTTTAACAAATGAAGTTCGCTATGAAGTATCACAAAATTGGCTTGATACAGGAAACCTGGCCTTTCTGAACAAACCATTAGAACTCACTGAACATGAAAAACAGTGGATTAAGCAGCATCCCGATTTAAAGGTGCTGGAAAATCCTTACTCGCCACCCTATTCTATGACAGATGAAACTGGCTCAGTTCGGGGCGTGATGGGTGATATTCTTAATATTATTACCTTGCAAACAGGTTTAAATTTTTCTCCGATCACCGTTTCACACAATATTCATGCGGGGACACAGCTTAACCCCGGTGGATGGGATATATTGCCCGCCGCTATTTATAGTGAAGATAGAGAAAATAATGTTTTATTTGCTGAAGCCTTCATAACAACGCCTTACGTTTTTGTCATGCAAAAAGCGCCTGACAGTGAACAAACATTAAAAAAAGGAATGAAAGTTGCCATTCCCTATTATTATGAGCTTCATTCGCAATTAAAAGAGATGTATCCGGAGGTAGAGTGGATAAAAGTCGATAACGCCAGCGCTGCATTTCACAAGGTCAAGGAAGGCGAACTTGATGCTCTGGTCGCGACACAGTTAAATTCACGTTACATGATCGACCATTACTATCCTAATGAACTTTATCATTTTCTTATTCCCGGCGTTCCGAATGCATCGCTTTCGTTCGCTTTTCCTCGCGGAGAACCGGAACTTAAGGATATTATTAATAAAGCACTGAATGCAATTCCCCCAAGCGAAGTTCTGCGCCTGACGGAAAAATGGATTAAAATGCCCAATGTGACCATTGACACATGGGACCTCTATAGCGAGCAATTTTATATTGTCACGACATTATCCGTTTTATTAGTTGGCAGTAGCCTTTTATGGGGATTCTACCTGTTACGCTCAGTTCGTCGTCGTAAAGTCATTCAGGGTGATTTAGAAAACCAAATATCATTCCGAAAAGCACTCTCGGATTCCTTACCGAATCCAACTTATGTTGTAAACTGGCAAGGTAATGTCATTAGTCATAATAGTGCTTTTGAACATTATTTCACTGCGGATTACTACAAAAATGCAATGTTACCATTAGAAAACAGTGACTCACCCTTTAAAGATGTTTTTTCTAATGCGCATGAAGTCACAGCAGAAACGAAAGAAAATCGAACAATATACACACAGGTATTTGAAATTGATAATGGCATCGAGAAAAGATGCATTAATCACTGGCATACATTATGCAATCTGCCAGCCAGCGATCATGCTGTTTATATTTGTGGTTGGCAAGATATTACCGAGACGCGTGATTTAATTCATGCACTCGAAGTAGAGAGAAATAAAGCGATCAATGCAACTGTCGCAAAAAGCCAGTTTCTGGCAACAATGAGTCACGAAATAAGAACACCAATAAGCTCCATTATGGGCTTCCTGGAACTTTTGTCGGGTTCTGGTCTTAGCAAGGAGCAACGGGTGGAGGCGATTTCACTTGCCTACGCCACCGGACAATCACTCCTCGGCTTAATTGGTGAAATCCTTGATGTCGACAAAATTGAGTCGGGTAACTATCAACTTCAACCACAATGGGTCGATATCCCTACTTTAGTCCAGAACACTTGTCACTCTTTCGGTGCGATTGCTGCAAGCAAATCCATCGCATTAAGTTGCAGCAGTAAGTTTCCTGAACATTACCAGGTTAAGATCGACCCTCAGGCGTTTAAGCAGGTCTTATCTAATTTACTGAGCAATGCTCTCAAATTTACCACCGAGGGGGCAGTAAAAATTACGACCTCCCTGGGTGACATTGATGACAACCACGCTGTTATCAAAATGACGATTATGGATTCTGGAAGTGGATTATCGCAGGAAGAACAACAACAACTGTTTAAACGCTATAGCCAAACAAGTGCAGGTCGTCAGCAAACAGGTTCTGGTTTAGGCTTAATGATCTGCAAAGAATTAATTAAAAACATGCAGGGCGATTTGTCATTAGAAAGTCATCCAGGCATAGGAACGACATTTACGATCACAATCCCGGTAGAAATTACCCAACAAGTGGCGACTGTCGAGGCAAAAGCAGAACAACCTATGACACTCCCTGAAAAGTTGAGTATATTAATCGCGGATGATCATCCGACCAACAGGCTATTACTCAAACGCCAGCTAAACCTATTAGGATATGATGTTGATGAAGCCACTGATGGTGTGCAAGCGCTACACAAAGTCAGTATGCAACATTATGATCTGCTTATTACTGACGTTAATATGCCGAATATGGATGGTTTTGAGTTGACTCGCAAACTCCGTGAGCAAAATTCTTCCTTACCTATCTGGGGGCTTACAGCCAACGCACAGGCTAACGAACGTGAAAAAGGGTTAAATTGCGGCATGAACTTATGTTTGTTCAAACCGTTGACCCTGGATGTACTGAAAACACATTTAAGTCAGTTACACCAGGTTGCGCATATTGCACCTCAGTATCGCCACCTTGATATCGAGGCCCTGAAAAATAATACGGCGAACGATCTACAACTGATGCAGGAGATTCTCATGACTTTCCAGCATGAAACGCATAAAGATCTACCCGCTGCGTTTCATGCACTAGAAGCTGGCGACAACAGAATTTTCCATCAGTGTATTCATCGCATCCACGGTGCGGCTAACATCCTGAATTTGCAAAAGTTGATTAATCTTAGCCATCAGTTAGAAATAACGCCCGTTTCAGATGACAGCAAGCCTGAAATTCTTAAGTTGCTGAACTCTGTTAAAGAACACATTGCAGAGTTAGACCAGGAGATTGCTGTTTTCTGTCAACAAAATGACTAAATAGCGGCTCCCACAATATTCAAATGTGGGAGCTATTTACCAGCACATCTTACATTTATGATGAGAACTCCTGGCGAATTTGTTCCCCATGTTGGTCGAGCGTTGCCGCTCCCGGCATAACATGCGGGTCCGCGCAGCCGCTGATTTTTATCGGATTACCTGGCATCATTATTCCCCCGGCTTCAATCAACATATTTCTCGCCTGAGTTTGTGGCAAATTAATGGCCTCAGCCACACTTAATAACGGCGCGACGGGCACACCAACTTCATGTATTTTGGCTAACCAAACTTCAGCTGCCTGCGTTTTTAACGTTCGCTCAATATATTGTTTAAGAATAGCCTGGTTTTGTACGCGTAAAATATTGCTGCTAAATCGGGGATCATTAACCAGTTCCGTAAGCTCCAGTGCCTGACATAACGCAGAAAAAAGCTTGTCATTACCACAACAAATAGTAATCGGCTTATCCTGAGTATCAAAAACATCAAAAGGTGCCATGTAGGGATGGCGATTTCCCAGGCGTTGTGGTGACTTCCCTGTCGCAATATATGCCATCAGACCATGCTCCAGAAAACTCAGCGTGGCATCAAACATCGCTATATCGACATGCGCCCCTCTCTGGCTCTTTTCGCGGCCATAAAGTGCACTCACTATTCCGCTGAATAAATAGACACCGCCACATAAATCCGCAAGAGAGGTACCCACGCGCACTGGCGGAGCATCAGGGTACCCTGTTTCCATCATTATCCCGCTCATTGCCTGAATAATGGTATCGTAGGCAGGAGCATCTTTTAACGGACCGGTATGCCCGAAACCCGACGATGAAGCATATATGAGGCGCGGGTTGATTTCTTGTAACCTTTCCCATGAAAACCCCAGTTTTTCCATTGTACCTGGGCGAAAATTCTCAGCTAATACATCCGCTTGTTTAAGCATATTTATAAATATGCTTTTATCGTGATCATTCTTTAAATCAAGAACCACACTCTCTTTGCCATGATTAATAAAACTGTAATAGAGTGACTGTCCATCCACATAGGGACCAAATGTGCGGGTATCATCACCATGACCTGGCGGCTCAACTTTAATTACCCTTGCGCCCATATTACAAAGAAGTTGAGTTCCGAAAGGCCCATTAAGGACATGCGTCATATCGATAACTAATAAGCCTTCAAACGGCCCTTTACATTCATTATTGGTCATTTGCTTATACCTTGAAAAAAGCCGAAGGTGAAAAGACACTTCGGCATTTATGTAAAATCAATAACATGATTAATTATGAAACCAGTCGACTGACATAAATCCACAAGGGAGCCGTGACGACAAAACCCAGTACGCTCACAGCCAATGACGCTGTACCAGTGCGGGTGTAGACATTAAACCGACTGGCAATAATGATTCCGGAGAATGCCGGCGGTAAAGCGCCTGCCAGTACCATCATCTGCAAATGTTCGCTGTTCAAATGACATGCCATACCAACGAGAAGCAGCGCCAGTGGCATCAGAATCAGCTTCAGGAAGGTGTTATAAGCAATTTCGGCACTGAACTCGAATTTATGTGCAGCCAGAGTCAACCCCGCAGCGAATACCGCTACCCCTGAGTTAGCCTTCGCAATCAGATTAAAGGTTGGGTCCCATGCTGCCGGAATTTTTACCCCAACCAACACCAGGATCGTTGCCAGAACAGGTGCCCATACTACTGGCTCCTTTGCCGCAGAAATTAATGCGCTCAGATTACTATTCTTCTTACCATCCGCTCCTGAGGAAGGATTCAGCAAATACAGACCAATAGGAATAGTAATTGCGTTAACAATAATAGAAATAATTGCTACCACTAAACCTGTTGATACGGAATCACCATAAATAGGGTCGAGAACTGCAAACCCCAGGAATCCGATGGTAGGTGAGCCTGCAATTAATGCACATACTGCTGCTTCTGCATGGGTACGTTTAAAAAATTTGTAGCAACCAAACCAGGAGAAAAAGAAACATCCGACAATAACCACAAGTGATACAAGGGTCAGGCGAGTGTCCGCAAAAATCATTTCCCTGTTTGCCCGGGTAATAGAAACAAATAGGGCCGCAGGAAGAGCGTAGTTTAATACCAGTTTATTAAATGCCCGAGCTTGATCTTCTGAAAAAGTTTCTCGTCTGCCGCTAAAATAACCCAACAGCATGATTACGATAATAGGCAATAAATCGCCAATAAAAAATGTTAGCATAATAGTATTTCCGATAAGGGTCCCCTCACCATCGATAATGAGTTGGCAAGAGGAGACGATGTCAGTATTTAATTACCAGCGACTTGTTTTGGGTTAAGTTTGGTAATATGGCCACTTTCAGTTCCTGCTGCAGGGTCGATGACCACATTAATAATGGTCGGTTTGCGCGACTGAATACCGGTAGTTAAAGCATGACGAAGTTCATCTGTCGTGGTGACGTTATAACCAACGCCACGAAACGCATCCATTAATTTGTCATACCTTGCATGGTGCAATAGATCTGTTGGTGATGGTGCACCAGCGCCACTGAGATCAACACCGTCTCCTCTGTAGATGCCGCCATTATTAAAAATAACGATCGTCACCGGCAGGTTATATCGACAAATCGTTTCAATCTCCATCCCACTGAAACCAAAAGCACTATCACCTTCAATGGCGACAACCGGAGAACCAGAGGTCACGCTAGCACCGATGGCATAGCCCATACCGATGCCCATGACACCCCAGGTGCCACAATCCAGACGACGACGTGGTTTATACATATCAATAATATTTCGTGCATTATCCAGGGTATTTGCCCCTTCATTAACTAAATAAATATCCTGGTTCTCACGCAATACATCGCGCACAGCACTCAATGCATTAAAGTAATTTAATGGTTGGGTATCTGTACTTAACTTTTCATGCATTTTTTGCGCATTTTGCTGCTTGTGGATATTTAAAATATCGCGCCACACCAGCGGAGTCGTAAATGTGTTTTGTTTCAATTCTGCCAGCATACCTTGCATACTGGATGCAATATCGCCAACGACTGGCACAGCAATGGGGCGGTTGCTGTCAATTTCCTGCGGTTCAATATCCAGTTGAATAAACTGTGTATCTGCCGCCCATCCTTTTTTACCGTGCGCCAGTAACCAATTCAGTCGTGCACCAACAAGCATGACAACGTCAGCATTTGCCAGGGCAAACGAACGCGCAGCTGCCGCAGAAAGTGGATGCGTATCTTCCAGGATCCCTTTCGCCATAGACATTGGCAGGAATGGAATCTGGGCACTTTCAATAAATTCACGAAGCTGTTCATCAGCTTGTGAATACGCCGCGCCTTTGCCAAGGATAACTAATGGACGTTCAGCTTTTGCTAAAAGCGAAATTGCGCTAGTGACTGACTTCGGGCATGGCAATAATGCTGGCGACGGATTTTCAACTTTAACAATCGTGGTTAACGCTTCGTCTTTTTCCATCGTCGCGGCCAGGACATTTGCTGGTAAATCAAGATAAACTCCGCCAGGGCGACCCGATACTGAGACCCGGATAGCGCGTGCCAATGCAATGCCAAGATCCTGCGGCTGATTAACGCGGAATGCTGCTTTGGCATACGGTTTTGCCGCATTCATTTGGTCCAGCTCTTCATAATCACCTTGCTGTAGGTCGACGATCGCGCGGTCGCTGGAGCCGCTAATCATGATCATCGGAAAACCATTTACCGTTGCGTTGGCCAATGCGGTCAAACCATTGAGGAATCCTGGCGCAGACACTGTCAGGCAGATCCCCGGTTTTTGGGTAAGAAAACCGCTTGCCGCAGCGGCATAGCCTGCCGACTGCTCATGACGAAAACCAATATAACGAATGCCTTCCGCCTGGGCATGGCGCGCCATATCCGTCACAGGAATACCTACAACACCATAAATAGTGTCAATATCATTCTGTTTTAATGCTTCAACGATGATATGCATACCATCTGTCATTTGAAGTTGATCTGACATGATTAATAACCTCGAAATTTTTATAAATTGGGAGCCAGAAGCCCCCGTTAATATCAGATGGCGTGGTTTTGCTTCATTGCAGCAATTTCATCGTCGCTATAACCCAGCTCCTGCAATACAGCAGCGGTATGTTCACCTAATAGCGGCGCAGCTTTAATATCCGGCGTAAAGGCAGAGAATTTCATTGGACAACCAACTGTCAGATATTTTCCACGCAACGGTTGTTCCACTTCGACGACACTGCCACTTTGGCGCAAAGAGGGATCAAGTGAAATTTCTTTCATACTTAAAACCGGTGCGCAAGGAATATCAAACTGAGTCAAATAGGCCACCGCTTCATGTTTATCAATAGTGACAGTGTATTTTTCGATTTCAGCAAAAATATCGAAAATATGTGGCTGTCGGGCATGGGCTGTACTGTATGCCGGATCGGTAATCCAATCTGGTTTGCCGATGGCTTTACAGGTGTTTTCCCAGTTTTGCTCCTGAATAGTGAAATAAATATAGGCGTTAGGATCGGTTTCCCAGCCTTTACATTTCAGGATCCAGCCAGGCTGACCGCCACCACCCGCATTACCTCCGCGGGGAACTGCATCACCAAATGTGCCATTCGGATACTGCGGGTATTCTTCCAGATAACCCAATTTATCGAGACGCTGCTGGTCGCGTAATTTCACGCGGCAAAGGTTCAATACGGCATCCTGCATTGACATGGTAACTCGTTGACCACGCCCCGTTTTTTCGCGATGCAGCAAAGCAGCAAGTAAACCGATCAGCAAATGCATTCCGGTGTTGCTGTCACCCAACGCTGCAGCGCTTACCAGCGGCGGGCCGTCCCAAAAACCTGTAGTGGATGCCGCACCACCCGCTGCCTGAGCAACGTTTTCATAGGCTTTTACATTCACATAAGGCGAACACTCATCAAACCCTTTGATCGAACCAAAAATCAAACGTGGATTGATTTCTTGAATATGCTCCCAGGTGAAGCCCATGTGATCAATGGCCCCTGGATGAAAGTTCTCGACTAAGATATCAGCTTCGCGGATCAGCTTTTCCATTACCTCTTTGCCTTCCGCTGTTTTGGTATTTAATTCAATAGAACGTTTGTTACTGTTAAGCATGGTGAAGTAAAGCGCATCGATATCAGGAATATCTCGCAGCTGGTGACGCGTTACGTCACCAACGCCGGGACGTTCAATTTTAATGACGTCAGCGCCAAACCAGGCCAGCATTTGAGTACAAGATGGGCCAGATTGCACACCGGTGAAATCGAGAACTTTAATTCCTTGAAGTGGAGTTGACATAGCAATACCTATTAGTTAATTAAATATATGTTAATTTAGCGTTTATTTAAGGCATAACGCCCTCTATAAATAATCCGCAAAATATCGTCGTAGCTGCACTCGATATTTTTAAATTCCTGTATCAAGTGCTGAAAATCATTTCATCGCCACTTCCAATTCCTTTCTGCATGGTAAGTAGTGAGGACGAAAAGAAGAATATGATAAATATTGGTTCGCGGTAATCAGAGAGAGCCGCGACATTTGTGATGTTATTCTTACAACTGTAAGAAGCGCCGGTGATTTACAAGTAAGGGTATGATTACGCCTTTTAAAGCGTACCATAAAACATAACATAATAAATGATTTGTGATGACACGGGATTATTGCGGTTTACTTTGAGGAAGATAAAATGCGAGTTTATAGAACCGCGAGCGCCAAATAATTTTATGACCACAACCTGTCGTATTGTGGTCATAAAAAATTGTCGGCTGGAGGGAGTTAAATCCTTTACCTCAATATACTGCCTGTCAGCGTTAGTTCACAAACAGTGCTTCGCTATCGACGATGATTCCATCTTCCGCACCTTTAAGCGCCAGGTTTGCCTCGTAGTATTGCTTTTTATCAAGCAGTTTCTGCGCATCAGCAAGTGCATTACGAGTCTGTTTGAGCGGCATCAGATATTGGTTTTCCATTACGCCAACACCGGCCAGGCGCAGCTCTTCCATTGCGCCCTTTTTATCCCCTTTCGCCATTTTTTCGTTGGCAATTTTTATCGCGGCTTCTTTTTCGGGTGTCGCTACATAACTCTCAGAAATTCCGACAGATGCATTAATGACAATATATTGGTCATCATTGACATTGGTCTTTTTACCTGGCTTAGCGAACTTTGCCCATTCGGTACTGTCATCTGACAACAAAGCTGAAGCTTCATTGGTCAGTTCTTTTGCCTTTTCCGGATCGCCATGAAACAGAGCCAGGCGCGCTACCTGCACGTCACGCATCGCATATAAACCTTGTTCAGAGATACGCTCTGCTGCTGCCGTTTTCTGGGTTTGCTGAACTTGCTGAGTTTGCTGTTGTGCCGCTACCGGTGCATTATCAGCCGCCCATACAGTTGAAGATGCCAGAATTGCTGTGACCATCGTAGCCATAATTAAACGTTTCATACTTACCTCATTCTTTAACAGTTTTAGAAAACGCCGCCATCATATTGGGTGAGCATGAAATGAGAAATCAGAGAGCAACGGTCATTTTGAAAGGGTTATCTTACAGTTGTAGTTATTATCGCAAGAAGTATTTTAGTCTTACAATTGTAGGAATATGCTTCCTGTCGCAGAGAACTATTCTTATATACCACAAAGAGATGTCATTTATTATATCGATGTAAATACTGATTAATTAAATGTAAATACAGCCATAACATCGTAGGTTCTCAGTGAGCCATTCTCAGGATAACTTTCTATGAAAGTAAACTTAATGCTTTTTAGCTTATTTTTATTGGTCTCTATTATGGCATGCAATGTTTTTGCATTTTCCATTTCTGGTGGTGGAAGTGAGACGAGCTATAAAGAGACAGAAAAAACGTCAGTGATGACGACAACTCATTCTACAAAACTTCAGCCATCACAGGCGATTTTGTTTAAGATGAGAGAAGATGCGCCACCATTAAATCTCACAGAAGACATCACGCCCCCTTTTCCGACAAAGGCGAATTATCTTATTCATCCTGTGCGATAGCGTCTGTCACATGGCAGGTGAACAATCATATCTGTTGATGATGTGAGCACCTGCCCAAATGATCCATCCTGAACTACTACCGCCTGCCATACCCCACCATAAAGCGAATCATCAAGCCACAAGCCGGGGCAAGAAACATAAATATCCCCGTCACTAGTTCATTACCGCCTGTTAACCACATGGTGAAGTAGTAAATGAGTGCAGCGAGGATCACCATGCCGAAGAAAGAAGAGACCGCCGAGACCACGTTCAGTACCTGACCGATGTATCCGCTTACGCAGACAATACACAGGGCGAGAAACATCCATAAATAAATCATAGCTCAACCTCCTGCCGCGCTAAAAAACCTGTAACTTCAGTCACTTTAATAGTAAGACAATCCTTAACCTCTGGCAATTTTTGCTAAGCATCAATGAAAACAGCATGTTAAATGCAAGACTGTTGCGTACGGAAAAATATTTACTTTGCACGATTAATAATCAGTAGCTGAAAGCAGTCAGCCAGTGATAAAGTACAGATACCGCATTCATGCTCCTCGTGGTTATGTCCTGACTAGTCTTTACACTCTTTACAGGAACCATTGTCGTACATGATGGCCCAACCAATTGAGTGTACCGCTGTCGACATGGAATCTTCTGCGATACAACAATTCGTATCTACAGAAGGTAACTATGTTTCCACAATGCAAATTTTCCCGCGAGTTTCTACATCCTCGCTACTGGCTCACATGGTTTGGGCTTGGTGTACTCTGGCTTTGGGTACAGCTTCCTTATCCTGTTCTCTGCTTTCTCGGCACGCGTATTGGCGCAATAGCGCGACCATTCCTGAAACGGCGTGAATCTATCGCCCGTAAAAACCTGGAACTTTGTTTCCCACAGCATTCTGCGGAAGAACGCGAGAAGATGATTGCCGAAAACTTTCGTTCACTCGGCATGGCGCTGGTAGAAACCGGCATGGCGTGGTTCTGGCCCGACAGTCGCGTACGTAAATGGTTTGATGTTGAAGGGTTGGATAACCTTAAACGCGCACAAATGCAAAATCGCGGCGTAATGGTTGTCGGCGTCCATTTTATGTCGCTGGAACTGGGCGGCCGCGTGATGGGACTGTGCCAACCAATGATGGCTACCTATCGTCCACATAATAATCAGCTGATGGAATGGGTGCAGACCCGTGGGCGCATGCGCTCTAACAAAGCGATGATCGGCAGAAATAATCTGCGCGGCATTGTCGGTGCACTGAAGAAAGGTGAAGCGGTATGGTTTGCTCCCGATCAGGATTATGGTCGTAAAGGCAGCTCCTTCGCGCCGTTCTTTGCGGTGGAAAATGTCGCCACAACCAATGGTACGTATGTCCTTTCACGTCTCTCTGGCGCAGCCATGTTAACCGTAACGATGGTAAGAAAAGCGGATTACAGCGGATATCGTTTGTACATCACCCCAGAGATGGAAGGCTACCCGGCAGATGAAAATCAAGCCGCTGCCTATATGAACAAGATTATCGAAAAAGAGATCATGCGCGCACCGGAGCAGTACCTCTGGATCCACCGTCGCTTTAAAACGCGCCCGGTGGGAGAATCGTCGCTATACATTTAACAAACTGCTCTTACTCTTTCCCTCCTCAAATCAGCCATAATAACCTCATGGTTTTTATGGCTTTTTTCTTAAGGTTTTTTCCTTCGCTGAATCTCTAATTATTACCGTCAGAAATTAAACTGTCGCCGATATGAGACACCTGTAAGTTACTAAAAGTAAATAAGAAAATGCCTCTTGTCTCGTTTCAGTTTTAGGCGTACATTAGCGCCGTCTGGAGCAGTTTAGCTCAGAATTCTGGGGTGATGCCCACGGTAAAATACAGGACTTTTAAGGTCGTTTTGCCCGGTGTCAACTCACTGTATCAGGTGTAATGAAGTCATTCAGGCGTAACAGTAATTACGCGGAGAGATGTAAAGTGAAATATTTCTTTATGGGCATTTCTTTTATGGTCATCGTTTGGGCCGGTACTTTTGCCCTGATGATCTAAAAGCAAACTGTGCAATGAAAAACAGGAGCCATCAGGCTCCTGTTTGCATTTTTGAGGTCGGTGTTTATTCCGCGTTTTCGTGAATATGTTTGCTGCTGGCGGGTAGTAAACCATCGGCACGGAACATCGCTTTAATCCCACGAATCGCCTGACGAATACGGTCGCGGTTTTCAATCAGTGCAAAGCGAACATGCGTGTCGCCGTAGTCGCCAAAGCCAATCCCCGGAGAGACACAGACCTTCGCTTCGTTCAGCAGCTTCTTGGCAAATTCCAGCGAGCCCATGGCAGCATACGGTTCCGGGATTTTCGCCCAGACATACATCGAAGCCTTCGGCATTTCGACCATCCAGCCCGCTTCATGCAGCCCTTTTACCAGTACATCACGGCGGCGTTTGTACTGTTCAGCAATGTCGCGCACGCACTGTTGATCGCCCTCCAGCGCCGCAATCGCTGCCACCTGCAACGGCGTAAAGGTGCCGTAATCGTGATAGCTTTTAATACGTGCCAGCGCGCTGACCAGCGTTTTGTTGCCAACCATAAAGCCGATACGCCAGCCCGCCATGTTGTAGCTTTTCGACAGCGTAAAGAACTCGACCGCCACATCGCGTGCACCCGGCACCTGCATGATTGACGGCGCTTTCCAGCCATCGTAGACGATATCGGCATAGGCCAGGTCATGGACCACCAGCACATCGTAGCGTTTCGCCAGCGCCACAACCTTCTCAAAGAATTCCAGCTCCACGCATTGCGCGGTTGGATTCGACGGGAAGCCGAGGATCATCATCTTCGGTTTCGGATAACTTTCGCGAATGGCGCGTTCCAGTTCGTTGAAGAAATCGACACCTTCCACCAGCGGCACTGAGCGTACCTGCGCCCCGGCAATCACCGCGCCGTAAATATGAATCGGGTAGCTTGGATTAGGCACCAGTACAGTGTCACCATGATCCAGCGTCGCCAGCATCAGATGCGCCAGTCCCTCTTTCGAACCAATGGTGACGATGGCTTCTGATTCCGGGTCGATCTCGACGTCGTAGCGATCCTGATACCAGCGGGAAATGGCGCGACGTAACCGCGGAATGCCGCGTGAAGTAGAGTAACCATGCGTGTCCGGTCGCTGGGCCACCGTACATAATTTTTCGACGATATGCGGCGGAGTCGCACCGTCCGGGTTACCCATACTGAAATCGATAATATCTTCGCCGCGCCGACGCGCAGCCATTTTCAGTTCAGCGGTAATATTAAAAACGTAGGGCGGGAGACGATCAATGCGCGTAAAGCGACGTTCAAGGCGAGTGTCAGCCATAATTTCCTCAGATTAACGTTAGCGCCCGGACCGTCCGAGCGACGCTGCCACGATGGTGGCTGTTTTGAAAATAGCCTGATTAATTTCTGTCTGTCCAGCGTTTTAGAACATTTTTATCAATGGCTTTAAATGAGGAACTCCACTTCAAAAACAGGAAATTTATCTGCGCTAACAAGAAAATTACCACTCATTTTATTAACATTATAATTTCAATAAATTTACCAAGCAGATGTGCATTATCAAGAGATGCATTGCTAATACACCATTTATCTTTCAATCCCCTTTTAAAATTGTGGTTTTTCCTCAAAAACGGCCTGCTGGTCATCAGCCTTCAGGTTACCTATCATAGAGGTTTAATCCTTATTCAGAGTCACCCGTGCACGAAATATTCAACATGCTGCTGGCGGTCTTCGATCGGGCAGCGTTAATGCTTATCTGCCTGTTCTTTCTCATCCGTATCCGCCTGTTTCGCGAACTGTTGCACAAGTCGGCACACTCACCGAAAGAGCTGCTCGCCGTTACCGCCATTTTCTCGCTGTTCGCCCTGTTCAGCACCTGGTCCGGCGTTCCCGTAGAAGGCTCGCTGGTGAACGTACGTATTATCGCGGTGATGTCAGGCGGGATTCTTTTTGGCCCGTGGGTAGGCATTATTACCGGCGTGATCGCAGGTATTCACCGGTATTTAATTGATATCGGCGGCGTGACGGCGATCCCCTGCTTTATCACCAGCATTCTGGCGGGTTGTATATCGGGCTGGATCAACCTGAAAATCCCCAAAGCACAGCGCTGGCGCGTCGGTATTCTCGGCGGCATGTTATGTGAAACGTTGACCATGATTCTGGTGATTGTCTGGGCACCAACTACCGCGTTGGGGATCGATATCGTCTCTAAAATCGGGATTCCAATGATCCTCGGTAGCGTCTGTATCGGCTTTATTGTGCTGCTGGTGCAAAGCGTTGAGGGCGAAAAAGAGGCCAGCGCCGCGCGGCAGGCCAAGCTGGCGCTGGATATCGCCAACAAAACGCTGCCGCTGTTTCGCCATGTCAATAGCGAGTCATTACGCAAAGTTTGTGAAATTATCCGCGATGATATTCATGCCGATGCGGTGGCGATTACCAATACCGATCATGTGCTGGCCTATGTTGGCGTGGGTGAACACAACTATCAGAATGGCGATGACTTCATTAGCCCGACTACCCGACAGGCGATGAATTACGGAAAAATCATCATTAAAAACAATGATGAAGCCCACCGCACACCAGAGATTCATTCCATGCTGGTGATCCCATTGTGGGAGAAAGGCGTTGTGACCGGAACACTGAAAATTTACTACTGCCACGCGCATCAGATTACGTCATCATTACAGGAAATGGCGGTCGGTCTGTCGCAAATCATCTCCACGCAACTGGAGGTTTCACGCGCCGAGCAGCTACGTGAAATGGCAAATAAGGCAGAGCTTCGCGCCCTGCAAAGCAAAATTAATCCCCATTTCCTGTTTAACGCTTTGAACGCTATTTCATCGTCGATCCGTCTGAATCCGGATACCGCTCGCCAGCTGATCTTTAATCTGTCGCGTTATCTACGCTATAACATTGAATTAAAAGACGATGAGCAAATCGATATCAAAAAAGAGCTGTATCAAATTAAAGACTATATTGCCATTGAGCAGGCCCGCTTTGGCGACAAGCTGACGGTTATCTATGATATTGATGAAGAGGTGAATTGCTGCATTCCCAGCCTGCTGATCCAACCGTTGGTGGAGAACGCCATTGTCCACGGTATTCAGCCTTGCAAAGGTAAAGGCGTTGTCACCATCAGCGTTGCAGAGTGCGGTAATCGGGTACGCATTGCGGTGCGGGATACCGGGCACGGCATCGATCCAAAAGTCATTGAGCGGGTCGAAGCGAACGAAATGCCGGGCAATAAAATTGGCCTGCTGAATGTCCATCATCGCGTGAAGTTATTGTATGGCGAGGGACTGCATATCCGCCGTCTGGAACCAGGAACGGAAATTGCGTTTTACATTCCTAACCAACGCACCCCTGTCGCCTCACAGGCTACGTTATTGCTTTGAGCCGGAGTGATATTGTGAAAGTCATCATTGTTGAAGACGAATTCCTGGCACAACAGGAACTGAGCTGGCTAATTAAAGAGCACAGCCAGATGGAGATTGTCGGCACCTTTGACGACGGTCTGGACGTGTTGAAGTTTTTGCAGCATAACCGCGTCGACGCCATTTTTCTGGATATCAATATTCCGTCGCTGGACGGTGTGTTGCTGGCGCAAAACATCAGCCAGTTCGCCCATAAACCGTTTATTGTGTTCATCACCGCGTGGAAAGAACATGCGGTAGAAGCGTTTGAACTGGAAGCGTTTGACTACATTCTCAAACCGTATCAGGAGTCACGCATTACCGGGATGCTGCAAAAACTGGAAGCGGCCTGGCAGCAACAGCAGACCAGCAGTACGCCTGCCACGACGGTAACGCGTGAGAATGACACCATTAATCTGGTGAAAGATGAGCGAATAATCGTCACGCCAATTAACGATATCTATTACGCCGAAGCGCACGAGAAAATGACCTTTGTCTATACGCGGCGTGAATCCTACGTAATGCCGATGAACATTACCGAGTTTTGCAGCAAGCTGCCGCCATCGCATTTTTTCCGCTGCCATCGCTCATTTTGTGTCAATCTGAACAAAATCCGCGAGATCGAACCGTGGTTTAATAACACCTATATTCTGCGGCTGAAAGATCTGGATTTTGAAGTGCCAGTCAGCCGCAGCAAAGTTAAAGAATTCCGCCAGTTAATGCATCTTTAATCGGGAACTTTCATGAAAGCACCAGGCTTGCCCGCCGATCAACAATTTTTCGCCGATCTGTTCAGCGGCCTGGTGCTTAACCCGCAACTACTGGGGCGCGTCTGGTTTGCCAGCCAGCCTGCCTCGTTACCGGTGGGCAGTTTATGTATTGATTTTCCCCGTCTGGATATCGTGCTGCGCGGCGAATACGGCAATCTGCTGGAAGCAAAGCAGCAACGTATGGTTGAAGGAGAAATGCTGTTTATTCCAGCGCGCGCGGCTAATTTACCGATCAACAACAAACCGGTGATGCTGTTAAGCCTGGTGTTCGCACCGACCTGGCTTGGGTTATCGTTTTACGATAGCCGTACCACGTCGTTGTTGCATCCTGCTCGCCAGATCCAACTTCCCAGCCTGCAACGCGGCGAAGGTGAAGCAATGCTTACTGCCCTCACCCATCTTAGCCGTTCGCCGCTGGAGCAGAATATCATTCAGCCGCTGGTGTTAAGTTTGCTGCATCTTTGCCGCAACGTGGTGAATATGCCGCCGGGTAATTCGCAGCCGCGCGGAGATTTTCTTTATCACAGCATTTGTAACTGGGTTCAGGATAATTATGCCCAGCCGCTCACCCGTGAGAGCGTGGCGCTGTTTTTTAATATCACGCCCAATCATCTGTCAAAACTGTTTGCGCAGCATGGAACAATGCGTTTTATCGAATATGTGCGTTGGGTGCGAATGGCGAAGGCGAGGATGATTTTGCAGAAATATCATCTGTCGATTCATGAAGTGGCGCAGCGTTGCGGCTTTCCGGACAGCGACTATTTTTGTCGCGTCTTCCGGCGTCAGTTTGGCCTGACGCCAGGAGAGTACAGCGCCCGTTTTCAGGGCTAACGTCAGAAGGTTAATTCTGTTTCCAGCAGCGTCAGGATGCTTTGTGCATCTTGCGCGGCGAACAGCGACTGGCGGAAGTTTTTATTCACCAGTTTGCGCGCCAGCTGCGAGAAGACTTTCACATGGTTCATCCCTTCGTTAGCACCCAACGTCAGCATGATCACCAGTTCGACTTCGCCCATTTCTGACTGCCAGTCAACCGGTTTCACCAGCCGGGCAATGCTGATACTGGAATGACGGATCCACTGAGATTTGGTGTGCGGGATCGCTACGCCAAAACCAACGCCGGTGGTAACAATCTCTTCCCGTTGCCAGACATCCTCTTCCAGCTCGAACGGATGTTCAGTGCGCCCGTTAACGCCGAGGTTACCGCACAGGAACTGGATCGCCTGCTCTTTATTGCTAAAGGCCTGATCAACGAAGATATTCTCCAGCGCCAGCAGCGGGCGAACGTCTTCTTCCGGCGTAAAGGCGGTGAGTAACGCTTCAATCTCCTGCGCGCTGCGACATTCACACGCCTGACGCGCCAGTTCCCGACACGCCTCGCTATCCAGTTGACGAAGCTGGCTTTTCACCGCCGGAATGCGCGGGCTACTCATACTCAGCTCATCCAAGCCCAGCCCAAGCAGTAGCGGCAGATAACGACTTTCACCGCCCAGTTCACCGCAAATACCTACCCATTTTCCGCGCTGATGCGCAGTGGTAATAATCTGCTGCAACATGCGCAGGAACGATGGCGTAATCGGGTTATACAGCGGCGATACGCGCGGGTTATTACGATCGACCGCATACAGATACTGGGTCATATCGTTAGAACCGATACTGAAGAAATCGACCTCATCGCAGAAGTGGTCGATGATGTAGCACACCGACGGCACTTCCACCATGATACCCAGCGTAATCGTCTCTGCATGACGCAGGCCATCGCGCTTAAGCTCAACGATCGCTTTTTGGATCTCGCCCTTCACCCATAAGATCTGATCGAGGCTGTGAACCATTGGGATCATCAACTGGGCGTTGCCGAAACTGGCGGCGCGCAAAATGGCCCGCAGTTGAGTGCGGAACAGGCCAGCAAATTCCGGGTAAATACGTACCGCGCGATAGCCGAGGAACGGGTTCTCTTCCTGGGGAATGTTGAGATAAGGAATGCTTTTATCGCCGCCGATGTCCATCGTGCGGAAGATAATCGGCTTGTCGCCCGCTGCCAGTAGCACCTGCTGGTAGGCTTCAAATTGCTCCTGCTCGTCCGGCGCGCTGTCGCGATCCATATAGAGCATTTCGGTACGGAACAGCCCGACGCCTTCCGCGCCGTTGGCAAACGCGCCAGGCGCTTCCAGAGCGGTGCCAATATTCGCCGCGATATCAATGCGCTTGTTATCACGGGAATAGGCCAGCTGCGCGGCAGCCTGCGCCTGCTGCTGCTGACGTTTATCTGCCAGCGTCTGCGCAACCTGATAATAACCGCTCACCGCGTCATCAGGATTAATCGCCAGCACGCCGCACTGGGCGTCAAGCACTGCCGGTTGCCCGGCATAGCGCGCGATCGCATCCAGCGGCAAGCCACTTAGTACCGGGATCGCCGAGGCGCGGGCCAGAATCAGGGTATGCGAGGTGCGCCCGGTTTTCTCCAGAATCATGCCCGCAAGATTTTTTAAATCGAGGCTCAAAAACTGGCTTGGGGTTAAATCCTCGGCCACCAGAATAGTCGGTTTTTCCAGCACCAGATTGTTGCGCGGCTTCAGTTCCGGCCAGGTGATATGCAGCAACTGTTCGCTGATATCGCGAATGTCGCTGACCCGCTCGCGCAGATAATCGCTGGCAGAAGCAGATAGTTTGGCGCAAACCTGCTCCATATTGCTGATGATCGCCGCCCCCAGTCCCTGATGCTGTTCTGCCATAAGGCGACGGATATTGCCTGCAAATTCATCATCCTGAATCAGCGACAAATGGGCGCTGAGGATAGTTTTGCTTTCGCCGTCACGCTCGCGCAGTTGCTGGTTCAGTTGCTCGGCAAGCGTTGCCAGGCTGTGCTCCAGCCGGGTGGAGTCTTGCGCACTGGCCGGGATTGCCCGATAACTGTCGAGGCTGTCGCTCTGTAACAGGGTCAGCGTACCCACGCCGACGCCGCTTGCCAGCACATTGCCGTACAGTAAATCAGGATTCAGACGGCTTAATGAACGCGGCAGCGGATGCGCCGTCAGTTCTACCTGCGTTGGCTGGACGCTGTCGCTGTCGATAAAGCGCACCTGGATGTACTCTTCCAGCACGCGCCGCGCCTGCTCTTCATCGCTGCCGCTAATGTTCAGGCTGCAACTGTCATTAAATAGGGTGCCGGTGCCAATCAGCGCCAGCGAGCTTTTCGCATCTGCCTTTGCGTTCTGGCGATGGTTGATGAAGGTGATTTCGCTTTGCCACTGGCTGCACTGTTCTTTAAGTTCCCACGCCGGACGAGCATGCAGACCGTTAGGCAGAGGACAGAGAAATTGAATCGTTAGCATAACCGCTCCGGGTTAATCAGGAGATCATCTGAAATCCGTCAGTTGAACAACCGTCTCACGCGTAAGACGTTGAATAAGGGCAGATAAAAGTTGCTGCATCTGCAAAATGTCGCGACAATCGGCAATCGATGCCGCGCAATGTCCGTGGCGGGTGGCAGGCCCCATCACCACTGTGGGTACGCCAGTGCCGGTTAAGTGCACCGCCCCACCGTCCGTGCCACCGTTGCTGAACATATCCGCCTGCAACGGCACGCCAATTTCTGCCGCCACGGTTTCAATCCACGCGGTAAGTTTTGGCGGCGCAATCAGCGATTTATCGCTTAACACCAGCATCGGGCCGTTACCAATCTGACGATGGTTAGCCGCGCCATAATCAAAGTTTTTCGCCCAGCAGGCGGTATCAAGCACAATGGCGACATCCGGCGACACCGCGCGGGTGGCAGTTTGCCCGCCGCGTAATCCCACCTCTTCGCTGGAGCTGGCCACCAGCCACACTTCCGCAGGCAGTTCGGCATCATGCAGCTCACGTAGTAACGTCACCAGCAGATAGCAACCGAGGCGGTCATCAAAGGCTTTCCCCATCACTCGCTGGTGGGGTAGAACCTGAAAAGTGGTATCGAAGGTGACGCGATCGCCTGGACGAATTCCCGCCTGCATCACTTCGTCATACGAGCGCGCGCCAATGTCCACGCGCATGGCGCTAACATCATTCCCCTGCCGGTCGTCGTCAAGCAGGCCTGGAATTTTGCACTCTTCACGGGTGGTGATGCGCACCGGCTGCAGCTGGCGGGCAGCCATGCGCACATTGCCAACCGGCAGCACGTCAATAGCCCCTTCGCGGGAGATGCTGCGCACCATAAATCCCACTTCATCCATATGCGCACAGATCATCACCTTCGGACCTGTCGACTCATTGAGTCGGATCAGCACCGATCCCAGCCCATCAAATCGCACTTCTTTTTGCAGGCGATCCGCTTCTTCCAGCAGGATCTGCCGTACTTCCTGTTCCGAGGAGGCGATCGCATCTGCCTCGCTCAACGCTTTTAATAGCGATAAATCCATTATGCCTCTCCCGTGAGCAACACTGTTTTCGGCATGGCGTAGAGCACTTCTGCTCCTTGCGGGGTAACCAGCACAACATCTTCGATGCGCACGCCCCCTTGCCCTGGCAAATAAATCCCCGGCTCCACGGTCAGCAACATGCCTGGCTGTAGCGTCGTGGTGTCCCGCGGTGAAAAACGCGGATCTTCATGGACTTCAATGCCGATAGCGTGACCGGTGTTATGACCGAAATAGTCGCCATAACCTGCTTCTGTAATGACCCGGCGCGCGGCGTCGTCAACCTGCTGGCAGCGCACGCCGGGGCGAATTGCAGAGATTGCTGCGAGCTGTGCTTGCAGGACAATCTGATAGACGTTAAACAGCGGGTGGGATTCGGCACTTACCCCTTCGCCATTCACCAGCAAGGTGCGCGTCATATCAGAGCAGTAGCCCTGATACAGCGCACCAAAATCAAGAGTGACAAACTCGCCCGCTGCAACAATCTTGTCGCTGGCTTTACCGTGCGGCAGCGCGCCACGCCAGCCGCTGGCGACAATGGTATCGAAAGAGGCTTTTTCTGCGCCCTGCTGGCGCATAAACCACTCCAGTTCAGCGGCTATCTCGCGCTCGCTCATCCCCGCCTGAATAAAGCGGCGAATATGCTCAGCACCGCGATCGGCAATCCCACAGGCGAGGCGGATTTTCTCCACCTCCTCTGGCGTTTTGATTTGCCGCAGCACATCCGGCGTGGCGCTAACCAGTTTCGCATTGAGTTCAGACTGCCAGCGGTGCGCGGTTTCCCAACTCACCTGCTGGCCTTCAAAACCGAGCGTTTGCAACTGCTCATCGGCAATGATTTGATTGACGATAGTGGTAAGCGTGTTCGTCGCGTCAAGCAAATGCAGCTGGTAGCCTTGCGTGCGGGCTTCTACATCCGCGTAGTAGCGCGAATCCACCAGAATGTGCGCACTTACACGGCTAATCACCACATAGCCTGATCCGGTGGAGATCCCCAGATGCGGCTGTTTGTTCTGCCGTGAGGAGAGAAGCACCGCATCCAGTTGTTGCGCCTTAAGCCAGTCGCGCAGCGAAGCGAGTAATGTCATCAGGATTGTCCTTCTTACAGGCTATCGATTAACAATTTGCCTTTACGGAACATCATCAGACGCAGGAACACCACCATCAGCGCAGTAATGACTGCCCCCAGCGCGATCCCCGCCATGTAGACGCCGAGGTTAGTGACCAGTGGCCATGCCCAGATAGCGGATTCCGGGAACCATTGCACTGCGCCCAGCCAGACTGCAGCGGTTGAGCCGACAATCGCGCCAACCATATAGGACGGAATGGCGGTGATGGGACTTTCCAGTGCAAACGGAATCGCACCTTCACTGATCCCCATAAAGGCAAGGAACATGGCGGTTTTACCCTGCGGATAAAGCTGAGCGTTGAACAGGCGTTTGCCGGTTAAACGACGGTCAATAATGGTCGCCAGACCCAGACCAATCGGCGGAATAACAATAGCGATGGAACGTGCGGTGACCGGTAATACGTGGTCCGTGGTAAAGCTGAAGGCAACGAAACCTGCGGCTTTGTTGATCGGGCCACCAAGGTCGATTGCTGTCGCCGCGGCGATCCCCATCGCATACATTAGCGCGCCCTTCTCACCTGCGGCAGTCAGCACGGCACGAATACCGCCGTTGATCCAGCCACCAAAGGGGGTGATGACGTAGTACATCGCCAGCATGACAAAAATGGCGGAAAGAATCGGTAGCAAAAATGTGGTTTTGAACGCTAACAGGAAATCCGGTAACTGGATTTTCTGGTTCATCCACTTCACAAGGTAACCCGCAACGATAGAAATAATCAGGGCACCAATGAAGGTGGACGGCACCGGCGAAGAGGTCGCCCATTGCATCGTGCTGGGATCGAAGTTCAGCAGTTGCGTCGGCTGGGTAGACATCAAGCCGCCGATAAAACCAGCCGGGAACGCCAGTTTGCCACCGATAGAGTTCGCCACAAATGCAGCAAACATCGGAATGGCGAAACCAAACAACACGCCGCCGAAGGATTGCGACAGCCAGGCAAATTTCAGTAAGGAAAGGTCGAAACCGGAGAATTTCCCGCTATTAAGAGCATCCATGATGCCGATATCAGCAGGAATTTTAAGCCAGCTATAAGCAATCAGCTGGCTGAAAGCGAGGATCACACCACCCATAATTAAGGTCGGCACCATGCGTGAAATCCCTGACATCACATGCTGCGGGAGTTCACCCCAGAAGCTGCTTTTAGAGGCCTGCGGATTCTTAACTGCCGCTGCCGCACCGGATGCGCCAGGCACAACGGTTGCACTGCGTTTTTTAATGGCCATAACAATTATCCCTGTCGAATATTACTGTTGTTCAGAGGCAATCATCTCTTCGATTTCTTTGATGATGCCCGCAGCGTTTTTAATTGCGTCCTGCAAAGTGATTTCATAAACGTCGCGTGATTCGAAACGTTCGTTATCTTCCGGGGTAACCGCCACGGAGTGGATGATGATGGTCGCTTCGGCGATATCCTGCGCGGTCAGGCGATTCTGGATGCCGTCCGCGCCCTGAGTTTCAATTTTCACTTCATAGCCTGCTTCCACCGCCGCTTCTTCCAGCGCCTGGGCTGCCATAAAGGTGTGAGCCAGACCCATCGGGCAGGCACATAAAGCAATCAGTTTCTTACTCATCGTTAATTCCTCGTTCAGTGATAGTTGACGAGTGAAATTATGAACGTGCAAAACAAATCGCCGTTACCAGACAAATAATGCATTTACTGGAGAATTAATCCCGCTGTACGGAAGTGTGACGCAGGTCGGCCTTGTGAGGAGGACACAAAGAAAAATTGAATTAACTGTATGATTTAAAAGATTATCGGGAGAGTTACCTCCCGATATAACAGGAAGGATTTACAGAATGTGACCTAAGGTCTGGCGTAAATGTGCACCGGAACCGAGAAGACCCGGATTGTCATGGACGATGAGATACACCGGAATATCATGGACATATTCTTTAAAGCGCCCTTTATCTTCAAATGCGGCACGGAAACCAGAGGCTTTGAAGAACTCAAGGAAGCGCGGCACGATACCACCCGCAATAAACACGCCGCCAAATGTCCCGAGATTGAGCGCCAGATTGCCGCCAAAACGGCCCATAATGACGCAAAACAGCGACAACGCGCGGCGGCAATCGGTGCAGCTGTCAGCCAGCGCACGTTCGGTAATATCTTTTGGCTTGAGATTTTCTGGCAGGCGGTTGTCGGCTTTCACAATCGCGCGATACAAATTCACCAGCCCAGGACCAGAAAGCACGCGCTCTGCCGAAACATGACCAATTTCTGCACGCAGTATTTCGAGGATAATGCCCTCTTCTTCACTATTCGGCGCAAAATCAACGTGACCGCCTTCGCCTGGCAAGCTTACCCAACGCTTATCGACATGGACCAGATGCGCAACCCCAAGCCCCGTTCCGGCACCGTAAACCGCAATAGGCTTACCTTCGACCGGTTCTGCGCCACCAAACTGAATCAGATGCTCTTTTTTCAGCATCGGGATCGCCATCGATACAGCGGTAAAATCGTTAATAATTTCCAGATGGCTAAAACCGAGATTCTTTTTCATTTCGGCAATTGAGAACGCCCAGGTATGGTTGGTCATTGCCACCCAGTCACCGGTAATTGGGCAAGCAATGGCAATACAGCCGTCTTTCACCTCGACCTTATGTTCTTCAAGATAAACGCGAATGACCGCTTCGAGGCTGGGGTAATCAAGCCCTGAATAGGTCTTAGCCTGCGAGATTTCACCACTGGCAATATCACACAGAGCAAGACGTGCGTTGGTGCCGCCCACATCACCGACTAATGCATACTTTGTCATTCTTCAACTGCTCCGCTAAAGTCAAAATAATTCTTTCTCACACTGTAAATACCTGGGGGCATAACAACAACGCCGGAAAGGCAGGCTCCCTGTAAATATCGATCTGGGTCACACAATTACTTTATCGTTTCAGCACCAATTGCAGCGATGCCTTTTTGCAAGCTGGGCAAACTAAGTATCTGACCCCGCATAAGGAATAGAACATGCTCCATCCGCGAGCCAGAACCATGTTGTTATTATCGCTCCCCGCCGTGGCAATTGGGATTGCGTCCAGTCTTATTCTGATTGTGGTGATGAAAATCGCCTCGGTATTACAGAATTTGCTCTGGCAACGACTGCCGGGAACTCTGGGGATAGCTCAGGATTCACCTTTCTGGATCATCGCCATATTAACGCTAACAGGTATTGCGGTGGGGTTGGTTATCCGTTTCAGCCAGGGGCATGCTGGACCAGACCCCGCCTGTGAACCGCTGATCGGCGCACCGGTTCCGCCCTCTGCGCTACCTGGACTTATCGTAGCATTAATTCTCGGTCTTGCTGGCGGCGTCAGCCTGGGGCCGGAACATCCGATCATGACCGTCAATATCGCCCTTGCGGTTGCCATTGGCGCTCGTCTGTTACCGCGCGTCAACCGAATGGAGTAGACTATTTTAGCCTCTGCCGGCACCATCGGCGCGCTGTTTGGCACACCTGTTGCGGCGGCGTTGATATTTTCGCAAACCTTAAATGGCAGTAGTGAAGTTCCGCTATGGGATCGTCTTTTTGCGCCATTAATGGCGGCAGCAGCTGGTGCACTTACTACCGGATTATTTTTCCATCCCCATTTTTCACTGCCCATTGCGCATTACGGACAAATGGAAATGACCGATATTCTCAGCGGTGCAATTGTCGCGGCGATTGCCATCGCAGCAGGGATGGTCGCCGTATGGTGCTTACCACGGTTGCACGCGATGATGCATCAAATGAAAAATCCGGTGCTCGTGCTGGGTATTGGCGGATTTATTCTCGGTATTCTGGGGGTTATTGGTGGACCAGTTTCGCTGTTTAAAGGGCTGGATGAGATGCAGCAGATGGTGGCAAATCAGGCTTTCAGCACCAGCGATTACTTTTTGCTGGCGGTAATTAAACTTGCCGCCCTGGTCGTTGCTGCCGCCAGTGGCTTTCGCGGTGGGCGAATCTTCCCGGCAGTGTTTGTCGGCGTGGCATTAGGGTTGATGCTGCATGAGCACGTTCCCGCCGTTCCAGCAGCAATAACCGTTTCCTGCGCTATTCTCGGCATCGTGCTGGTGGTAACACGCGATGGCTGGTTAAGTCTTTTTATGGCGGCAGTCGTTGTACCCAATACCACATTGCTACCGCTGCTCTGTATCGTCATGCTTCCGGCATGGCTGTTATTAGCAGGTAAGCCGATGATGATGGTCAATCGTCCGAAGCAACAGCCACCCCACGATAACGTTTAGCAAAAAATGCTCTCCTTTATGATTTAAGAGTTATGGCGATGATACGGGGCTTTACCTCCCCGTAATATTGCGTTAACAGGCCGCTGACGGCTTCGATCGTGAAGGAGAATAACAATGTTCAGGTCACTGTTTCTGGCGGCCGCCCTGATGGCATTTACCCCGCTTGCGGCAAACGCAGGTGAAATCACCCTACTGCCATCAATCAAATTACAAATTGGCGATCGCGATCATTACGGTAATTACTGGGACGGTGGTCACTGGCGCGACCGTGACTACTGGCATCGCAATTATGAATGGCGTAAGAACCGCTGGTGGCGTCATGATAATGGCTACCATCGTGGCTGGGATAAGCGTAAAGCGTATGAGCGTGGCTATCGTGAAGGCTGGCGCGATCGTGACGATCATCGTGGAAAAGGCCGCGGACATGGACATCGCCATTAAACACATTCGCCAATGGAGCACAATGCCTGATGCGACGCTAGTTGAACTGCACCCCAAATGTTGGACATAATCTGACATCTGAAGGTGCAGTTTATGAAACATTCATTTGAAGTAAAACTTGCCGCTGTAAATCATTACCTGGCCGGTCATGCAGGCATCATTTCTACGGCAAAACTCTTTCAACTTTCTCACACCAGCCTCTCACACTGGATTAATCTTTTTCTTCTTCACGGTCCTCGGGCACTGGAT
>NZ_JBJQLG010000022.1:0-52346 GCF_046486495.1 Escherichia sp. WS3227_2
GCATGACCAGCCAGGTAATGATTTACAGCGGCAAGTTTTACTTCAAATGAATGTTTCATAAACTGCACCTTCAGATGTCAGATTATGTCCAACATTTGGGGTGCAGTTCAGTGAACGCCTTATCCGGCATTTTATAAATTACAGTAACGCAACCCGCAACGACATCTCTGAAGTTGTTGATTCCCCTGGTGCAAGCGCAATGAGATCCCCCCCTTCCGGGCGATGATGGTCATCCGGCGCATGGCTCATCGGTTCCAGACAGAAGAAATCAAACGCATATCCTTTATCAAACGCCGGGTCGGAAACAAAGATGAAATAACATGGTGCAGGTGGCGTCGTTTCCATGATGATGGCATAACCCTCCTGCGGCTGCTCGATGCGGGCCTGACCATTCCATCCGGCAAAGCCATTGTTCACCCACTGGTGCGGCAACGGCGCGAGCTGGTTGAAATCCAGCTCCTGCGGTAGCTGCTCGCAAAACTCACCCGCCAGCCACTGCTCCCGCTCCAGCCAATAACCGCTCGCCTGCGCCTGAATCCGCGTTTGTGGTGACAACGGAAAATAAGGATGCAAGCCGGTACCAAATGGCAGCGTCTCTGCCCCTTGATTGGTGACAGAGAGCGTCACCGTCAGCGTATCTGCCGTTAAATGAAACGCCTGACTTACCCGATAGTGATAAACACCGCTGCGATGTTCATACACCAGACACAAGCTATCTTCGCTGCGCGAGACACATTGCCACTGCCCCAGCCAGCCGTCGCCGTGCAGATAGTGCGCATCCCACTCAACATTCGGTTGCAGTTGATACTCACGCCCCTGCCAGACAAAACGATTGCCGCTCACCCGGTTTGCAAACGGCACCAGCGGAAAACAAGAGGCATCGGTTGCCACACCGCTTTTTTTACCGGGACGTAAGAGCGGCGTCGCGTCACGCCAGAAGCCCTCGATGACGCCGCCCCGGTCAGAAACGTCCAGCTTTAGCGGCCCGTGAGATAAGGTATAGATGGTCATCCGCTGACTCCTTAATCCGGGAAGTTAATCACAACTTTCCCGCATTTACCGCTCGCCATCAGCGCATAGGCATCTCCTGCCTGTTCCAGTGAGAAGCGATGGGTAATGGCATTACGCGGCCACAGTTTCCAGTCCGTTAAATCGTGGGCGCATTTTTCCATATGGAATAGACTGGTCACCCAGGAGCCAATAATCCGCCGTTGATGATGCATCAGATCAGCGCTAACCTCGAACTCCACTTTTCCGGTTTCCCCGATGTAAACCACCCGTCCCCAGTCATCAGTGGATTGCAACGCCAGTAAGCGACCTGCGGCATTACCGGAACAATCGAGCGCAACATCCGCGCCACCGTGGGTGAGTTCGGCGATAATCTGCGGCAGACCTTCGGTGGTTGCTAAATAGCCGTGATCCATCACCCCTAACTGTTTCGCCATCGCCAGACGTTCCGGCAGCATATCAACGCCGATGATCCTTTTTGCACCGCGACCTTTCGCCAGCATCATCGCCATCATGCCGACCGGCCCCAGACCGACCACCAGCACGTTATCACTGCCGGAAACTTCGCCGCGCAAAATCCCTTCATACGCTGTACCAACGCCGCAACTGATAAACGCACCATCTTCATAGCTCAGCGCGTCCGGGAGCAGGATCAGATCTTTTTCTTCCGCCAGCAGGTATTCAGCATGGCCGCCGTCACGCTGCCAGCCGTAAGCCGCTTTTCCTTCGCCAGTACAAGAGATAGGAAAACCACGACGGCAGTTCGGGCAAAAACCACAGCCAGAAATATGATACACCAGCACGCGGTCGCCCTCTTTAAAATGGCGGCAGCCTTGCCCCATCGCCACAATTTGCCCGCACGGTTCATGACCGTTGATAAATCCCTGGTATAACGGTTTATCGGGTGCCGCCGCCGTAGCGCGGTGCTGGTGGTAGATATAGTGGACATCGCTTCCGCAAATTCCGGAGGATTTCATTTTGATCAGTACCTGGTTAATACCCGGCGTCGGCACCGCAACTTCCCGCAGATCGACGGTCGAATTTCCTGGTAAATAAGCTGCCAGCATCGTTTTCATAAATCCCTCATTAACAATACGATTAATTTTCATCCCTGCCGCACCCGCGCCAGGGGCGTTAAGGTTTAGCGTTTCGCTTTACTGCTACGCTGGGTCAGCAAGATATTCGCCAGCACCGCCACCACGATGATGACGCCGCGCACCACCTGCTGGAAAAAGGAGTTAATCCCTAGCAGCACCAGACCGTTACCGATTAGCGTAATCACCAACACACCAAGCAATGTACCAAACAGGGAACCGCGACCGCCGGAAAGTGCCGTACCACCGACCACGACCGCGGCGATGACGTCAAACTCCAGACCGTTTGCGGCACCTGCGTTACCGGAACCGAGGCGCGCCGCCAACAAAATGCCGGTCACCGCCGCTAATAATCCCGAAAGGGTAAAGATAAGAATGCGCACCCGACGAACGTTAATACCGCACAACTGTGCTGCAGTGGCATTACCGCCAACAGCAAAAACCGAGCGCCCGAAGGCGGTTTTGCGGCTGATGAACACAAACAGCGCAAACAACACCATCATGATCAGCGCGGATACCGGCACACCGAGAAATTGTCCCCCCAGCCAGTCCAGCACTTCGTTTTCGTCAATCGGCACTGGCAAGGCGTTCGTCATAAACAGCCCCATTCCGCGCAGGGCGCTCCATAAACCCAGCGTGGCAACAAAACTTGGCACGTTAAACACGCCGCGCAGCACCCCGGCGAGCGTTCCCATCAGCGCGCCTAACAGCAACACCAGCAGACAAGCTATCGCCAGCGGAACTTCAAATTGCAGCAAAAATGCCAGGCACACCGAGACAAAAGCCACCATCGGCCCAACGCTGACATCAATTTCTCCGGAGATAATAATCAGCGTCATCGCCCAGGCGGCAATCCCAATGGTGGCGGCATCGCGCAGCACGTTCATCTGGTTATTCAATGAGATAAAACCCGGCGCGTTCAGAGAGAAGACCAGATAAAGAATGGCGATCACCACCAGCAAACCGATCTCATTAATATGGCGACTGACAAATTGTTTGAGCGAGACGCTCTTGCCCTGCGGCAATGGTAATGACGAAGCAGACATCTTCAGGTTCCTCGGTAAAATTCATCAGTGCACAGACAGAATGGCGGACATCAGCTCATCCACATTGACCGGCGAGTGAAACTCCTGCGAGAACGTACCGTGCTGTAATAACAGGATGCGGTCACACACCAGCGGCAACTCCTCCACTTCACTGGAGATAAACACCACGCTTTTTCCTTCGGCAGCCAGCTCGCGGACAATACGGTAAATCTGCTGTTTGGCTTCGATATCGACGCCACGCGTTGGCTCGTCGAGCAACAAAATCTGGCTGGCGGCATAGACCCAACGACCGATCACCACTTTTTGCTGATTGCCGCCAGAAAGCGTGCCGATGGGCGTTTCGCTACTGGCAGCCTTGACCGTCATCCGCTGCATCACCTCTTCGGTCAGGCGGCGGATGGTGGACCATTGCAGCACACCGTTGGCGCTGATTTTTTGCCGATTGGTCAGCACTGTATTTTCGTCAACGCCCAGCCAGGGAATGATCCCCGCTTCTTTGCGGTTTTCTGGCGTATAGCCAATGCCGCGTTTCAGCATGTCGCCGTAATCGGGGCGCGTGATTTTCTCGCCGTTGATAACAATTTCGCCCTGTTCATACGTCTCCAGCCCAACTATGGCTTTCAACAATTCACTGCGCCCTGCCCCCAGCAGGCCAGCAATGCCGAGTACTTCGCCACGACGGAGCGTAAAGCTGATATCCTCCAGCTTGGGCTTATGGCGTAACGCACGGACTTCCAGCACGGCCTGATCGACAATTTCCTGAGGGGAAACCGGCGCAATATCAACGTGATCGCGCCCGAGCATTAGCGACACAATATGATGCGTGGAGGTGTTTTCGAGCATCACATCGCCCGCCACCTGACCATCGCGCATAACGGTGGCACAGGAGGCAATGCGGCGAATTTCTTCCATCCGGTGGCTGACATAAATCACCGCCACGCCCAGTGCCGACATCTTTTTAACCGCGCTGATCACCAGTTCAACTTCCGCACTGGCAAGCGAACTGGTAGGTTCATCAAGAATGACCACGCGCGGCTCGCCTTTCATCACCCGCGCAATTTCCACCAGCTGCTTTTGCGCCGGGCTTAGTGTTGAAACAAGTTGTTCAGGACTAACGTCAACGCCCAGCGCCAGTAAGCAACGTTGGGCATCCTGCGCCATTTGCGGGTAATCAATCATGCCGTTGCGGCGGGGCCACTGACCGAGGCAGAGGTTTTCCGCCACAGTCAGTCCCTCCACCAGACTTAACTCCTGATAAACCGCACGAACCCCCAGTTCAGCGGCACGGCGAGTCAACGTAGCTTCGTCACCTTCCAGTCGCGTCTCGCCAATCCAGATATCACCGCTATCCGGACGTTCACTGCCGGTAAGCATTCGAATGAGGGTCGATTTGCCCGCGCCGTTTTTGCCTAACAGCGCACGAACTTCGCCTTTATTGAGCGTGAAGTTAACGTTATCCAACGCAACGACGCCGGGATAACGCTTATTTCCTGCCACCACTTTTGCTACCGGGACTGCCTCTGTTGCCGTGAACATAGGGACCTCTGCGAATCAGCGATTAGGGCAGACCATCAACGTGCGTTGCCAGCCACTGTTTACCGTCTTCCGTTTTGGTATAGAGATCGATAGGCACCTGAATCACTTTTTCACCGTCGGCTTGTTTATTGATAACCTTCAATGTTTGCGCGAAAACAGCATTGCCCATTTTCTTACCGGAAATATCCACTACCGCTTTCAGCACCTGGTTGTTTTCCAGCTCCTGAGCAATTTCAGTGGTCATATCCGAACCGAAAACGGCAATTTTTCCTGCCTGATTTTGATTACGTACCGCTTTTACCGCGCCGAGTGTCGCACCGCCCGATTCGCCCATAATGGCGTTGAGATCCGGCGTGGAGATAATTAGTTTTTCACCAACGGAAATCGCTTTATCTAAAACAGTCCCTTCCTGATTAGCGACAATTTGCGCGCCGGGAACGCGGGCTTTTAATACTTCTTCAAACCCTTTACGTCGTTGCACACAAACTTCAAAGGCTTCGCAATTGATGACGGCAATTTTCGGCTGGTCAATTTTGTTGGCAATAAAATAATCGGCGGCAGCGTTACCCAATTTTTTACCAAATTCTAGCGGATCGCCGACCAGATACGCCGAGACATATTTATCGACACCCTTTTGATTAATACAGGTGTTGTAGCAAATCACCGGAATACCCGCTTCACTGGCGCGACGAACAGTACGGCTACTGCCATTTTCAGACACTGCCGATAAAATAATGGCATCGACATTACGCGCCACGAGGGTATCAACAAAGGTACTTTCTTTCGAAATATCACCCTGGGCGTTAGTTTCAATTAACTGTACCTGTACTGAAGAATCTTTTGCCGCATCCTGAACGCCCTGACGCACGCCAGCGTAATATCCCTGAGTATCAAGGTATATTGCGCCAATGGTCATTTCTTTTTCCGCAGCCCTGGCAAATAAAGCGCTACCTAATAGCGTAGCCATTAATAATAGATTACGGGTTGTTCTCATTTTTTTAGGCATAGAGCCTCCTGTAGGGTTTTTATTAACAACGGCTTATTCTAATTATTTTGTGATGAGCGGCAGCGCGTGCCGCTCAAATATTACAGTTAATAGGGTTTAGTGAACGTAGTTAAAAATAAAAGGCATCACAGTGGTGAATAATGCCGCTTTCGGCCAGGCCGGATTAATCGCCGTCAATTCAGCGCGAGCAGACTCATATTGCGCAACCTCCCCGAGTCCCGCGGACGCCAGCATCGCCACCATCAGGCATTTTTCTTTATGCTGCTGTTGTAAATCGCCATACAGCGACAACAGGTCAGGTTGTGAAACAGCAAAGAAATCCGCCTCAATACTGGTTTTCGCCATCTCTTGCGCCCACTGTTTCATTTCACTAAACAGTTGCTGTGCAGTTTGCTGTTCACCCAGCAGTCGCAGCGCCATTCCTTGCCAGAAGAGATAATCAACCGGCTGATCATTGTAATAACTGTGAATGTTAATGGTGCGATCGCCAGTCGCCGCCAGACGTAAACAACGCATCGCTTCAGTTTGATCGCCCTGCGCGTTGGCGCATATCGCCTGCCAGAACCAGATGTCGTTATCAGTTTGCCCCGGTAAACGGCCTTCGCTTAAATTCTCCGGATAATGCAGCGCGGCATGAAGCAGTTCGCTGGCCTGCTGCGGCTCTCTGGCATCAAGATGCTGCCAGGCGCGTAATAACTGGTTGAGGATAAACTGACTGGTGATCTTCCCTTCCCCGCCTTCCCACGGGTGGAATTTGCGCGTGGCGAGAATGTCCGCCGCTTTGTCTGCGTGACCCGTGAGATGCCACAAATTGAGCAGTTCTGCGGTCATGTCGTCGCGTTTCAGCGCAATTTCCAGATTATTTTCCAGACGCGCCAGTCGTTTCTCCGGTGTGGCTCCACTTAACTTATCAAGCAAATCCCGTTCGAAAAGCAGACGTGCATCCTGCGGCGCAAGCTGATAAGCATTATCAAGATAACGCGCGGCCAGCTCATAATCGTGCTGCTTATTCCACGCATGGATCGCCAACCCGCGCCAGCCGTCGGCAAACTCCGGCGACATCTCTACGCAACGCTGCCATAAGGCAATGGCTTTGCCGTAGCTACGCTTGTTGTAGTAGAAGCAGGCCAGTAAATGCCGGGCAAACCAGCACTCTTCAATACTCTCCAGCGCCGCCACTTCTTCCAGCGTATTCGGGAAACGGACAAACTGTGGGAAGACATCAATGGCTTTTGTGACCAGTTCGCCGCGTTCGGCTTTCGGCATCAAGCTGGCTTGCAAGTAAAGCGGCAGCGTGCGCTGGCAGTCCAGTGCGTTCAGCATCTCTGACGCCAGGGTGGGCATTCCCCAGTTAATCAGTTGCCCGGCGGTCATCAGGGCGTTAACGTCGCGTCCCTGACACAGACCGCGCCACTGCGCGAGGGCTGATTCGCTACGACCATCGAACCAGTTCAGCCACCACAGAGTGGCGTTCAGCGGATAATCACGCAGCAGTTTCTCGCGCTGCAAACGCGCGTTGTCCTGACGACCACTTAACACCAGCAGCAGGTTATGCAGGCAAAGCACTTCCTGGTTGGTTGGGCAGGCGCGAAGACTTTGTTGGCAAAAATCCAGACCAGCATCGAAGTGACCATTACGCGCCGCCAGGCGTGCCAGACCATAATAGCCACCCGCTTTGCTGTTCCCGCTCCAGACCGCACGCCAGAAATCCTCTTCGGCTTGTTGATATTGTCCCTGACGTTCGTAAGCACTGGCGCGAATCAAACTGGCCTGTCCACACTGCGGGTTTTTGTTCAGCGCATGTGCGCGTTTCAGCGCCTGACTGGCATACACCACCGCTTGCGGGAAATCTGCGCGGTTATATTCCAGCATCGCCAGCGCCAGGTTACAGCGATAATCCAGCGGGTCCAGCGCCACACCGCGCAGGTAGTAATCGAACGGTGAACGACTGGCGTGATGATATTGCTCCAGATGCTGACCGATAAACCAGGCTTCATCTGTACTTGCAATGTCTTGTGCTGCCAGTGGCGCTTTGGCGACGTCCGGCAACGGCAACTCCTGCGGCTGATGTTCCTGATAACTCAGTACAATATTGCCGTCGGCATCGGAGAGTTCAATGGTCAGTCTGTCAGGATTGATACCGTGCAACACGCCCTGGATGGCGGTCGCTGGTGTCAGGGCCACGGCATCATCGAGTAACGCGTTGCATTTGCCGATTTCGCGGATCGCCAGACGGTATCCTTTCAACGGAGAGATGGCATACAGCCCCCACTCAATCCCCCGCTCACTACGCTGGAGTTTTATCACCGCATCGCGGGAGGCATTTTGCACCATGCCCAGAGAATGATAAGGCAGGAAATACTGCTCGAAACGCTTCTCTTCGTACGCATCAAGCCAGGTAAAATCAGGCTGGTTATCGGCAAAAATACCGGTCATCAGTTCGATATACGGGCCGTTATTGTCGGTCAGACTCTTATCCCACGCCTGGCCAAATTCACTGTGTCCCCAACTCCACTGTTTTTTACCTGGCGCAATATGGTGGTTGGCAACGTGCAGCAAACCGCCATCTTCATCGTGACACCACGCGCCAACAAAATCGTACTGTGATTTTTCAGCCATATATGAGGTTGGAACGGGCACATTTTTATAGCGAGAAATGTCCACTCCGGCGGAGTAGTCCACTTTGTAGTAAGTGCCGGTGGCGATGGGGAAAGCGGAGACGGCCCGTTTGCCGTGATCAAACACCGCCGTTACATCCGGCGGGAAGACGCTCTGATGCCCTTCACCCCCTTTCACTGCCGGGTTGGCCCACCACAAGAAATGACGCGGCGTGGCGTTGCCGTTATAGACGCGGCTGGCGATTTCCAGCGCCGCCCGGTCAGAACGCAAGGTGAAACCAGTCATCACCTGTAAACCGTGCATCGGCTCCGTTTCGCCGACCCACACGGTTTGTGCGCCGTCTTCATGGGCTTCGAGGGTGAAATCAACGGGCATAAAGGTGGTCGGGCGATGGTGTTGCGGCCAGTTAAACTCAATCCCGCCGGAGATCCACGGCCCCAGCAGCCCCACCAGCGCCGGTTTAATGACTTCATTATGATAGACAAAATCGCGCTGTTTCACTTTATCCCACGCGCGATGCACCCGACCACCCAGCTCCGGCAGGATCATCACTTTGATGTAGTCGTTTTCCAGCCACACCGCCTGCCAGGATTTCAGGGTTTTCTGCTCGCTCAGCGTATCGGTCACGCCGTAGGGATAAACCGCGCCGGACGATCCCTGATAAACGCGATTTTCCAGGAACATAGGATGTATATCCTGCGGCCCGGTTTCATAGGTCGGGATCTCAACGCGCTCTTGCCACACTTTTACTGGAGTCATGGTGCCCTCAATATTAACAAGACATACTGAATTAAAAGATTTGTGGCAGTGTATTGAACAATCTGGCAATGTTTTCGCGGAATAATCACGCAATTAACTAAACAAGGTTTAGTGAAGATGAGAGCCTGCATTAACAATCAACAGATTCGCCACCATAACAAATGCGTGATTCTGGAACTGCTGTACCGGCAAAAGCGCGCCAATAAATCAACCCTGGCCCGGCTGGCGCAAATTTCGATTCCGGCGGTCAGTAATATTTTGCAGGAACTGGAAAGCGAAAAACGGGTGGTGAATATCGACGATGAAAGCCATACGCGCGGGCATAGTAGCGGTACATGGCTGATTGCGCCGGAAGGTGACTGGACGCTGTGCCTGAACGTGACGCCCACCAGTATTGAGTGTCAGGTTGCTAATGCTTGTTTAAGTCCGAAAGGTGAATTTGAGTATTTACAGATTGATGCACCGACGCCGCAGGCGCTGCTGTCCGAAATCGAAAAATGCTGGCATCGCCACCGTAAATTGTGGCCGGACCGTACCATCAACCTGGCGCTGGCAATCCACGGTCAGGTTGATCCGGTGACTGGCGTGTCGCAAACCATGCCGCAAGCGCCGTGGACAACGCCGGTTGAGGTAAAGTATCTGCTGGAAGAGAAGCTCGGCATTCGGGTGATGGTCGATAATGACTGCGTGATGCTGGCGCTGGCGGAGAAATGGCAAAATAATTCGCAGGAACGGGATTTCTGCGTGATCAACGTTGATTACGGCATTGGCTCGTCGTTCGTGATTAACGAGCAAATTTATCGCGGCAGTTTGTATGGTAGCGGACAGATTGGTCACACCATCGTTAATCCGGATGGCGTCGTCTGCGACTGCGGGCGTTACGGCTGCCTGGAAACCGTCGCCTCGTTAAGCGCATTAAAAAAACAGGCGCGGGTATGGCTAAAATCACAACCGGTTAATACTCAGCTTGATCCTGAAAAACTGACTACCGCGCAGTTAATCGCTGCCTGGCAGAGTGGAGAACCGTGGATCACCAGTTGGGTTGATCGCTCTGCCAACGCCATTGGTTTGAGTCTGTATAACTTCCTCAACATCCTCAATATTAATCAGATTTGGTTGTACGGTCGCAGTTGTGCCTTTGGTGAGCACTGGCTTAATACCATTATTCGCCAGACGGGATTTAACCCGTTCGACCGCGACGAAGGACCGAGCGTGAAAGCGACAAAAATTGGCTTTGGGCAATTAAGCCGCGCACAACAGGTGCTGGGGATTGGCTATTTGTATGTTGAGGCGCAGTTACGGCAGATTTGATGGCGCAATAACGTAGAAAGGCTTCCCGAAGGAAGCCTTGATGATCACAAACCTAAGATTGCCTGATGCACTACGTTTATCAGGCCTACACGGATATTGCAATATATTGAATTTGCAAAGTTTTGTAGGCCGGATAAGGCGTTCACGCCGCTTCCGGCATGAACAACGAGCACATTGTCAGCAAATCACCGTTTCGCTTATGCGTAAACCGGGTAACGTGCGCAGATGTCGAGAACTTTACCTTTGATGCGCTCAATAACCGCTTCATCATTGATGCTGTCCAGCACGTCACACATCCAGCCAGCCAGTTCTTTCGCTTCGGCTTCTTTAAAGCCACGACGGGTAATCGCCGGAGTACCCACGCGAATACCGGAGGTCACAAACGGGCTCTTCGGATCGTTCGGTACGCTGTTTTTGTTAACGGTGATGTTAGCACGGCCCAGAGCGGCGTCTGCTTCTTTACCGGTCAGGTTTTTATCAACCAGATCAACCAGGAACAGGTGGTTATCAGTGCCGCCGGAAACCACTTTGTAGCCGCGTTCCAGGAACACTTCTACCATCGCTTTAGCGTTTTTCGCGACCTGCTGCTGGTAAGTTTTGAACTCAGGCTCCATCGCTTCTTTCAGAGCAACCGCTTTACCGGCGATTACGTGCATCAACGGACCGCCCTGACCACCAGGGAAAACGGCAGAGTTCAGTTTTTTGTACAGCTCTTCGCTACCACCTTTCGCCAGGATCAGGCCGCCGCGCGGACCCGCCAGGGTTTTGTGAGTGGTGGTAGTAACAACGTGAGCATGAGGAACCGGGTTCGGGTAGACGCCAGCTGCAACCAGGCCCGCAACGTGCGCCATATCAACGAACAGGTAAGCACCGATGCTGTCAGCGATTTCACGCATTTTCGCCCAGTCAACCACGCCGGAATATGCAGAGAAGCCACCGATAATCATTTTCGGTTTGTGTTCTTTGGCTTGTTTTTCCAGATCGGCGTAGTCGATATGACCGCTAGCATCGATACCGTAAGGAACGATGTTGTACAGTTTACCGGAGAAATTAACCGGAGAACCGTGAGTCAGGTGGCCGCCATGCGCCAGGTTCATACCCAGAACGGTATCACCTGGTTCCAGCAGCGCGGTGTATACCGCAAAGTTAGCCTGGGAGCCGGAGTGCGGCTGGACGTTAGCGTAGTCAGCACCGAACAGTTCTTTCGCACGATCGATCGCCAGTTGTTCAACGATATCAACATACTCGCAACCGCCGTAGTAGCGTTTGCCCGGATAACCTTCAGCATATTTGTTGGTCAGCTGAGAACCCTGCGCCTGCATTACGCGCGGGCTGGTGTAGTTTTCGGAGGCGATCAGTTCGATGTGCTCTTCCTGACGTACTTTTTCCTGCTCCATAGCCTGCCACAGTTCGGCATCATAATCGGCAATGTTCATTTCACGCTTTAACATCCGCATCTCCTGACTCAGCTAACAATAAAATTTTTGGCCTTTATAGGCGGTCCTGTTGGACAACGGCGAACAGTATAACCGAATCATTGTGCGATAACAGGTCTTGACAAAGGAATTTACGCAAACGATTACCTTCAGGCTGCGCAAGGCTTTGGAGAATAAAGAGCTTGCAACCGGAAACGGATTTCTTTTCAGGTTTGTGATGCAAATTTTTCACTTCATCACATTCTTTCTGAAAAACACCAAAGAACCATTTACATTGCAGGGCTATTTTTTATAAGATGCATTTGAGATACATCAATTAAGATGCAAAAAAAGGAAGACCATATGCTTGACGCTCAAACCATCGCTACAGTAAAAGCCACCATCCCTTTACTGGTGGAAACGGGGCCAAAGTTAACCGCCCATTTCTACGACCGTATGTTTACTCATAACCCAGAACTCAAAGAAATTTTTAACATGAGTAACCAGCGTAATGGCGATCAACGTGAAGCCCTGTTTAACGCCATTGCCGCCTACGCCAGTAATATTGAAAACCTGCCTGCGCTGCTGCCAGCGGTAGAAAAAATCGCGCAGAAGCACACCAGTTTCCAGATCAAACCGGAACAGTACAACATCGTCGGCGAACACCTGTTGGCGACGCTGGACGAAATGTTCAGCCCGGGCCAGGAAGTGCTGGACGCATGGGGTAAAGCCTATGGCGTACTGGCTAATGTATTTATCAATCGCGAGGCGGAAATCTATAACGAAAACGCCAGCAAAGCCGGTGGCTGGGAAGGTACTCGCGATTTCCGCATTGTGGCTAAAACACCGCGCAGCGCGCTTATCACCAGCTTCGAACTGGAGCCGGTCGACGGTGGCGCAGTGGCAGAATACCGTCCAGGGCAATATCTCGGCGTCTGGCTGAAGCCGGAAGGTTTCCCGCATCAGGAAATTCGTCAGTACTCTTTGACTCGCAAACCGGATGGCAAAGGCTATCGTATTGCGGTGAAACGCGAAGAGGGTGGGCAGGTATCCAACTGGCTGCACAATCACGCCAATGTTGGCGATATCGTGAAACTGGTTGCTCCAGCAGGTGATTTCTTTATGGCTGTCGCAGATGACACGCCGGTGACGTTAATCTCTGCTGGTGTCGGCCAAACGCCAATGCTGGCAATGCTCGACACACTGGCAAAAGCAGGCCACACAGCACAAGTGAACTGGTTCCATGCGGCAGAAAATGGCGATGTTCACGCCTTTGCCGATGAAGTTAAGGAACTGGGGCAAGCACTGCCGCGCTTTACCGCGCACACCTGGTATCGTCAGCCGAGCGAAGCCGATCGCGCTAAAGGTCAGTTTGATAGCGAAGGTCTGATGGATTTGAGCAAACTGGAAGGTGCGTTCAGCGATCCGACAATGCAGTTCTATCTCTGCGGCCCGGTTGGCTTCATGCAGTTTGCCGCGAAACAGTTAGTGGATCTGGGCGTGAAGCAGGAAAACATTCATTACGAATGCTTTGGCCCGCATAAGGTGCTGTGATTTGATGTTGCCGGATGGAAACATCCGGCAACCCTTGACGCGGTTTAAATTGCCGCGTCGTCTTCTTCACCGGTACGGATACGAATGACCCGTGCCACGTCAAAGACGAAGATTTTACCGTCACCGATTTTGCCGGTTTGCGCCGTGCGAATAATGGTATCAACACAGGTATCGACAATGTCGTCCGGTACGACAATCTCAATTTTCACTTTCGGCAGAAAATCCACCATATACTCCGCGCCGCGGTACAGCTCGGTATGGCCTTTCTGGCGGCCAAAACCTTTCACCTCAGTGACCGTCATGCCGGTAATGCCGACTTCAGCCAGTGCTTCGCGAACATCGTCCAGCTTGAAGGGTTTAATAATCGCATCAATCTTTTTCATGCTATTCCTTGAAAAGGTCGCCTGTCTTTTGATCTGCTAAACGTAACACATAACGCCAATTCATTCCTTGAAATCGTTTGCATCCAGCTCGTGTCGGGAAAGCAGTTTATAAAATTCTGTCCGGTTGCGCCCCGCCATTCTCGCCGCGTGGGTGACGTTGCCTTTGGTGATTTGCAGCAGCTTACGCAAATAGTTGAGTTCAAACTGATTACGTGCCTCAACAAAGGTTGGCAGCGCCGTATTTTCACCCTCCAGCGCCTGCTCCACCAGCGCATCACTAATCACCGGAGATGAGGTCAGCGCCACGCACTGTTCAATCACGTTGACCAACTGGCGTACATTACCCGGCCAGCTAGCGGTCATCAGGCGTTTCATCGCATCGGTGGAGAACGCGCGGACAAACGGTTTATGTCGCTCTGCCGCCTGGCGCAACAGGTGATTTGCCAGTAGCGGAATGTCTTCTGTGCGCTCTGCCAGAGCCGGAATTTTCAGGCTGACAACGTTGAGGCGGTAATAGAGATCTTCACGGAATTCCCCGCGCGCCATCGCTTTTGGCAGGTCGCGGTGAGTGGCGGAAATAATCCGCACGTCGATATCAATATCGCGGTTACTGCCCAGCGGGCGCACTTTACGCTCCTGCAACACGCGCAGCAGTTTAACCTGCAACGGTGCGGGCATATCGCCAATCTCATCGAGAAATAGCGTACCGCCTTCCGCCGCCTGGAATAAACCTTCGCGATTGCTGACAGCGCCAGTAAACGCGCCACGCGCATGACCAAACAGCTCCGACTCCAGCAATTGCTCGGGCAATGCACCACAGTTAATAGCAATAAATGGTTTGCTATTGCGCGGGCTGGCGTTGTGGATAGCCTGGGCGAAAATCTCTTTCCCGGTGCCGCTCTGGCCATTAATCAAAACGCTGACGTCTGATTGCGCCACCAGCCGCGCCTGTTCCAGCAAACGCAGCATCAGCGGGCTGCGGGTGACAATCGCCTCGCGCCAGCGTTCGTCGGTGGCTGGCGCGGATTGTTCCAGCGCATCATCAATTGCCTGATATAGCGCGTCTTTATCGACAGGCTTGGTGAGGAAACTGAACACTCCCTGCTGTGTTGCAGCAACGGCATCGGGAATAGAACCATGTGCGGTAAGAATAATTACCGGCATTCCCGGCTGCACTTTCTGGATTTCAGCAAACAGCTGCATACCATCCATTTCATCCATCCGCAGGTCGCTGATAACTAAATCTACTTTTTCGCGATTCAGTACCCGTAATCCTTCAGCACCACTTTCCGCCGTGACCACGCTGTAGCCTTCGCTGGTCAGGCGCAGGCCAAGCAGTTTCAGCAATCCCGGATCGTCATCGACCAATAATAAATGCGCAGGTTTATGGCTCATCAGGAGTGACCTCATGGGTGGATGGCGCGGGCTTTTCACTCTCGTGCGGCGTATCCGGCGAGAAATTTCCAGCCGGTTTGCGGGTCGAGAGCTGGCGTTCAATATCAGTCAGGTTTTCCAGCTTGCGGGTGGTGAGTTCCAGTTGCTGCTGTAGAACGTGATGTTGCTGGCGCAATGTATCCAGCTCGCTGTCGCTGGATTGCTGGAGTTTGCCGTAGCGTTGGCGCTCTTCCGCCAGTTGCAGTTGCAGCGCCTGACCGTCGCGCCAGAGTTGATACAGAGGGCGAACCTGTGCCGGGATCTCGGTACTTAGCGCATCAATGCGCGCGACCAGCTGGCGGCGCTCATACGGCGTAATTTTGGCGTCGGCGAGCAAAATCCCTTGTTTAAAGGTCTTTTGCCAGCTGCCGTCGTCATATTGGCGGGCTTGCTGACGCGACTGCGCAGGCATTAAACGATCAGCACAATCCATCACCCGCAGCCAGTAAAGCGGATTGGTTTCGGTTGATTTACCTTGCAGCGCCCAGATGTCGCTACATTCGGTAGAAAGATAGTCAGCCAGTTGATAAACCGGAATTTTTTCTTCTGCTGGCGTATCAATAGCTGGCTTATTGTGACTCTGCACGCAACCCAGCAATGCCAGACATGGCAGCCCTGCCAGCCATAGCCGTCGGGGCAATAATCGTTGAAAAATGTGTCGCATATTCACCAGACTTAAAGCCTATCCCAGCGGACGTAATTGTTGCAGACAGTCTGGACATGGACAGCACGGAGAAACCGGAGCGTACATGTCGTACGTGAGGATTTCGAGCACTGCCCGGGGCCGAACTGACAAATAAAATAGCCTGATAGGATAGGCTGTTAGCATTATTTCGTGTTTTTCGACGACGGCAATTCAATGCGGAAACAAACGTCTTGCCCGCTCTCGTCGACCAGATACAGTTCCCCTTGCATACGGCGAATACAATCCCTGGCAATGCTTAATCCCAGACCGCTGCCCTTCACCGCCCCTTTTCGCTGGTGGCTTCCCTGAAAAAAGGGTTCAAAGATCATGGCGCGTTCCTCTTGCGGAATGGGCGTGCCTGTATTGATGACATCAATATAAACCCGCGCACCATGTAAGCTGCTGCGAAGGCAAATGTTACCGGATTCAGCCCCGTAGTGCACCGCATTGGAGTAAAGATTATCCAGTACGCTCATCAGCAGCATTGGCTCCGCCAGGCAAGCTGTTGCTTTGAGATCGACGTCGGTATGCATCATTTTAGCCCGTGCGGGCAGGCTATGAGCAGAAACCACCATTTCCACCAGTGGCGCTAACTCAACATTCTCCAGTTCCACCGCACCGTCCGCCTGTTTACGGTTGTAATCAAGCAGTTGTTCGATCAACTTTTGCAAATTGCGGCTGCTGCTATCAAGAATGCTCACCACCTCTTTTTGCTCTGGCGTAAGCGGCCCGACAACCTGGTCAGCCAGTAATTCAGTGCCCTCGCGCATACTCGCCAGCGGCGTTTTTAATTCATGAGATAAATGTCTTAAGAATTGATGACGTTGGGATTCCAGCCATGACAGGCGCTCACTTAACCAAAGAATACGTTGCCCAACCGAGCGTAACTCACTCGGTCCACTGAACGAAACGCTATTGCCCAGAGAACGCCCTTCCCCCAACCGGTTGATCATCCTCTCGATATTTTTTACCGGACCGATAATCATCCGCGTGAAAAGCAGTACCATCACCAGACTCACCAGAAATAGCACCAGCGATTGCCAACCAAAATATTGCCCACGTTCGGCGATTTCACGCTGAAGCTGCTGCCCACGAGAGAACACCACTGTGCGCGTGGCCTGTACCATTTCGGTATTGGCACTGGCAAAGGCTTCAAGACGTGCGGCGGCGGCAGCATCGGGACCGCTGTTGTTACACTGAAGTTGAGCCAGATTGTTCAAATCCTGACGTAATGCCTGGTAGAGTTTATCGTCCGGCAGCACGCCTGCGTGGGCATCGAGCATTTCGCTGTAACGCTTGCGCTGGCTTTGATAAACCTTCGCCAGGGTTGGGTCGTCCAGCACGCAATACTGACGGTAGCTACGCTCCATCTCCAGTGCCGCGTTGGTCATCGCTTCACTGCGCCGGGCATCAATAAGCGTAGTGCGGTTAACCAGCGCCGCCTGATCGCTAAGCGCATTCAGGCTTTGCCAGGCTTGCCATGCCAGCACCAACAGGGGCAGCAGAATCAGCAAAAATGCCAGCATTACCAGTTGTCGTAATGAGCGGGGAAAAACGGGCCAGCGTTTCAAGGTGTTACTCTCGTCAGACGCGAATAGCCTGATGCTAACCGAGGGGAAGTTCAGATACAACAAAGCCGGGAATTACCCGGCTTTGTTATGGAATAAGGCGGTGCCTAACTCGACGTTTCGCCCGATGGTTGATATAGCTACGCTGATATCAGAAGTTGGACGGCAGGCACCTTGTTGTGCGTCATTCGTATTTTATGTAGCACGTCCCGAAGGGGCTGACATAAGTCGGTGAATGAGCCACTGGTTACTATTATGCAGTAACTGTGCCAATAAAGAAAATAGTTTGGTAACGTACTGATTATACGCTGCTTTGAGGGATTTATGGCTTCTTCGCTATTTGAATGTAAATCAGCCACTGTGTCGCTAAAAAGAGACAACTTAAGATAAATTTATTAGATAATATTAAAATCAATGAGTTAAATGTCGCCAGAAAGCGACACGGCAAACCACCCATTGTCGTGATTTACAGACACAAAAAAGCTCCCGAAGTTGGGAGCTTATAATAGTAGTTGGTGCTTAATGCCTCATCCGGCTGCAAAACCAATGGGTTGACGGCTTACCCCAACTGCTTACGTGCATTGCGGAAAATACGCATCCACGGCCCATCCTCGCCCCAGTTTTCCGGATGCCAGGAGTTGCTGACAGTACGGAAAACACGTTCCGGGTGCGGCATCATAATGGTGACTCGACCACTTTCAGTCGTGACTGCCGTAATACCATTCGGAGAACCGTTCGGGTTAGCCGGGTAGGTTTCAGTGACTTTGCCGAAGTTATCGACATAGCGCAGTGCCACCAGCCCTTTGCTTTCCAGTGCCGCCAGATGCGCCGCATCACGCACTTCCACGCGCCCTTCACCATGAGAGACAGCAATCGGCATTTGCGAGCCCACCATCCCCTGCAACAGCAGAGACGGGCTTTGGGTTACTTCAACCAGGCTGAAACGCGCTTCAAAGCGATCGGAGGTATTGCGCACAAAACGTGGCCACAACTCACTACCTGGGATCAGTTCGCGCAGATTAGACATCATCTGGCAACCGTTACATACCCCCAGCGCCAGCGTTTGCGGACGATGGAAGAAGGTTGCAAACTCATCGCGTACACGGTCATTGAACAGGATAGACTTCGCCCAACCTTCACCGGCACCCAGCACATCACCGTAGGAGAAACCACCGCACGCGACCAGGGCGTGGAAATCCTCCAGGCCCGTGCGTCCAGCCAGCAGGTCGCTCATATGCACGTCGATAGCATCGAAGCCTGCACGGTGGAAAGCTGCCGCCATTTCAACATGCGAGTTCACGCCCTGCTCACGCAGCACAGCAACTTTCGGACGTGCGCCAGTGGCAATATACGGTGCTGCCACATCTTCGTTGATATCGAACGACAGTTTTACATTCAGGCCCGGATCGGCGTCGTTTGATTTCGCCTGGTGCTCCTGGTCGGCACACTCCGGGTTGTCACGCAGGCGCTGCATCTGCCAGGTAGTTTCTGCCCACCAGACACGCAACGTGGTGCGGCTTTCGCTGAATACAGTCTGTCCGTTGGCGGTAATCACAAAACGGTCACCGGAAACCGCCTGCCCAACATAATGGACGCAATCAGCAAGCCCATGCTGTGCCAGTACCGCTTCAACTGCTTCACGGTCAGCGGCACGAACCTGAATCACCGCACCCAGTTCTTCGTTAAACAACGCCGCCAGGCGATCGTCACCCAGAGTGGCGATATCCGCGTCAATGCCGCAATGACCAGCAAAGGCCATTTCCGCCAGCGTTACCAGCAGGCCGCCATCAGAGCGGTCGTGGTACGCGAGCAGCTTACGCTGTGCTACCAGCGCCTGAACCGCGTCATAGAAGCCTTTCAGTTGCGCGACATCGCGTACATCTGCCGGTTTGTCGCCAAGCTGACGATAAACCTGCGCCAGCGCCGTTGCGCCCAGCGCGTTATTGCCTTTGCCCAAATCAATCAGCAGCAGTGCGTTATCTTCGGTAGAAAGCTGTGGCGTGATGGTGTGACGCACATCTTCCACGCGGGCAAATGCAGAAATCACCAGCGACAGCGGCGACGTCATTTCGCGCTCTTCGTTACCTTCCTGCCAGCGGGTTTTCATCGACATAGAGTCTTTACCCACCGGGATCGTCAGGCCCAGCGCCGGACAAAGTTCTTCGCCCACAGCTTTAACGGCTTCATACAGGCCCGCATCTTCACCAGGGTGGCCTGCCGCCGCCATCCAGTTGGCGGAAAGTTTAATGCGTTTGATATCGCCAATCTGTGTTGCGGCAATATTGGTTAACGCTTCACCGACCGCCAGACGGGCAGAGGCAGCGAAATCCAGCAGCGCAACCGGCGCACGCTCGCCAATCGCCATCGCTTCGCCGTAGTAGCTATCGAGGCTGGCGGTAGTGACCGCGCAGTTAGCGACCGGCACCTGCCACGGACCCACCATCTGATCGCGCGCTACCATGCCGGTTACGCTGCGGTCACCAATGGTCACCAGGAAAGTTTTCTCCGCCACGGTCGGCAGGTGCAGCACGCGTTTCACCGCGTCAGCAATGGTAATCCCTTCACGAACCAGCGCATCACCCTTCGCTTTCAGCGTTTGTACTTCGCGGGTCATCTTCGGCGTTTTACCAAGCAGTACGTCCAGCGGCAGATCGATCGGCTGATTATCAAAATGACGATCGTGCAAAGAAAGATGCAGTTCTTCGGTCGCTTCACCAATCACCGCGTATGGCGCGCGCTCACGCTTACACAGTTCGTCAAACAGCGGTAACTGATCGGCAGCAACCGCCAGCACGTAGCGTTCCTGGGATTCGTTACACCAGATTTCCAGCGGGCTCATGCCCGGTTCGTCGCTCAGGATATCGCGCAGTTCGAATTTACCGCCGCGCCCGCCGTCGCTCACCAGTTCCGGCATGGCGTTAGAAAGACCGCCTGCGCCAACGTCGTGGATAAACAGGATTGGGTTGGCATCACCAAGCTGCCAGCAACGGTCGATCACTTCCTGGCAGCGACGCTCCATCTCCGGGTTGTCGCGCTGTACGGAAGCAAAGTCGAGGTCGGCATCAGACTGACCAGACGCCATGGAAGACGCCGCGCCGCCGCCAAGACCGATGTTCATTGCCGGGCCGCCGAGAACGACCAGCTTCGCACCAACGTTGATCTCGCCTTTTTGTACGTGATCGGCGCGAATATTGCCGATCCCGCCCGCCAGCATGATCGGTTTGTGATAACCGCGCAGCTCTTCGCCGTTGTGGCTGTTCACTTTTTCTTCATAAGTACGGAAGTAGCCGTTCAGTGCCGGACGACCAAATTCGTTGTTAAACGCCGCGCCGCCCAGCGGGCCTTCGGTCATGATGTCCAACGCGGTGACAATGCGCTCAGGCTTACCGAAATCTTCTTCCCACGGCTGTTCGAAGCCAGGAATTCGCAGGTTGGAAACGGAGAAACCAACCAAACCAGCTTTCGGCTTCGCGCCGCGTCCGGTGGCACCTTCATCGCGGATTTCACCGCCGGAACCGGTCGCCGCGCCCGGCCACGGAGAAATCGCCGTCGGGTGGTTGTGAGTTTCGACTTTCATCAGAATATGCGCCGGTTCCTGATGGAAATCGTAGCGGCCCGTTTCGTGGTCAGCAAAGTAGCGGCCCACTTCAGAACCTTCCATTACGGCGGCGTTATCTTTATAAGCAGAGAGAACGTGATCCGGCGTGGTTTCGAAGGTGTTTTTGATCATCTTAAACAGCGATTTCGGCTGCTGTTCACCATCGATAACCCAGTCGGCGTTAAAAATTTTGTGGCGGCAGTGCTCGGAGTTCGCCTGGGCAAACATATACAGTTCGATGTCGTTCGGGTTACGACCAAGCTTTGTGAAAGCATCCTGCAAATAGTCAATTTCATCTTCCGCCAGTGCCAGGCCAAGACGCAGGTTAGCGTCGATTAGCGCCTGACGGCCCTGCCCCAGCAAATCAACGCTGGTGACCGGAGTCGGTTGATGGTGTGCAAACAGCTGCTCTGCATCATCTAAAGCAAAAAAGACCGTTTCCATCATGCGGTCGTGCAGTTCAGCGGTAACCTGCTGCCATTGTTCATTGGTCAGCGTACCGGCTTCTATATAGTAAGCCACGCCGCGCTCAAGACGGTTTACCTGTTGCAGCCCGCAGTTATGGGCAATATCGGTCGCTTTCGAAGACCAGGGAGAGATGGTGCCAGGACGCGGGGTCACCAGCAAGAGTTTGCCTTGCGGGGCGTGGCTGGCGAGTGCCGGGCCATATTTCAGCAGGCGTTCAAGTTGTGCGTGCTCATCATCGTTTAACGGCGCATTGAGGTCAGCAAAATGGACATACTCGGCGTAAATAGTGTGAACCGGGAGCCTGGCAGCCTGAAAACGTGCCAGCAGTTTGTTGATTCGGAATGCCGACAATGCAGGCGAACCACGCAGAATTTCCATCATAAGTCTCTCGTCTTCTAAGCTTTCGGTGTACCCAAGGGGGGGAAACGGGCGTCATTATAAAGAATCTGATGCGCTGACGAAACCGTTTGCGTGGAAATAAAATCACCATCGTGAATTAGCAACGCGTGCCGCCAATGGCTGTAATAAGTTGCCAACTGGCGCAGGTTTACGCAAAATGCCGCTCATTTATGAGTAAACCTTTCACTATTATTACGTTTTTTCAAGCTGGGACGCGCACGACACAGAGAATTAACTAATTGAAAAAATTAAAGATTAATTATCTGTTCATCGGCATTCTGGCACTGCTACTCGCGGTCGCTCTCTGGCCATCCATTCCCTGGTTTGGTAAAGCCGACAACCGTATCGCCGCCATTCAAGCGCGGGGAGAGTTGCGTGTGAGCACCATTCATACTCCCCTGACGTATAACGAAATCAACGGGAAACCTTTTGGCCTGGATTACGAACTGGCGAAACAGTTTGCCGATTACCTCGGCGTAAAACTGAAAGTGACCGTGCGGCAGAATATCAGCCAGCTGTTTGACGACCTCGATAATGGTAACGCCGACCTGCTGGCGGCAGGCCTGGTCTATAACAGTGAGCGGGTAAAAAATTATCAGCCTGGCCCTACCTATTATTCCGTGTCACAACAACTGGTTTATAAAGTGGGTCAGTATCGCCCACGTACACTGGGCAACCTGACGGCGGAGCAACTCACCGTTGCACCGGGTCATGTGGTGGTTAACGATCTCCAGACCCTGAAAGAAACAAAATTCCCGGAGTTAAGCTGGAAGGTTGACGACAAAAAAGGCTCTGCGGAATTAATGGAAGATGTCATCGAAGGAAAACTCGATTACACCATTGCTGATTCTGTTGCCATTAGCCTGTTTCAGCGCGTTCATCCGGAACTCGCCGTAGCGCTCGACATTACCGATGAACAACCGGTGACCTGGTTTAGCCCATTAGATGGCGATAATACCCTTTCCGCCGCTCTGCTCGATTTCTTCAACGAAATGAATGAAGACGGTACTCTGGCACGCATTGAAGAGAAATACCTGGGGCATGGCGATGATTTTGATTACGTCGATACGCGCACATTTTTACGCGCCGTCGATGCGGTACTGCCGCAGTTAAAGCCCCTGTTTGAGAAATACGCCGAAGAAATTGACTGGCGTTTGCTGGCCGCTATTGCTTATCAGGAATCGCACTGGGATGCGCAGGCCACTTCACCGACGGGTGTGCGCGGCATGATGATGTTAACCAAAAACACCGCGCAAAGCCTCGGCATTACGGATCGTACCGATGCCGAACAGAGCATCAGCGGCGGCGTGCGTTATTTGCAGGATATGATGAGTAAAGTGCCGGAAAGTGTGCCGGAGAACGAACGGATTTGGTTTGCCCTCGCCGCGTACAATATGGGCTATGCGCATATGCTGGATGCCCGCGCTCTGACGGCAAAAACCAAAGGGAATCCTGACAGTTGGGCTGACGTAAAACAGCGTCTGCCTTTACTTAGCCAGAAACCCTATTACAGCAAGCTGACTTACGGCTACGCGCGTGGGCATGAAGCCTACGCTTATGTCGAAAATATTCGTAAGTATCAGATTAGCCTGGTGGGTTATCTGCAAGAGAAAGAGAAGCAGGCTACAGAAGCGGCGATGCAACTGGCGCAGGATTATCCGGCGGTATCGCCTACGGAGTTGGGCAAAGAGAAATTTCCTTTTCTCTCGTTTCTTTCCCAGTCGTCATCAAACTATTTGACCCACTCTCCCTCTCTGCTGTTTTCCAGGAAAGGGAGTGAAGAGAAACAAAATTAATCCGTCGAGGATTGCGCTTTTTTCTGCGCTTTAATTTCCTGGCGGCGCATGCGAAAGAAGTCACTGAGCAACGCCGCGCACTCATCCGCCAGTATTCCTTCGGTAATTTCCACTCGGTGATTCATACCCGGATGATGCAGCACATCCATTAAAGATCCCGCAGCGCCAGTTTTCGCGTCACGCGCACCAAAGACCACGCGACCAATGCGACTGTGGATCATCGCTCCGGCACACATTACACAGGGTTCAAGCGTGACATACAACGTGGCGTCGATCAGACGATAATTTTGCATCACCAGACCGCCCTGCCGCAGAGCCATGATTTCTGCATGTGCGGTGGGATCATGTCGACCAATCGGACGGTTCCAACCTTCGCCGATTACCCGATTGTTATGCACTAATACCGCGCCGACCGGCACTTCCCGCTCATCCCAGGCACGCTTCGCCAGCGTCAATGCATGACGCATCCAGTATTCGTGGCTAAATTCGACTTCAGACAAAAAGAAAACTCCGGTTATAAAAGCGCGGCGCATTATACACGGACGCTATGCTTTACTCTATTCCAGTTGCTGGAGTTCACCGCGCGGGGTTACTCGCCAACGATGCTGACAGAAATAAAGCAGCGGGTTGTCCTGATTACTGTCGCTATAGCCACTGTACAACCGCAGTGGCGTGCCGATTTTACGCTCCAGTTGCGCGACCTTCTCATGCCCGAGGCAACGCATCGTCAATACCCAACCACCATAGCCACGCTGAATCTGACTGGCGATAAGATTAACCCGCGGCAGCCAGGGCGTATCGAAATAAACCGCTTCAACCAGCGGCTGCGGAGAGCCGGTAATCAACCAGATATCAGCATCGGAACTTAACAGGTAGGTGGTTAATCGCTCCTGAACCAGCGGAAAGGCGGTAACATTGCCACGAAACCAGCGTACGAAATCGGCCTGCAACGCCTGCAAACGCGCTTCATTGTGACCAAAAGTGCATCCCCACAGAAGCAGACTCATCGGCCAGCGTGCCGCACGACCTTTTATCAATAACGCAATGGCTATGATCGGCAACAACGGCAGGACAAGTAACGCATTCAGCGGTTGGCGACGCAGTAAATAACGCAAAAAACTGCCGAACATATCCTGCTGATGCAATGTTCCATCTAAGTCAAAAAACACCACACGACGCTCGTGAGTTGCCAAACCATACTCCTCTGGACTGAAACATCCTGATTAATTTTCGCTACTACATAGCCTAACAGATAGATCATCACTTTTCCGGCAACAATCGACCGCATCATGGCTAACTGGAATTTTTAATTCATGGTAATTAGCGGCAATGGAATATAAAATTCACTCGCGTTTGTCTCATATTGCCTGTTGTCGCCACTATTTCATCGCGAGGAAAGATATGAACGGCTTACTTCGTATCCGTCAGCGTTACCAGGGGCTTGCCCAGAGTGATAAAAAACTGGCGGATTATCTGCTGCTACAACCTGATACGGCGCGCCATTTAAGCTCTCAGCAACTGGCCAACGAAGCCGGAGTCAGTCAGTCCAGCGTCGTGAAGTTCGCGCAAAAACTCGGCTATAAAGGTTTTCCGGCACTTAAGTTGGCGTTGAGTGAAGCGCTGGCAAGCCAGCCGGAATCTCCCTCCGTGCCCATTCATAACCAAATCCGCGGTGATGATCCGTTACGGCTGGCCGGCGAAAAACTGATTAAAGAAAATACTGCCGCCATGTACGCAACGCTAAACGTTAATAGTGAAGAGAAGCTGCATGAGTGCGTGGCAATGTTGCGCTCTGCGCGGCGGATAATTCTGACCGGTATTGGCGCTTCGGGTCTGGTGGCTCAAAACTTTGCCTGGAAGCTGATGAAGATTGGCTTCAATGCTGCCGCAGTGCGCGATATGCATGCGCTACTCGCTACAGTACAGGCGTCGTCCCCTGACGATCTGTTATTAGCCATTTCTTACACCGGTGTACGACGCGAGTTAAACCTGGCGGCAGATGAGATGCTGCGAGTGGGCGGAAAAGTGCTGGCGATTACCGGCTTTACTCCCAATGCCCTGCAACAGCGTGCTTCTCATTGCCTGTATACCATTGCCGAAGAACAAGCGACAAACAGTGCTTCAATCTCTGCTTGTCACGCGCAGGGAATGTTAACGGATTTGCTGTTCATTGCGCTGATTCAGCAGGATCTGGAACTGGCACCAGAACGTATTCGTCATAGTGAAGCGCTGGTGAAAAAACTGGTCTGAGTAAAGAATGCGCGTATAATGCCCGCCCGGTTTGTGTTGTTTTGAGAGTTTCCTTATGGCGCTGTTAATCACTAAAAAATGCATCAATTGTGATATGTGTGAACCCGAATGCCCGAATGAGGCGATTTCAATGGGAGATCATATCTACGAGATTAACAGCGATAAGTGTACCGAATGCGTAGGGCACTACGAGACACCTACCTGCCAGAAGGTGTGCCCGATCCCCAATACTATTGTGAAAGATCCGGCGCATGTCGAGACAGAAGAACAGTTGTGGGATAAATTTGTGCTGATGCACCACGCGGATAAAATTTAATATTCTGCTCCTGGAGTAGACTATTGTTGACTTTATAGTGTGAGCCTTCAGGTTCTTATATTTATTTTCGTGATGTTATCATAAATATCAATTATTTCATGAATGATAACACTATCTGTATAAGCACTTATTTATAATTATTAAAGGCGCGCCTGGCTGGTTAACCTGACGCGCCTTAAGTACGTTTCCTTATGTTATAAGAACAGAAGGATCAGCTGTAAAACAGCAATGATGATTTTGATGACCCGTTTAATCAGGTATCGGTAATCAGTCATTCGTTTTTCCTTAAACAAGGAATGCAGCCGTTCAGATTAGCCCTTACATCTCCCCAAAACTGAACGTGCGAGTTATTGGAATCGAGTGCTGCACTCCACACCAGAGCTTTGACGACACCACTCGTTTCAATGGGGGAATTCAGTGGCATGGTGTAAAGCACAGCAAAATTGCCAATAACGAAACCGATTTTAATGTACTTATCAAAAAGCGGTCACGTTAATCTTTTTATCAATGTCGATTTCTTCGTAAAGGCTCGCGTTTTTTATGTCAGAGATTGCAAGTTGCTTGTACAGGATAACGAAATTGATCCATAATCATTTCTGTTGGAATCGTGTGCTGCACAAAATTAAAGTTGTAAAGTGAAAACCCCCGTTCCTTACCAGTTCGGGGGTTTTACTTTATAAAGAGAACGGTATTTTTTTAACTTTCAATAATTACCGTGGCACAAGCATAGTGGCGTTCATCTGCCAGCGTTACATGCATATTTACAACGCCGAGCTTTTCCGCCAGTTTTAATGCCTCACCCCATAGCCGTAGCCGTGGTTTGCCGAGCTCATCATTGAATACTTCAAATTGATTAAACGCCAGACCATTGCGGATCCCGGTGCCAAACGCTTTTGCCGCCGCTTCTTTCACAGCAAAACGCTTCGCCAGAAAACGCACCGGCTGGTGGTGCGTTTTCCAGATTGCCCATTCGTTATCGCTTAATACGCGGCGTGCCAGGCGCTCACCGGATCGGGCGATCACCGCTTCTATGCGAGCGATCTCCACAATATCCGTACCTAAACCTAATATTGCCATTAGCCACGCGCTTCCAGCATCAGACGCTTCATTTCTGCCACCGCATCTTTCAGTCCGGTCATCACTGCACGACCAATAATGGCATGACCGATATTCAGTTCATGCATCTCAGGGATGGCGGCAATAGCTTTCACGTTGTGATAGGTCAGACCGTGACCAGCGTTAACTTTCAGACCGAGACTAGCGGCAAAGGTCGCGGCTTTGGCGATACGCGCCAGCTCTTGCGCCTGTTCGGCGTCAGTTTTAGCATCAGCATAGCAACCTGTGTGGATCTCGATAAACGGTGCGCCAACCTCTGCCGCAGCTTTGATCTGCTCTTCATCGGCGTCGATAAAGAGAGAAACCTGGATCCCGGCATCTGCCAGACGTTTGCAGGCATCGCGCATTTTTTCACGCTGCCCTGCGACGTCCAGGCCGCCTTCGGTTGTTACTTCCTGACGCTTTTCAGGTACCAGGCAGCAAAAATGCGGCTTTGTTTCAACGGCGATCGCCAGCATCTCTTCGGTCACCGCCATCTCCAGATTCATGCGGGTATCCAGCGTCTGACGCAGGATGCGCACATCACGGTCAGTAATGTGGCGGCGATCTTCACGTAAATGCACGGTAATGCCGTCCGCTCCCGCCTGCTCAGCAATAAACGCCGCCTGCACCGGATCCGGGTAAGCAGTACCGCGTGCGTTACGCAGCGTTGCAATATGGTCAATGTTGACGCCTAACAGTAATTCAGCCATGACAATCCTCATCATTCATAATGTGTTTTCACCGTTCGCTTAGGCATAAACTGCCGGAACAGTTCCCTGCTCTTTAATGGTTTACCGCCAAGATACGGCTTAAGCGCCATGCGGGTAAAGCGTTTCGCGGCGCGCAGTGTGTCTGCGTCAGGAAATTCCCGCGCGTTTAACGCTTTTAACTGCCTTCCGGTGAATGTTTTATTGTCGATAACGACGCTTGCGATAAACCCTTTTTCTTCGCGATAACGATACGTCATGGTGTCATCTACCGGCTCGCCGCTACCCGCACAATGGGTAAAATTGACGCCATAGCCCAGATGCCCGAGCAGTGCCAGTTCAAAGCGGCGCAGCGCGGGTTCTGGCGTACCAGTGACCCCGGCAAGAGACTGAATGCAGTGCAAGTAATCGAAAAAGAGTTCAGAGAAGCGCGTCTCGTATTCCAGTACGCGGGAGAGAAGTTCGTTGATGTACAGACCGCTGTAAAGCGTGATACCGCTTAATGGCAGCGCCAGCGAGACGGCTTCAGCACTGCGCAGCGTTTTGACTTCGCCACGCCCGCCGAAACGTAGCAAGAGAGGGGTGAAAGGCTGTAATGCACCTTTCAGAGTAGAGCGTTTAGAGCGTGCGCCTTTGGCAACCAGACGCACGCGACCCGATTCCTCCGTGAAGACGTCCAGCATCAGGCTGGTTTCGCTCCACGGGCGACTATGCAGGACAAATGCGCGCTGCCAGCCTTCCATCGGAGTTACTCTTAAAGATCGTCAACGTAACCGAGACTGCGCAGTGCGCGTTCGTCGTCGGCCCAACCGGATTTCACTTTTACCCACAGCTCAAGGTGAACAGGCGCTTCGAACATTTCCTGCATGTCTTTACGCGCTTCAATCCCGATGGTTTTGATCTTGGCCCCTTTGTTGCCAATAACCATCTTCTTCTGCCCTTCACGCTCAACGAGAATCAAACCGTTGATGTCATAACCGCCGCGTTCGTTAGAGACGAAACGTTCGATCTCCACGGTCACGGAGTACGGCAGTTCAGCGCCGAGGAAACGCATCAGTTTTTCGCGGATGATTTCAGACGCCATAAAACGCTGTGAGCGATCGGTGATGTAATCTTCCGGGAAGTGATGAGTCGCTTCAGGCAGATGCTTACGCACGATTGCCGCAATAGTATCAACATTCAACCCGGTTTCGGCAGAGATCGGCACGATATCGAGGAAGTTCATCTGGCTTGCCAGGAACTGTAAGTGTGGCAGCAGATCGGCTTTTTCCTGCACGTTATCCACTTTGTTCACCGCGAGGATTACCGGCGCTTTGCCATCGCGCAGTTTGTTGAGCACCATTTCATCGTCCGGCGTCCAGCGGGTGCCTTCTACGACAAAAATCACCAGCTCAACGTCGCCGATAGAGCTGCTCGCCGCTTTGTTCATCAGGCGGTTAATGGCGCGTTTTTCTTCCATATGCAGGCCAGGGGTATCAACGTAGATCGCCTGATACGCGCCTTCAGTATGGATCCCCACAATGCGGTGACGAGTTGTTTGCGCCTTGCGGGAGGTGATGGAGATCTTCTGCCCCAGCAGTTTGTTCAATAATGTGGATTTGCCAACGTTCGGACGTCCGACGATAGCAATAAATCCGCAGTAACTTTTATTGATGCTCATTCCAGCTCCAGTTTTTTCAACGCCTGTTCGGCGGCAGCCTGCTCAGCCTTACGACGGCTTGAACCTGTGCCAACCACCGGTTCACTCAGGCCGCTGACCTGGCAGTGGATAGTAAATTCCTGATCGTGCGCTTCGCCACGTACCTGGACGACCAGATAAGTCGGCAGCGGCAGATGGCGACCCTGCAAATATTCTTGCAAGCGCGTTTTCGGATCTTTTTGTTTATCGCCTGGGCTAATTTCGTCCAAACGAGTTTGATACCAGTTGAGGATTAATTTCTCGACGGTTTGAATATCACTGTCGAGGAATACGCCACCAATTAATGCTTCGACGGTGTCGGCGAGAATTGACTCACGACGAAATCCACCGCTTTTAAGTTCACCTGGCCCTAAACGTAAGCACTCGCCTAACTCAAATTCGCGCGCCAGTTCCGCCAGCGTATTGCCACGGACCAGCGTGGCGCGCATCCGGCTCATATCGCCTTCATCCACACGAGGGAAACGGTGATAAAGCGCATTGGCGATAACGTAGCTCAGAATAGAGTCGCCTAAAAATTCTAAACGCTCGTTATGTTTGCTGCTGGCACTACGATGGGTTAATGCCTGCTGCAACAGTTCCTGATGATTAAAAGTGTAGCCCAGCTTCCGTTGAAGCCGATTAATTACGATGGGGTTCATGCGATACCAATAAATAAATGCGTCAACAATTCAGCACACGAAACAGACCTGATATACATGGCTCTGCTAACTGCTTCGCTGCAGTTTCAGTTTACCGGTATATGGGGACCAACGCTGTTTCGTGTGCCGTGGCAACCTGGAGGTGCCAACCTTAAACTTCGGGGGAATATTCTATACACAACGACGGGGGATGTCGTTAGCCACGGGAGATTTATCTCATAAATAATTCACGTTGTCGCCATAACGGCGACAACGTGAACGAAGATGGGCTATTAATGGATGCCGCCAATGCGACTTAAGCGCACACCTGTCGGCCATTCGCCTTCTTGCTTATCGAAGCTCATCCAGATAGCCGTTGCCCGACCGACCAGATTCGCTTCCGGCACAAAGCCCCAGTAACGGCTGTCCGCGCTGTTGTCGCGGTTGTCACCCATCATGAAGTATTGTCCCGGAGGAACAATCCAGGTTGCCAGTTGTTGCCCTGGCTGCTGGTAATACATCCCCACCTGATCCTGCGCAATCGGCACTGTCAGAATGCGGTGCGTCACATCACCCAGTGTCTCTTTACGCTCGGAAAGACGAATTCCATTTTCTTTGGTTTCGTTTTTCGGCACTTCAAAGAATCCGCTGGTCGCTTCCCCACCATTACGGCGTGAGAAGGTCTGAACGAAATCGCTCGGTTCCACGTTTGAGTAGGTGACCGGCAGCGCGTTTTCACACGCCTGGCCGGAACTGCATCCCGGTTGAATCGTCAGCTCTTTTGAGACCGGATCGTAAGTGACTTTATCGCCCGGTAAACCCACCGCGCGCTTGATGTAATCAAGCTTTGGATCTTCCGGATATTTAAAGACCACGATATCGCCGCGTTTCGGATGACCGGTTTCGATCAGCGTTTTCTGGTAGATAGGATCTTTAATGCCATAAGCAAACTTCTCTACCAGAATAAAATCACCGATTAACAGAGTCGGCATCATCGAACCTGACGGGATCTGGAACGGTTCATAAATAAACGAACGCACAATCAATACGATAGCCAGCACCGGAAAAACAGAAGCACCGGTTTCCAGCCAGCCAGGCTTCGGCGCAACTTTCTTCAGCGTTGCTTTATCCAGTGAGTCACCGGCAGCCGCCTGCGCCGCTGCCTGACGTTCCCGCCGTTTAGGTGCGAAAAAGAATTTATCCACGCACCATAAAATGCCCGTCACCAGTGTGGCAATCACCAGAATCAGGGCAAACATATTCGCCATGCCAACTCCTAAGGGTTATTTGTTGTCTTTGCCGACGTGCAGAATGGCGAGGAACGCTTCCTGCGGCAGCTCGACGTTACCGATCTGCTTCATGCGTTTCTTACCTTCTTTCTGCTTCTGCAGCAGCTTTTTCTTACGGCTGATATCGCCGCCATAACATTTAGCCAGTACGTTTTTACGCAGCTGTTTCACGGTGGAGCGCGCAATGATGTGCGTACCAATCGCTGCCTGAATAGCGATATCAAACTGCTGGCGTGGGATTAGATCTTTCATCTTCTCCACCAGCTCGCGACCGCGGTTTTGCGAATTATCACGGTGGGTGATCAACGCCAGCGCATCAACACGTTCACCGTTGATTAATACGTCTACACGTACCATGTCGGACGCCTGGAAGCGTTTGAAGTTGTAATCCAGAGACGCATAACCACGCGAGGTAGATTTCAGGCGATCGAAGAAATCGAGCACCACTTCCGCCATCGGGATCTCGTACGTCAGCGCCACCTGATTACCGTGGTAAACCATATTGGTCTGCACGCCGCGTTTTTCTACGCACAGCGTAATAACGTTGCCGAGATATGCCTGCGGCAGCAGCATGTGACATTCTGCAATCGGCTCGCGCAGTTCGTAGATGTTATTTACCGCTGGCAGCTTGGATGGGCTGTCGACGTAGATAACTTCTCTTGACGTGGTTTCAACTTCATACACTACGGTCGGCGCAGTGGTAATCAGATCCAGATCGTATTCACGTTCCAGGCGTTCCTGGATGATCTCCATGTGCAGCAGACCGAGGAAGCCGCAGCGGAAACCAAAGCCCAGCGCGCTTGAGCTTTCCGGCTCATAGAACAGTGAGGCATCGTTCAGGCTGAGTTTACCCAGCGCGTCACGGAAGGCTTCATAGTCGTCGGAACTTACCGGGAACAGACCGGCGTATACCTGCGGTTTGACTTTCTTAAAGCCAGGCAGCGCCTTTTCTGCCGGATTACGCGCCAGCGTTAAGGTATCGCCTACTGGAGCGCCGTGGATATCTTTAATCGCACATACCAGCCAGCCTACTTCGCCGCATTTCAGTTCAGTACGGTCAACCTGTTTCGGCGTGAAGATGCCCAGACGGTCGGCGTTATAGGTCTGCCCGGTACTCATGACTTTCACTTTATCGCCCTTACGCAGGGTGCCGTTTTTAATACGGATAAGTGAAACAACGCCCAGGTAGTTGTCGAACCAGGAGTCGATAATGAGTGCCTGCAACGGGCCTTCCGGATCGCCTTCCGGCGGCGGAATGTCGCGCACCAGACGTTCGAGAACGTCCTGTACGCCAACGCCGGTTTTCGCTGAACAGCGCACCGCGTCGGTGGCGTCAATGCCGACGATATCTTCAATTTCTTCCGCCACGCGTTCAGGATCGGCTGCCGGCAGGTCAATCTTGTTCAGTACCGGCACCACTTCGAGATCCATTTCCATGGCGGTGTAGCAGTTTGCCAGGGTTTGCGCTTCTACGCCCTGCCCGGCGTCGACCACCAGCAATGCACCTTCACAGGCAGCCAGCGAACGGGAAACTTCATAGGAGAAGTCTACGTGGCCCGGGGTGTCGATAAAGTTAAGCTGATAGGTTTCGCCGTCAGACGCTTTGTAGTCCAGCGTCACGCTTTGCGCTTTGATGGTAATGCCACGCTCACGCTCAAGCTCCATGGAATCGAGAACCTGCGCCTCCATTTCACGGTCAGACAGGCCACCGCAGATCTGGATAATACGGTCAGACAGCGTCGATTTACCGTGGTCAATGTGAGCTATGATCGAAAAGTTACGTATATTCTTCATAAAGTATGATTATTGTGCCTTAATGCCCGGTTAACCAGGCTTTTAGAAGTCGCTGTTCTGAGCTTAACGTCTGTATTAATAGAAACGCCGCATTCTACACTACAACATTGAGGCGAGGAAATGTTCATACCGTATGGATTGTGGTATCTGGAAACGTCCTCGCATTTGTTATGCAAAATGCAACAAAGCCAGTGAAATCACTGGCTCGCGTCTTCCGAAGATGTTTCAAATCGCACAAGGCCAGGCGGCAATGCCACGCTTAAGATGATCGGTTGCCATTCTGCCCGGGCAGCAAACTTACGCGAATAGCCGCGCGCAATCAGGAACCCGCCAATACCGCCGAGGATCGCACCACATAATGCTGCGACGTCAGAAGCAAAGAGTAGCTGAAATAGCGAAGCGATGAGGAATAATCCCACCAGCGGCGACATATAAACCAGTAATGCGGAGCTAAGCAGGCTGCCTTCGGCGATCCCCAATTCCACTTTTTGCCCCGGCACTAACGGTTCATCACAGGGTACGACAATGGTATGCGTGGTTTGCGGGCCAAGTTTATTCAACACGCGGCTACCGCAACCGGCACGTGAAGCGCAGCTGCTGCATGAGGCTTTAACATCACAACTAACCAGCGCCTGCCCGTTTTCCCAGGAGACGACGGTAGCCCACTCTTTGATCATTGCGCTGCCCCGAACTTAATATTCTCGGCAATGCGTTTCGCCGTTTGCGGCGGCAGTTCACCGACAATGGTGATTTCGGCGTTATCACGTACGCTTGTACTGACGGTTCTGCGCCCGGTGCGCAACATCTGATCGGTGCTCGATGGCGTAGCGCGGTTAACGTTTACCGAGAAGCTGAATAATCCGTCGGAATAGAGACGTGATTCGATAGGCATGTTGTCCATCGTCGGTAGCGGACGTCGACTACTGGAAACTTCGCTAAAACCCTGTGGCAACCAGGTTGGCGTCCAGCTGAATTTAGCTTTTTCACCTACAGGAACAGAAAGCAACGGCGGCAAATTTGCCTTCGCCAGCGTCTGCATACTGCTGCCGATATCCTGATTGACATTAAAAGCAATCACGCGAAATTGTTCCAGCGTTTCACCATCGCGATCAAGGAGATCAACCCGCATCGGTAATTTCGATTCGGTGTCCATCCACACGATGTAGCTGTAGCGTGTACCATCTCGGGCAACCACACGAATGACTTCGCAAAGACGATCAGCAATACGCGTGCGCCCGACGGAGATAAAGTCGTAGTAAGGAGAAAGGCGTTTGAAATCGGTATAGATGAGCGATGGTAGAGAATCAACAATGTAATCGCCATTAAGCGTGAACGGTTCAAGTCCCGGTTCAAAATAGCTGATTTCATTGCCGCGCTGTACCACTTCCCGGCGCGGGCCATCCATTTGCAACAATTGTGCAAGAGGACGGTTATCGAGGCGTGCATGTCGATAACGCAGAGACTCAACACCCTGTTTATTGATGCTGATGAATGACAGCTCGTAATTCAGTGACTGACTGGCCAGGTTCATCTGCTGTAATAACGCCCCGGACGCGGGAGTGGCCGAGGCGTTAGCAGAGAATAACAGGCTACCTGTCACTAATGACATGGCAAACCAAAGTTGCTTCATTACTGCGATTGCGTTCCTAAAGTTTGAATTCCTGGCACCTGTACAGCGGCTTGCTGGGTTTGCGCCTGCTCAAACTGAAGCTGTTCAGAGTGGAGTCGGCGTTGCAGTTCGTAATCCTGCAACATTGCATTAATGCGACGACGTTGCTCCTGTACCTGCTGCTGTTGACCATTGTTTGCGGTCGCTTCAGAAGGTACTCCCAGGCTTACCGGGCTGGCTTTACCCATCATCGGCAGTGTATTAAATACCGGCGTTTCGGGCTGCTGGGACGTTTCAGATTGTCCATTATAGTGCTGGACGCCAACGATAACTGCAAGCGATACGCATGCGGCTACGCCCATTTGGGTAAGCTGTGCCGCCCACGGACGTACTTTCTGCCAGAATGGCATTTTCTGCCATTGATGCGGCGCAGGCTGGGCTTCCGGGATCAATGTCGCCGGTTGACGTACTGGCTCTTCTTCAATGGCGGCCATCACGCGTGAAGAGATATCGAAATGGAGCACCTCGGGAGTATCACCCCGCATTGAGTCACGGATTAAGTGATAGCTTTCCCAGGTTTTCTGCATTTCTGGGTTATGAGCCAGTTCGTTAAGCAGCTCACTATCCAGCGTTTCGCCATCCATTAAAGCGGAAAGTTGTTCTTTCTGCATGCCTAATACCCTTATCCAGTATCCCGCTATCGTCAACGCCTGATAAGCGGTTGAACTTTGTTATCAATAGCTTCCCTCGCTCGGAAGATACGTGAACGCACCGTACCTACCGGACAATCCATGATAGCGGCTATCTCTTCATAGCTCAGGCCATCCAGCTCCCGCAAGGTTATTGCCATGCGTAAATCTTCCGGGAGGGACTCAATAGTTCGGAAAACTATCTGTCTCAGTTCTTCTGACAACATTAAGTTCTCAGGGTTCGAAATTTCTTTCAACGCGCCGCCACTTTCGAAGTTTTCAGCTTCAATGGCATCCACATCACTGGAAGGTGGACGACGCCCCTGAGCAACCAGGTAATTTTTCGCTGTATTTACAGCAATCCGATACAGCCATGTATAAAAAGCGCTATCTCCCCGGAACGAATCCAGCGCACGATAGGCTTTAATAAAAGCTTCTTGTACCACATCGGGAACATCACCCGACGGCACATAGCGGGAAACCAGACTCGCCACTTTATGCTGATAGCGCACTACCAGTAAGTTAAAGGCTTTCTGATCTCCCTTCTGGACCCGTTCAACCAGGACCTGGTCCGTTAACTGCTCGCTCATCCGAGGTAAAGTCTCCCCAAACCAAATTTCCACGCGCTATCGAAACGCCACTCCATTAGCTGCAATTTGAGCAAGCAAAGGGTTAGAGTGTCTCGTTTTTGTAAAGTTCCGTAACGCATCTGTTTTTGTTTGTCATGCTGTAGACGGATCATTATCTATCATTATAAGTCTACAGAATCTGAACATCGCATTATCTGTGTAGAAATGCCCATTTAACTGCCTGAAGAGTAACCCAACGGCCTTTTTATTTCACCACCTAATCCTCCACCAGCCAGTAACTTCTCTTTTTCTCGCCGCCCTGAGTCAGCGTGTTTAGCCACTGTAACAAATATTAAAATAGCAGGTGTTTATTCGCACAACATGATGCTATGCTGACCAAATCGTGTTTAGTAAATTAAACAAAGAAAATGAATACTCTCCCTGAACATTCATGTGACGTGTTGATTATCGGTAGCGGCGCAGCCGGACTTTCACTGGCGCTGCGCCTGGCTGATCAGCATCAGGTCATCGTTCTAAGTAAAGGCCCGGTAACGGAAGGTTCAACATTTTATGCCCAGGGCGGAATTGCCGCCGTGTTTGATGAAACTGACAGCATTGACTCGCATGTGGAAGACACATTGATTGCCGGGGCTGGTATTTGCGATCGCCATGCAGTTGAATTTGTCGCCAGCAATGCACGTTCCTGTGTGCAATGGTTAATCGACCAGGGGGTGTTGTTTGATACCCACGTTCAACCGAATGGCGCAGAAAGCTACCATCTGACCCGTGAAGGTGGACATAGTCACCGTCGTATTCTTCATGCCGCCGACGCCACCGGTAAAGAAGTAGAAACCACGCTAGTGAGCAAGGCGCAGAACCATCCGAATATTTGCGTGCTGGAGCGCAGCAACGCGGTTGATCTGATTGTCTCTGACAAAATTGGCCTGCCGGGCACGCGACGAGTTGTAGGCGCGTGGGTATGGAACCGAAATAAAGAAACGGTTGAAACCTGCCACGCAAAAGCGGTGGTACTGGCAACCGGCGGTGCGTCGAAGGTTTATCAGTACACCACCAATCCGGATATTTCTTCTGGCGATGGCATTGCTATGGCGTGGCGCGCGGGCTGTCGGGTTGCCAATCTCGAATTTAATCAGTTTCACCCTACCGCGCTGTATCACCCACAGGCACGAAATTTCCTGTTAACGGAAGCACTGCGCGGCGAAGGTGCTTATCTCAAGCGCCCGGATGGCACGCGTTTTATGCCCGATTTCGATGAGCGCGGCGAACTGGCCCCGCGCGATATTGTCGCCCGCGCTATTGATCATGAAATGAAACGCCTCGGTGCGGATTGTATGTATCTCGACATCAGCCATAAGCCTGCCGATTTTATTCGCCAGCATTTCCCGATGATCTATGAAAAACTGCTCGGGCTGGGCATTGATCTCACGAAAGAACCGGTGCCGATTGTGCCTGCTGCACATTATACCTGCGGTGGTGTAATGGTTGATGATCATGGGCGTACGGACGTCGAGGGTCTGTACGCCATCGGCGAAGTGAGTTACACGGGATTACACGGCGCGAACCGCATGGCCTCGAATTCATTGCTGGAGTGTCTGGTCTATGGCTGGTCGGCGGCGGAAGATATTACCAGGCGTATGCCTTATGCCCACGGCGTCAGTACGTTACCGCCATGGGATGAAAGCCGCGTTGAGAACCCTGACGAACGGGTAGTAATTCAACATAACTGGCACGAGTTACGTCTGTTTATGTGGGATTACGTTGGCATTGTGCGCACAACGAAGCGCCTGGAACGCGCCCTGCGGCGGATAACCATGCTCCAACAAGAAATAGACGAATATTACGCCCATTTCCGCGTCTCAAATAATTTGCTGGAGCTGCGTAATCTGGTACAGGTTGCCGAGTTGATTGTTCGCTGTGCGATGATGCGCAAGGAGAGCCGTGGACTGCATTTTACGCTGGATTACCCGGAACTGCTCACGCATTCCGGTCCATCGATCCTTTCTCCCGGCAATCATTACATAAACAGATAAAAAGCTTGGGTCAGCGCCGTATACGCTTCGGAATAGTTCTGGTCTGGCCCACGAATGACTAAGCGATCGCTAAAGCATTCTCCTGCCTGCGGGGAGAATGCCAGCAGCACCCGATGCGGCAGTCGCGCTTCGTTTTCCGCCACATCCGTCCGCAAACGTAAATGCCAGCCCATACTTAATGCCAGTTCAGTAAAACCATTACCAATCTGCTCTGGCAGCACCACGCAGAAAAATCCCTCTTCGGTAATGCACTCCGCCGCACAGGTCAGCAACGATGGGTGATCAAGCGTAGTGGTATAGCGAGCCTGTTCCCGTTGAGGTGTCGAGCACTCTACTCCCTGCTGATAGTAAGGTGGGTTACTGATGATTAAATCGAAGCGTACTGTCTGCTGTGTGATCCACTGCTGAATATCCGCCGTATGGACGTTAATCCGCTTTGCCCACGGGGACTGGTTGATATTTTCCTGCGCCTGCGCGGCAGCTTCACTTTCCAGTTCAACTGCATCAATCATTACGCTGTCATCGGTTCGCTGCGCCAGCATTAATGCCAGCAACCCGCTACCCGCGCCGATATCAAGGCAACGTTTTACCCCAGCCACCGGTGCCCATGCGCCCAGCAAAATGCCATCCGTTCCCACTTTCATCGCACAACGATCGTGAGCAACAAAAAACTGTTTAAAAGTAAATCCATTACGACGAAGCACGGATGTAGACTGTGACATGAAAATAAAACCTTGCAGGAAAAACGGCGATAGCACCGGGTGAGAACAATACCCGAGAAGCGATATCCATACAAACAGATGAAGATTGCAGCCGTAACGTCTATAATCAGCGCCCCACACAGAGGTAGAACATGACTGTAACGACTTTTTCCGAACTTGAACTCGACGAAAGCCTGCTGGAAGCCCTCCAGGATAAAGGTTTCACTCGCCCGACCGCCATTCAGGCTGCCGCCATTCCGCCTGCGCTCGATGGCCGTGATGTACTCGGTTCTGCGCCGACAGGCACCGGTAAAACGGCGGCGTATCTGCTGCCAGCGTTGCAGCACCTGCTCGATTTCCCACGTAAGAAATCCGGTCCGCCGCGTATTTTGATCCTCACCCCAACTCGCGAGCTGGCGATGCAGGTGGCCGATCATGCCCGCGAACTGGCGAAACATACGCATCTGGATATTGCCACCATCACCGGCGGCGTAGCCTATATGAACCACGCGGAAGTGTTCAGCGAAAATCAGGACATCGTGGTCGCCACGACCGGACGTCTGCTGCAATACATAAAAGAAGAGAACTTCGATTGCCGCGCGGTTGAAACGCTGATCCTCGACGAAGCAGACCGTATGCTGGATATGGGCTTCGCTCAGGATATCGAACATATTGCTGGCGAAACGCGCTGGCGTAAACAGACCCTGCTCTTTTCGGCAACTCTGGAAGGCGATGCGATTCAGGACTTTGCCGAGCGTCTGCTCGAAGATCCGGTGGAGGTTTCTGCCAATCCGTCCACCCGTGAGCGCAAAAAAATTCATCAGTGGTATTACCGCGCCGATGACCTGGAACATAAAACCGCATTGCTGGTGCATCTGTTAAAACAGCCGGAAGCGACCCGCTCAATTGTGTTTGTGCGTAAGCGTGAGCGTGTGCATGAGCTGGCAAACTGGCTGCGCGAAGCGGGCATCAACAACTGCTATCTCGAAGGTGAGATGGTACAGGGCAAGCGTAACGAAGCGATCAAGCGTTTGACCGAAGGCCGCGTAAACGTACTGGTTGCAACCGATGTTGCCGCGCGCGGTATCGACATTCCTGACGTCAGCCACGTCTTTAACTTCGATATGCCGCGCAGTGGCGATACTTATTTGCACCGTATCGGACGTACCGCGCGCGCCGGTCGTAAAGGCACCGCAATTTCGCTGGTAGAAGCCCATGACCATCTGCTGCTGGGCAAAGTTGGTCGCTATATTGAAGAGCCAATTAAAGCTCGTGTAATTGATGAGTTACGCCCGAAAACGCGTGCGCCAAGCGAGAAGCAGACTGGCAAGCCATCGAAGAAAGTACTGGCTAAACGTGCCGAGAAGAAAAAAGCTAAAGAGAAAGAGAAGCCGCGGGTGAAAAAACGCCATCGCGACACCAAAAATATTGGTAAGCGCCGTAAACCAAGCGGAACGGGCGTGCCACCGCAAACGACAGAAGAGTAATTTCAATGCCGGGTTTAAGCCCGGCATTATTTTTATCCCGGCAAAAAACACTCTTCAACACACTGAATAAAAGTGTGCATCGCCGGGCTAACCGCTTTTCCAGCATGGTGTGCGCACATGGCCGTAATGGTCTGCGACTGTTCGCCAAAAGGCAATTCGATTAATTCGCCACTCGCAAGTTCATTTGCCACTGTAAAGCGCGGCAGGTAACTGACCCCGATATTTGCCGCGACACAACGCTTGATACTTTCAATGCTTAACAGCTCAATGGTGTTTTCCACCGTGATCCGCCGCTGACGCAGCGTGCTCTCAAATATCTGCCGGAAGACACATTGCGGTTCGTTGATAATAAAGCTACAGGCGTTATGTCTTCCCGGCTCAGTAAAATCGACATCTGCAATTTGTGGTGAAGCCACCAGCACCAGCGATTGTTCACCCAACTCTCGTCGGTTCAAAGCATCATCATTTCCTACGCGATAAAAGACGCCAACATCGGCCTCATCATTCAGTAGTGCATCACGGATCACGTAACAGTTCAGCGACTGCAACGATAAACGTACTTTTGGGGCGCGTTGCCGAAAACGCTGCAACACCTGCGGCATTCGGTAAGAGAGCAACGTTTCGCCCGAAACAACGCGTAGTTCCCCGTCCGGATCCGACTCTTTTTTGGCAGCCTCACGAAGCGTATCCATCACTCGGGTAAGTTCATAGATGTGCGGCAGCAGCTTTTTTCCTTCGCGAGTGAGGCACATCCGTCGACCAATTTTCTCAAACAACTGTACCGAGAACTCCTGTTCAAGCTGCTGAATATGAAAAGTCACCGTCGATTGTGTGCAGCACAATTTTTGCGAAGCTCGCAAAAAGGAACCCTCTTCCACCACGGTTTTAAGCGTAATAAAACGGCGCAGATCCATAACCCCAAACCTATCGAAAATATCGAATTTAGAATGTAAAAACATTCATTTTTTTAAATGTTCCGTGTCGGGTACTGTCTACCAAAACAGAGGAGATAACAAGTGACACCGACCCTTTTAAGTGCTTTTTGGACTTACACCCTGATTACCGCCATGACGCCAGGACCGAACAATATTCTCGCCCTTAGCTCAGCTACAACGCACGGATTTCGTCAGAGTACTCGCGTGCTGGCAGGGATGAGTCTGGGATTTTTAATCGTCATGTTGCTATGCGCGGGAATTTCGTTTTCACTGGCTGTTATCGACCCGGCAGCAGTGCATCTGTTGAGTTGGGCGGGAGCGGCATATATTGTCTGGCTGGCGTGGAAAATCGCTACCAGTCCAACAAAGGAAGACGGACTTCAGGCAAAACCAATCAGCTTTTGGGCCAGCTTTGCTTTGCAGTTTGTGAACGTCAAAATCATTTTGTATGGCGTTACGGCACTGTCGACGTTTGTCCTGCCGCAAACGCAGGCGCTAAGCTGGGTAGTTGGCGTCAGCGTTTTGCTGGCGATGATTGGGACGTTTGGCAATGTGTGCTGGGCGCTGGCGGGGCATCTGTTTCAGCGATTGTTTCGCCAGTATGGTCGCCAGTTAAATATCGTGCTGGCGCTGTTGCTGGTCTATTGTGCGGTACGCATTTTCTATTGAAAGACAAAAAGAAAAGCGGAAGAGGTCACCCTCTTCCGCTTAATAACTTGCTACTTAAGCCTTACAGGCTTTCAGTAAAGGTACGAGCGATAACGTCGCGCTGCTGTTCCGGAGTCAGAGAGTTAAAGCGAACTGCATAACCGGATACACGGATGGTCAGCTGCGGATATTTTTCCGGATGCTTAACTGCATCTTCCAGAGTTTCACGACGCAGAACGTTAACGTTCAGGTGTTGACCACCTTCAACGCGAACTTCTGGTTTAACTTCTACTGGAACTTCACGGTATTCAATATCACCCAGTTTGCTTACTGCAACCACTTCGTCTTCTGCAAAACCTGCTTTCGCAACGATGCAACGCGCTTCGCCTTTTTCGCTGTCCAGCAGCCAGAAAGAGTTCAGCAGATCGTCGTTAGCGGCTTTAGTAATCTGGATACCTGTAATCATGTGATGCCTCCCCGGCAAAATTATTTGATTTGTTCAGCCTGTCGCGGCCAATTGGTAAAACCATTGTTGCTTGAGTGTATATATACTCCTCAAACACCCTTGAATCTTTGATTTAAATCAATAAAAACCACACATCAAGTATGGTCGTAAATGGATTTTATTGTTTTACATCAACTTATGCAGGTGTGAAATTTTACCAATTTACATTTTTTTGCACTCGTTTAAGTCTAAAAAATGAGCATGATTTTGTTCTGTAGAAAGAAGCAGTTAAGCTAGGCGGATTGAAGATTCGCGGGAGAGCGAGATGGCAAACGAATTAACCTGGCATGACGTGCTGGCTGAAGAGAAGCAACAACCCTATTTTCTTAATACCCTACAGACCGTCGCCAGCGAGCGGCAGTCCGGCATCACTATCTATCCGCCACAAAAGGATGTCTTTAACGCGTTCCGCTTTACAGAGTTGGGTGACGTTAAAGTGGTGATTCTCGGCCAGGATCCTTATCACGGACCGGGACAGGCGCATGGTCTGGCATTTTCCGTTCGCCCCGGCATTGCGACACCGCCGTCACTGCTGAATATGTATAAAGAGCTGGAAAATACTATTCCCGGTTTCACCCGCCCTAATCATGGTTATCTTGAAAGCTGGGCGCGTCAGGGCGTTCTGCTACTCAATACTGTGTTGACGGTTCGCGCAGGTCAGGCGCATTCTCACGCCAGCCTCGGCTGGGAGACCTTCACCGATAAAGTCATCAGCCTGATTAACCAGCACCGCGAAGGCGTGGTGTTTTTGTTGTGGGGATCACATGCACAGAAGAAAGGGGCGATTATTGATAAACAACGCCATCACGTACTGAAAGCGCCGCATCCATCACCGCTTTCGGCGCATCGTGGGTTCTTTGGCTGCAACCATTTTGTGCTGGCAAATCAGTGGCTGGAACAACGTGGCGAGAAACCGATTGACTGGATGCCAGTATTACCGGCAGAAAGTGAGTAAATTTGCAGGAAAACGCCGGATGGCAGCGTTGCCACCCGGCCGATTTATCAGGCTTTATTCTGACGCCACCATTCACCAAGCAAAACGCCGGTTGCAACAGAGATATTTAGCCCGGCAACGTTGCCAGTACCATCAATCTTCACGCGCAAATCGTTCGGATCGCGTGCGGCATCCGGTAACCCTTCATATTCCTGACCCAGCACCAGTACCATTTTCGCTGGCAGACTGGTTTTGAACAGCGGTTTCCCCTGCTCGCTGGAAGTGGTCACTACGGTGTAACCTGCCTGACGGAAATCATCCAGCACGTTAACAATGTTGTCGCCAGTAATCGGCTGAACGTGCTCTGCGCCGCCTTCTGCGGTACGGATAGCCGCACCCGACTCCAGCAGTGCCGCATCCTGCACCACAACGCCTTTCACGCCGAAGTGCGCGCAGCTGCGCATCATGCCACCCAGGTTATGCGGGTTAGATTCGTTTTCCAGCGCCAGTACACAATCCTGCGCGCCTGCCTGGCTTACCCACTGCTGCACGGTTGTACCGTTACGCTTTTTGATCAGGAAGCAAACGCCGCCGTGATGTTCCGTGCCTGACGCTTTTGTCAGTTCCGCTTCATCTACCACATGGTACGCTTTGCGGTTTGCTGCCATCCAGCGCAAGGCTTCTTTAAAACGTGGCGTTACGCTCTGGATAAACCAGGCGCGAACAATTGCTTCCGGACGGCTCTGGAACAGTGCCTGACAGGCGTTTTCGCCGTAGACGCGGGTTTCTTCCGCACGCTGACGACGCAACACTTCCGGAACAATAAAACTTTTACCACTGATGCCACCGTGATCGGCCTTTTCCGGCGTCTCATCACCCGGCGCGCGGGAAACTGTGCGCCACGGCGACTCTTCCCACTTGCGGTCACGGGGCTGACTCTGTTTGTCATCGCGGGCGGGGCGACGGCCACCGTCAGCACGAGATTTTCCTGGACGCCCGCCCCCTTTCCCGGTACGCGGGTTGTGGGTACGTTTATCAGAATCATCATCACTGCGGACATACATCACTTTGACCTTGCCGCTTTTACCTTTCATTTCATCGTTCATGCTTTTCTCCACCAGCGCTGCGCGAAGCGCGCAGATTACCCGAAGTCCGCGCGGTTCGCCATGATTTCGTACCAAAGCCTACGACTATCATACCTATTGAATAAAACAGATTGTTGTCTGGAACAATGTCCCCGATAATATGTAACATATTAGAAACATACCGGCGTCGTTGCCGATAAGTCTCCTTACTCATCCCGAGGTTAGTTATGAATACCGTTTGTACCCATTGTCAGGCCATCAATCGCATTCCCGACGATCGGATCGAAGATGCGGCAAAATGCGGACGCTGCGGTCACGACTTGTTTGACGGAGAGGTGATTAATGCGACCGGTGAAACGCTCGACAAATTGCTGAAAGATGATCTACCTGTGGTGATCGACTTCTGGGCACCGTGGTGCGGCCCCTGCCGTAATTTCGCACCAATTTTTGAAGATGTCGCGCAAGAGCGTAGCGGTAAAGTGCGCTTTGTGAAAGTGAATACCGAAGCTGAACGTGAATTGAGCAGTCGCTTTGGAATTCGTAGTATACCGACGATCATGATTTTCAAAAACGGTCAGGTTGTCGACATGCTTAATGGCGCAGTACCGAAAGCGCCGTTCGACAGCTGGCTGAACGAATCTCTTTAATCTTACCGGGGCGCATCTTGTGCCCCGTTTTCTCCTCTGCGACAATGGCGTTTTTTCGACACTCTCTTATGACCGAAAACGCTGTTCTCCAGTTACGCGCCGAGCGTATTGCGCGCGCAACACGTCCTTTTCTTGCCCGCGGAAATCGCGTTCGTCGCTGCCAACGCTGTCTTTTGCCAGAGAAATTATGTCTCTGTTCGACAATTACCCCAGCACAAGCAAAAAGTCGCTTTTGTTTGCTGATGTTCGACACCGAGCCAATGAAGCCCAGTAATACCGGGCGTCTGATTGCTGATATTTTGCCTGATACCGTTGCGTTTCAATGGTCGCGAACCGAACCCTCGCAGGACTTGCTGGAGCTGGTGCAAAACCCGGACTATCAACCAATGGTGGTCTTTCCCGCCTCGTATGCTGACGAGCAACGGGAAGTGATCTTCACACCACCTGCCGGTAAGCCACCGCTGTTTATCATGCTCGATGGTACCTGGCCGGAAGCTCGCAAGATGTTTCGTAAAAGTCCGTATCTGGATAATCTTCCCGTCATTTCCGTCGATCTTTCCCGGCTTTCTGCCTATCGCCTGCGTGAAGCCCAGGCTGAAGGCCAATATTGTACTGCCGAAGTAGCCATCGCACTGTTAGATATGGCCGGCGATACCGGGGCGGCGGCAGGGTTAGGCGAGCATTTTACCCGCTTTAAAACACGCTATCTGGCAGGAAAAACGCAACATCTGGGTAGCATCACAGCAGAACAGTTAGAAAGCGTTTAAAATCATTCGGTCACTTCTGCGGGAGACCGGTATGAGTCAGCGAGGACTGGAAGCACTACTGCGACCAAAATCGATTGCGGTAATTGGCGCATCGATGAAACCCAATCGCGCAGGTTACCTGATGATGCGTAACCTGCTGGCGGGAGGCTTTAACGGACCGGTACTCCCGGTGACGCCAGCCTGGAAAGCGGTGTTGGGTGTGTTGGCCTGGCCGGATATTGCCAGCTTGCCCTTTACACCCGACCTTGCGGTTTTATGTACCAATGCCAGCCGTAATCTTGCTCTTCTGGAAGAGCTCGGCGAGAAAGGCTGTAAAACCTGCATTATTCTTTCCGCCCCGGCATCGCAACACGAAGATCTTCGCGCCTGCGCCCTTCGCCATAACATGCGCCTGCTAGGACCAAACAGTCTGGGCTTACTGGCTCCCTGGCAGGGTCTGAATGCCAGCTTTTCGCCTGTGCCGATTAAACGCGGCAAGCTGGCGTTTATTTCGCAATCGGCTGCCGTCTCCAACACCATCCTCGACTGGGCGCAACAGCGTGAGATGGGCTTTTCCTACTTTATTGCGCTTGGCGACAGCCTGGATATCGACGTTGATGAATTGCTCGACTATCTGGCGCGCGACAGTAAAACCAGCGCCATCCTGCTCTATCTCGAACAGTTAAGCGACGCGAGGCGCTTTGTTTCGGCAGCCCGTAGTGCCTCGCGCAATAAACCGATTCTGGTGATTAAAAGCGGACGTAGCCCGGCGGCTCAACGTCTGTTGAACACCACGGCAGGAATGGATCCGGCGTGGGATGCAGCTATTCAGCGTGCCGGTTTGTTGCGGGTACAGGACACCCACGAACTGTTTTCGGCGGTGGAAACCCTTAGCCATATGCGCCCGCTGCGTGGCGACCGATTGATGATTATCAGCAACGGTGCTGCGCCTGCCGCGCTGGCGCTGGATGCCTTATGGTCACGTAATGGCAAGCTGGCAACGCTAAGCGAAGAAACCTGCCAGAAACTGCGCGATGCACTGCCAGGGCATGTGGCAATCTCTAACCCGCTCGATCTGCGCGATGACGCCAGCAGCGAGCATTATGTCAAAACGCTGGACATTCTGCTCCACAGCCAGGATTTTGATGCGCTGATGGTTATTCATTCGCCCAGCGCCGCTGCTCCCGCAACAGAAAGCGCGCAAGTATTAATTGAAGCGGTAAAGCATCATCCCCGCAGCAAATATGTCTCTTTGCTGACGAACTGGTGCGGCGAGCACTCCTCGCAAGAGGCACGACGTTTATTCAGCGAAGCCGGGCTGCCGACTTACCGTACTCCGGAAGGAACCATCACTGCTTTTATGCATATGGTCGAGTACCGGCGTAATCAGAAGCAACTACGCGAAACGCCGGCGTTGCCCAGCAATCTGACTTCCAATACCGCAGAAGCGCATCTTCTGTTGCAACAGGCGATTGCCGAAGGGGCTACGTCGCTCGATACCCATGAAGTTCAGCCCATCCTGCAAGCGTATGGTATGAATACTCTCCCTACCTGGATTGCCAGTGATAGCACCGAAGCGGTACATATTGCCGAACAGATTGGCTATCCGGTGGCACTGAAATTGCGCTCGCCGGATATTCCACATAAATCGGAAGTTCAGGGCGTAATGCTCTACCTGCGTACAGCTAATGAAGTCCAGCAAGCGGCAAACGCTATTTTCGATCGCGTAAAAATGGCCTGGCCGCAGGCGCGGGTCCACGGCCTGTTGGTGCAAAGTATGGCTAACCGTGCTGGCGCTCAGGAGTTGCGGGTTGTGGTTGAGCACGATCCGGTTTTCGGGCCGTTAATCATGCTGGGTGAAGGCGGTGTGGAGTGGCGTCCTGAAGATCAAGCCGTCGTCGCACTGCCGCCGCTGAACATGAACCTGGCCCGCTATCTGGTTATTCAGGGGATCAAAAGTAAAAAGATTCGTGCGCGCAGTGCGCTACGCCCATTGGATGTTGCAGGCTTGAGCCAGCTTCTGGTACAGGTTTCCAACTTGATTGTCGATTGTCCGGAAATTCAACGTCTGGATATTCATCCTTTGCTGGCTTCTGGCAGTGAATTTACCGCGCTGGATGTCACGCTGGATATCGCGCCGTTTGAAGGCGATAACGAGAGCCGGCTGGCAGTGCGCCCTTATCCACATCAGCTGGAAGAGTGGGTAGAATTGAAAAACGGTGAACGCTGCTTGTTCCGCCCGATTTTGCCAGAAGATGAGCCACAACTTCAGCAGTTCATTTCGCGAGTCACCAAAGAAGATCTTTATTACCGCTACTTTAGCGAGATCAACGAATTTACCCATGAAGATTTAGCCAACATGACGCAGATCGACTACGATCGGGAAATGGCATTTGTAGCGGTACGACGTATTGATCAAACGGAAGAGATCCTCGGCGTCACGCGTGCGATCTCCGACCCTGATAACATCGATGCCGAATTTGCCGTGCTGGTTCGCTCGGATCTCAAAGGGTTAGGCTTAGGTCGACGCTTAATGGAAAAGTTGATTACCTATACGCGAGATCACGGACTACAACGTCTGAATGGTATTACGATGCCAAACAATCGTGGCATGGTGGCGCTGGCCCGCAAGCTCGGGTTTAACGTTGATATCCAGCTCGAAGAGGGGATCGTTGGGCTTACGCTAAATCTTGCCCAGCGCGAGGAATCATGAGTAAGGTACTGGAAATGTTGACCACTTAATCGGGACTGGTGTTATTATTGCCCGCTTATGTCGTCTGCATTGCACAGAGGACCCTTCAATGAACAGAGAAGAAATGCACTGTGATGTTGTCAAAATTTAAGCGTAATAAACATCAACAACACCTTGCCCAACTACCCAAGATTTCTCAATCAGTTGATGATGTCGATTTCTTTTACGCTCCCGCCGACTTCCGGGAGACGCTGCTGGAAAAAATAGCCAGCGCGAAGCAGCGCATTTGCATTGTCGCCCTGTATCTCGAACAGGATGACGGTGGCAAAGGCATTCTGAACGCGTTGTATGAGGCTAAAAGGCAGCGTCCGGAACTGGATGTGCGGGTGCTGGTCGACTGGCATCGTGCACAACGTGGACGCATTGGCGCTGCGGCATCTAACACTAACGCTGACTGGTACTGCCGCATGGCGCAGGAAAATCCGGGCGTAGATGTTCCGGTTTATGGCGTTCCAATCAATACCCGTGAAGCCCTTGGTGTTCTGCACTTTAAAGGCTTTATCATCGACGATAGCGTACTTTATAGCGGTGCCAGCCTGAACGATGTTTACCTGCATCAGCACGATAAATATCGCTACGACCGTTATCATCTTATCCGTAACCGTAAGATGTCAGACATTATGTTTGAATGGGTTACACAGAATATTATGAATGGCCGCGGCGTTAATCGTCTGGATGATGTTAATCGGCCAAAAAGCCCGGAAATCAAGAACGACATTCGCCTGTTCCGCCAGGAGCTGCGTGATGCCGCTTATCATTTCCAGGGCGATGCCGACAACGATCAGCTTTCCGTAACGCCGCTAGTGGGACTGGGGAAATCGAGTCTGTTAAACAAGACCATTTTCCACCTTATGCCTTGTGCCGAGCAGAAACTAACCATCTGTACGCCATACTTCAACCTGCCAGCAATCCTTGTGCGCAATATCATCCAGTTGCTGCGCGAAGGGAAAAAGGTCGAAATTATTGTTGGTGATAAAACCGCGAATGACTTCTACATTCCGGAAGATGAACCTTTCAAGATAATTGGCGCATTGCCTTATCTCTATGAGATCAATCTGCGTCGTTTCCTGAGCCGTTTACAGTATTACGTCAACACTGACCAGTTAGTGGTTCGGTTATGGAAAGATGACGACAACACCTATCACCTGAAAGGGATGTGGGTTGATGATAAGTGGATGTTGATCACTGGTAATAACCTGAACCCGCGCGCCTGGCGTCTGGATCTGGAAAACGCCATTTTGATCCACGATCCGCAACTGGAGCTTGCGCCACAGCGAGAGAAAGAACTGGAGCTGATCCGCGAGCATACCACCATCGTTAAGCACTATCGCGATCTGCAAAGTATTGCCGATTATCCGGTGAAGGTTCGTAAACTCATCCGCCGTTTGCGCCGTATCCGCATCGACCGATTAATTAGCCGCATCCTGTAATCACAACCCCGTCCTGTACGGGGTTTGTTTTTTGGAGGCCACGTTTTGCGTATTCTTTTTGTCTGCTCGCTATTGTTACTTTCTGGATGCAGCCATATGGCTAACGATAGCTGGAGCGGGCAGGATAAAGCTCAACACTTTATCGCCTCGGCGATGCTTTCCGCCGCCGGAAATGAATATGCACAGCATCAGGGGATGAGTCGCGATCGCAGTGCCACTTTTGGGCTGATGTTCTCTGTTGGGCTGGGCGCGTCAAAAGAACTTTGGGATAGCCGCCCCGAGGGGAGCGGCTGGAGCTGGAAAGATTTTACCTGGGATGTCGCCGGTGCAACTACCGGCTATACCATCTGGCAGTTGGCGCATAATTAAAGGCGCATCCCCTTCCCTTTGCGATGTAGCATCAAAGAAACCAGAAACGCCACCACGGCCATCAAGGTCACATACCAGAAGAAGGCTGTTTCCATTCCTATTGATTTCAGTGACAACGCTACGTACTCTGCTGAGCCACCAAATATCGCATTAGCGACGGCATACGACAGACCAACACCTAATGCGCGAACCTGGGCCGGGAACATTTCAGCCTTCAGTATTCCACTGATTGAAGTATAAAAACTCACTATCAGCAGGGCGCACATCACCAGACCAAAAGCGGCATAAGGCGAAGAAACGTTCTGCAATGCTGAGAGAATAGGAACGGTAAAAATGGTTGCCAGAGAACCGAAACATAACATTGAGGTACGACGACCAATCTTATCCGACAGCGCGCCAATAAGTGGTTGAATAAGCATGAATACAAACAATGCGGCAGTCATAATGCCACTCGCCACGTTGGCATGCATTCCCGCAGTATTTACCAGATACTTCTGCATATAAGTGGTGAAGGTATAGAAACAAAGGGAGCCCGCAGCGGTAAAACCGAGAACCATGATGAATGCACGGCGATTGCGCCATAATCCTTTCAGAGATCCAGCTTCTTTTAAAGCGCGTGTTTCTTGTTGTGAAGTTTCATCTAACTGACGACGTAACCACAACGCCACTACAGCTAACACAGCTCCTAACGCGAAAGGAATACGCCATCCCCACTCTCTGAGTGCAGCGTCTTCCATGGTGTGTTGTAAAACCACGACAACCAGTAGAGCTAGCAGTTGCCCGCCGATCAACGTCACATACTGAAATGATGCGTAAAAACCTTTGCGCCCTTCAACGGCAACTTCACTCATATAGGTGGCGCTGGTGCCATATTCTCCGCCAACGGATAATCCCTGGAATAAACGAGCAAGAAGCAATAATGCCGGAGCCCAGGTACCGATTGTTTCGTAGCCTGGCAAACAGGCGATAACCAGTGAGCCGAAACACATCATACACACCGATAATAGCATCGATTTTTTGCGACCATGTTTATCGGCTATGCGGCCAAATAGCCAACCGCCTATCGGGCGCATCAGAAATCCCGCAGCAAAAACACCTGCTGTTTGCAGTAGTTGAGTCGTCGTGTTCCCGGAAGGGAAGAAGATGTGGGCGAAGTAGAGTGAACAGAACGAGTAGACATAGAAATCGAACCACTCGACCAGATTACCTGAAGAGGCCCCCACAATTGCCCAAATGCGGCGACGAGTATCACTACTTGTCAGTTTGCTGTCTGCCGTTACAGTACTTTCAGCCATGCCATTATGTCTCCTGCCGTAATCCGATGCTTTTGTCGGTCGCTGTTGTTTATTTTATTTGGTAAAGAAAATGTTATACATTTGTTGCGTATCATTATGCAACCTTAACCATGAATTTAGTTAGCAGGAAAATGGTTATTAAGGAGTTTAAGGATAGATTTCTGGTAAGGAGGAAGTATGGAAGTGGGCAATTTGGGGAAGCCGTATTCGCCTGGCGTATATGGAGGAATAAGCTGCCCCTACCGTGCCTGCCCAGGCTGGAGAAGACGTGCCAGCGTCGCACCCGGCATTTTTTGCACCAGCGCAAAAAGGCCCAGTCTTCCGACTGGGCCTTCTGCTTAATTTGATGCCTGGCAGTTCCCTACTCTCGCATGGGGAGACCCCACACTACCATCGGCGCTACGGCGTTTCACTTCTGAGTTCGGCATGGGGTCAGGTGGGACCA
>NZ_JBJQLG010000023.1:0-41477 GCF_046486495.1 Escherichia sp. WS3227_2
GCCGGGCGACAACATCAAAATGGTTGTTACCCTGATCCACCCGATCGCGATGGACGACGGTCTGCGTTTCGCAATCCGTGAAGGCGGCCGTACCGTTGGCGCGGGCGTTGTTGCTAAAGTTCTGGGCTAATTACACGTTAATTAGTTTCGAATTAAAAAGGGCGCTTCGGCGCCCTTTTTGCATTTGTTGACTGCATATCTTATTCGTACTGTCAGAACGAATAAATTATTCATATTTAAAATATCAATTCAATTTAATATTTTAAATATGAATATTTCTGTTTTTAAAATGCTTCATTTGTCAGGCTTTTTTCTTATTTTTAATGCCGTGCTTTAATTCATATTGAAGGGTTCTCGTAAAACGTAAATAATTCCTGCGTAGGACTTTTGTTTTGCAGTTTTTACGTCACAAGGGATTATAATGAAATTAAATATATTTACCAAATCTATGATTGGTATGGGGCTGGTGTGTTCCGCTCTGCCAGCATTGGCAATGGAAGCATGGAATAACCAACAAGGTGGCAATAAATATCAGGTTATTTTCGATGGCAAAATTTATGAAAATGCCTGGTGGGTTTCTTCTACAAATTGCCCGGGAAAAGCGAAAGCAAATGATGCAACTAACCCGTGGCGTTTAAAGCGTACCGCGACAGCTGCTGAAATTAGTCAGTTTGGCAATACACTTTCCTGCGAAAAGAGCGGTAGCTCATCTTCTTCAACTTCGAATACGCCTGCATCCAATACGCCGGCTAATGGCGGTTCGGCTACACCAGCACAGGGCACTGTTCCGTCTAATTCTTCTGTAGTTGCCTGGAATAAACAGCAGGGCGGTCAGACCTGGTATGTCGTCTTTAATGGTGCGGTATATAAAAATGCCTGGTGGGTAGCCTCTTCTAACTGCCCGGGTGATGCGAAAGGCAATGATGCCAGCAACCCATGGCGTTATGTTCGTGCCGCTACGGCAACGGAAATCTCAGAAACCAGTAATCCACAGTCCTGTACTTCAGCACCACAGCCTGCACCGGATGTGAAACCGGCACCGGACGTTAAACCGGCTCCTGATGTTCAGCCAGCCCCAGCTGATAAGTCAAACGACAACTATGCTGTCGTAGCCTGGAAAGGTCAGGAAGGTTCTTCTACATTGTACGTTATCTACAACGGCAGCATTTATAAGAACGCCTGGTGGGTAGGCGCGGCAAATTGCCCAGGCGATGCGAAAGAAAACGATGCCAGCAACCCATGGCGTTATGTTCGCGCGGCAACAGCAACAGAAATCAGCCAGTATGGTAACCCAGGCTCCTGTTCCGTTAAGCCGGATAATAATGGCGATGCTGTGACTCCGGTTGATCCAACTCCGGAAACACCGGAAACTCCGGTGACCCCAACCCCGGATAACAACGAGCCATCAACACCAGCGGATAGCGGTAACGATTACTCATTGCAAGCGTGGAGCGGCCAGGAAGGTAGCGAAATTTACCATGTTATCTTCAATGGTAATATCTATCAGAATGCCTGGTGGGTTGGTTCTGAAGATTGCCCACGGGGTACCAGCGCTGAAAACTCCAATAACCCATGGCGTCTCGTGCGTACAGCTACCGCTGCGGAATTGAGTCAGTACGGTAACCCGACTACCTGTGAAATTGATAACGGCGGCGTCATTGTTGCGGATGGTTTCCAGGCCAGCAAAGCGTACAGCGCGGACAGCATCGTAGATTATAACGATGCACATTATAAAACTTCTGTCGATCAAGACGCATGGGGCTTTGTCCCAGGCGGTGATAACCCGTGGAAGAAATACGAACCGGCGAAAGCATGGTCCGCATCCACTGTGTACGTGAAAGGTGATCGCGTTGTTGTTGATGGGCAGGCTTATGAAGCGCTGTTCTGGACGCAAAGTGACAACCCTGCTCTGGTTGCGAACCAAAACGCCACCGGTAGCAATAGCCGCCCGTGGAAGCCGTTAGGTAAGGCTCAGAGCTATAGCAACGAAGAGCTGAATAATGCGCCGCAGTTTAATCCAGAAACGCTTTATACCAGCGATACGCTGATTCGCTTTAACGGTGCGAACTACATTTCTCAGAGTAAAGTGCAGAAAGTTTCTCCTTCTGACAGCAACCCGTGGCGTGTTTTTGTTGACTGGACCGGAACCAAAGAACGTGTAGGTACTCCGAAGAAAGCGTGGCCGAAACACGTTTATGCACCGTATGTTGACTTTACGCTGAATACGATCCCGGATCTGGCTGCGCTGGCTAAGAATCATAACGTCAACCACTTCACGCTGGCGTTTGTGGTGAGTAAAGATGCGAACACCTGTCTGCCGACATGGGGTACCGCTTACGGTATGCAGAATTACGCTCAGTACAGCAAAATCAAAGCTCTGCGTGAGGCTGGCGGCGATGTGATGCTGTCTATCGGTGGTGCTAATAACGCTCCGCTGGCTGCTTCCTGTAAGAACGTAGACGATCTGATGCAGCATTATTATGACATCGTTGATAACCTGAACCTCAGAGTCCTGGACTTCGATATCGAAGGCACCTGGGTTGCGGATCAGGCATCTATTGAACGCCGTAACCTTGCTGTGAAGAAAGTGCAGGATAAATGGAAGTCAGAAGGCAAAGATATTGCTATCTGGTACACCTTGCCAATTCTACCGACTGGCCTGACGCCGGAAGGGATGAATGTCCTGAGCGATGCCAAAGCGAAAGGTGTTGAGCTGGCGGGTGTGAACGTGATGACAATGGACTACGGTAACGCGATTTGTCAGTCTGCAAATACCGAAGGCCAGAACATTCACGGTAAGTGTGCAACGTCTGCGATTGCCAACCTGCATTCACAATTGAAAGGCCTCCATCCCAACAAGAGCGATGCAGAAATTGACGCTATGATGGGTACTACGCCGATGGTTGGCGTGAACGACGTTCAGGGCGAGGTGTTCTATCTCTCTGATGCTCGTCTGGTCATGCAGGATGCGCAGAAGCGTAATCTCGGTATGGTTGGTATCTGGTCAATCGCGCGCGACCTGCCGGGCGGCACTAACCTGTCTCCGGAATTCCACGGCTTGACTAAAGAACAGGCACCGAAGTACGCATTTAGCGAAATCTTCGCGCCGTTTACTAAGCAATAAATGTGTTGGCGATACCTTCCGGTATCGCCGCATTTTTTGTCAATGGGCTACTTTTGGTAGCCCATTATTTTTATTCATATTTCTATTCTTTGCTTAAAAAAGAGTCTTTTCGTAATTGAAATAAGAACTATTTTCATTTATTTTTGAAGAAAGTATACGGGAGTCTCTATGTACGTTTGTCTTTGTAATGGTATCAGCGATAAAAAAATTCGTCAGGCTGTGCGCCAGTTTTCCCCTCACTCGTTCCAGCAATTAAAAAAATTTATTCCGGTCGGCAATCAGTGCGGTAAATGTGTCCGGGCCGCGCGTGAAGTGATGGAGGACGAATTAATGCAGCTGCCGGAGTTTAAGGAGTCCGCATAAACGGAGTGTGTTTTTTGACTTACTCGTAAGCCGTTCTACGCTTCAAAGAGTGGAAGCGAAGGAGTCAAAAAATGAAAGGTGATACTAAAGTTATAAATTATCTCAACAAACTGTTGGGAAATGAGCTTGTCGCAATCAATCAGTACTTTCTCCATGCCCGGATGTTTAAAAACTGGGGTCTCAAACGTCTCAATGATGTGGAGTATCATGAATCCATTGATGAGATGAAACACGCCGATCGTTATATTGAGCGCATTCTTTTTCTGGAAGGTCTTCCAAACTTACAGGACCTGGGCAAACTGAACATTGGTGAAGATGTTGAGGAAATGCTGCGTTCTGATCTGGCACTTGAGCTGGATGGCGCGAAGAATTTGCGTGAGGCAATTGGTTATGCCGATAGCGTTCATGATTACGTCAGCCGCGATATGATGATAGAAATTTTGCGTGATGAAGAAGGCCATATCGACTGGCTGGAAACGGAACTTGATCTGATTCAGAAGATGGGCCTGCAAAATTATCTGCAAGCACAGATCCGCGAAGAAGGTTGAGCCGTGTCGGGAGGGAGAACCCTCCCGGTTAATAAGAGATCCAGGCCAGATACCCCAGGTTTATCATGCTGCCGAGCGCAAGCCACGGGCCGAATGCGATAGTGGTTATAGTCCGGCGTTGCAGCAGTTGTGAAACGATGGCGTAACCAATGCCACCCAGCGAGGCAATCAGCAGTATCATTGGCAACGTTTGCCAGCCACACCATGCGCCTGCAGCGGCCAGTAGCTTGAAATCACCGTAGCCCAATCCCTCTTTGTGACAAACTAACCAGACGCCCCAGTAAACACACCACAGCACCCCATAGCCCGCTACCGCGCCGTAAACCGCATCATGTAAATCAATTAATCCATACTGCGCATTAAATACCAAGCCAAGCCAGAGCAGCGGTAAGGTGAGTTTGTCGGGCAGGAGCTGAGTGCGAAAATCAATAACACTGAGCGTGAGTACGAAACAGAAATAGAGAAAGAGTGCGCCAGTCACGATGGGCGTGAAAGGTGCCAGGACGCAGGCGATAGCAGCAGCAACGCAAAGTATCAGGGGCACTGTATCATGCCAGGCATATTTTTTTTGCCTGAAATGAACCAATACCTGGCGAAACGTTAACGCCGTTTTATCCTCCAACGGCGAGAGGTGATAGGCCATGGCATTAACAAAATAACCTGCAATAAAACCAACCAGAATGAAGAGCGGCAGTAGCATTGCCATTATTGTTGCTCCCTGAAGGACAAATGCTTGAGGGTGATCTCTTCGTTTCCGGCAAGAGTAAACTGAAGATCTTCAATAACAATACCGTGTGTTATCTGTGCCGTAGTGAGCCAGCGGGAGACGTTTTCGAGGGGAGCTGTGACAGGATGAATTGTCAGAGTATTGTCCGGACCGTTTTCCAGCGTGATAGTCAAATTCTCACGTTTTGCTTCCTCGAGAAGGATATTTTTGATGGGCTGCGTAAGCGCAGGATGACCAAGTAAACCATGGGTGCTCGCTTGATCCTGCATCCATTTGATGTCCTTCTTAATTTTTTGCGCGTGGGACTGATGCTCTGCAATGTAGGTATCTATCGGTTTTATCACCCCAAGCCAACAAAAAACGCCGAGCGAGAGAACCGCCAGTGCCGCAACGATCTGTTTTTCCGATGTGGATTTTTCTGCCCACCATGATTTAATCATTTCCCTGAGTTCCTTACTGTCCATACACCACTGACCGGATCTTTTTCTGTTTTTTCCATCGGAAGCCAGGACTGTGTTAACTCACAGAAACGATCGATATTGGCTTCACTCTTAGCACTCATTTTTAAGGTCAGCGACTTTTGCTTCTGGCTATAGTTCGCCTCCATTAACTGCAGTTCAGGGTGTTCCAGCAGAAGTGTTTGTAAATGATAGAGCAACGGCACAGCTTCAGGATATTGCTGAGCGAGTTGCTGCTTAAAGTAAAAACGAAAGTTGTGGGTGCGTTTGATCTGCGGGAAATAACGTTGCCAGGTTTCTTGCTGTTGTTGCTGAAGTTGATCTTCAATCTTAAGCGTTTGCCAGAGCGCGATGCCCCGGCTGCCAACAAAAGAAAGAATGGCGAGAACGAGACAGCTTACTGCCAGGCGGGCGAGCCATTTTCCCGATTTGCTTACAGTTTTCTGTTTACGAAAAACACCATGCAGCATGTCATAGCGCTGGAATGCAATATCGGCAGAATACAAACTCAGTGATGGTATTTCAGGATGCTGGATAAGTGGATTGGCCGCTGCAACGCCGTGAGGTGCTACACCATAACAAAGCATATTCTCAGGCGGAAACTGGGCAGCAAGATGCTGTAACCAGTGTTCATCCAGTTCGTTGAAGGCATGTGCGGCACTGCGAATAAGCCAGCTTGTTTGCTGGTTAACCAGAGTCCAGCTATCTACTTCCCAGGGAAGATAGCAGCCATCTGGCAAAACCCGCGTCACGTTGAGTCCGGCAGTATGTAAACGCTCAAGATAGCGACTGAGTTTCTCCGACTGAATGCCTATCACCTCGACACTTTCGTTTTGTTTATCGACAACCGTCCAGTGCCAGTCCTGGGTGTTGTCGGGTAACGTCTCCTCTGCCAGCCATTGCAATGTTTGTGCGGTGAGTTTGTATTTGGCGTTGGGCAGCGTGAGGGAACGATATAAAAGGCCCTCTGGTGGGATCAAAAGATGAACATTTCCGGCACCGGGCTGATCCGCCAGCGACTCCAGCGGAAGATCGTCTGTGAGCGTATGTACCGAAGATACGCTATCTGCGGAGAACGTCATCCATTCCCAATGCTTACGCAGCGTCGAGGAAGAACGTATGACCATCAACGATTCAGGCATCACGATCCTTATGATTAGTAGAGTTGCAGCGTACGCCGATAGATTTGGGCGCTCTGCTGTTTACGGTTGAAAAAAATATGGCTTTGCCATCCTTGGGATTGTTCGTCGCTGATACTTTCCGTACTCAGCGTAAAATAGCGGCTATAGGGAAAAAGATGCCCTTTCACTTGAGCTACCAGAGGCTTCACGCCGGAGAAATCCTGCTGCGCCCAGTAAAGAAATGCATCCGTGGTTAGCCAGCCTTCCCTCGGCCTTTTTTGCAATAAGACCCGAGCGTCAGCATCCGTGATGTTATTGAGGAATAACGCTCTGAAGAGCGGAATATCGTTCTCCGTTAGCATATTAAGATTGATGCTAAGTTCCGTGGTCGGGAGAACGCAGACATACGGGATAAGCCGCTGATAGATGTTTTCGGTTATGCCTTTTATCTGACGCAATTCGCCGGTCAGAAAAAGCATCTGATTGGCACTATGCCGGGGCGGCGTCTGGCTTTGGTAAAAGTTATCTTCTGCGCCGTGAAAGCGTGGTGAGTCATCGACATCAATATAGTCAGCGATTGATTGCACGATCTCATCGGTGTTTCCGCGATCGATACCGGCGTTAATCAGCAGCGCACTGAATACCTGGGCGGGGAAATCAGGGGAAGCCAGCGGGTCGTCAGAGATTTTTGCTAACGCATTGAGATTAAAACAGTGCTGGGCATCGCGTAACTGCCACTTCACTGTATTGCCATTTTCCAGCTGCAACTGTTGCGGTTGTGCCCAGTACTGCTGCAACGTGGTTTGTCTGTCGTTATCTTTAACGTCCTGGGTGAGGCTGGCAAGCGCAAGTTTCTCCGCCAGTTCAATATCATATTGCCGTTGCAAATGATGGTTTACCTGGCGGGTTCGCTGAAGCTGGCTGTGAAAACTGAGCGTCATGTCTGCTGCCAGAGCAGCCATGAGCGCCAGTAACATGAGTACAATGAGCAGCGCGACGCCGCGTTGTTCATTATTCATGGTTATTATTCCCGGCCTGCGTCTGAGCTGGCGACTCTTCTCTCGCTAACTGCTCAGGTAATGCAAAACGGCGCTGTAACACCCCATATTGCTGAGTCTGCAGATGTAACGTGACTGAGAGAGGAAGTTCCTGGCTTTCCCCGCTGTTACTTTCCAGAAGAAAGCTCTCGACATGTTCCAGCATCGCCTGGGCGGGTTGATCCTTCCTGCCATCCACAGAAGTACGAACAGCACGGTAGAGCGTATGATTTCGTAGATACCAGTGAACTGTGAGTAAGGTTTGTGCTTCACTGAGAGGAGCCAGCGGATCACGACTTTGCGTGGTAAAAATAGCTTCTTCACCCAACACCATGATCTTGTCCGTACTCCGATTCCTCCGGGCGACCAATTGCAGGAGATCGTTATCAAGAATGGTGATGGTGCGCTGTAGCTGATTGAACTGCTGGATTTCTTTCTGTGAGCGTTGATGTAGCGTAGACGCTTGCGAAAAAACCATAAACGCCAGCACGCCAAGCATTGAGAAGATCGCCAGCGCCGCCATGACTTCCAGCAATGTGAAACCCTGTTGGCGATTAATCATCTTGCGCCTGCCCGGATCTATCATGGATGCTCTGATAACGAGTCAGAGCGGTTTTCTGACCGTTGGGTAACATCACCGTTATGGTGCGTTCCAGAAGCGTGCCGTCTTTGCTTGAATGGACATCGCTGCGCCAGTTCCACTCTTCGCCATTAATTATCTCTTTGCCTGAACTGGACGTGTTTTCATCGTTGAATGTATCTTGCGACTTAAGCTGGTTATCTGCGATCCACAGCGCCAGCGTCTCATTACGCATCCGCTCGATGGCATTTCGTTGCCCTTGCATACTGCTCATTAAAGTCAGAGCAACAGCGGTGAAAATACTCATCGCCAGTAAGACTTCAAGCAGTGTCACCCCTGATTGTTTGTTCATGGGTGGGTATCTCTGGCGAGCATTTGATCCAGGGGCCATGAGCCTGAACTGACTAACGTCAGGAGCGGCTCACCGGTCCCTGCGTTAGCCATCAACAAAGAGAAGGGCGTGATTTGTCCGTCGGCCAGAACCACCACCTGCGGTTGGTTGCTGTCATCAGGTTTAAATGGCTGAAGTTGAATTGAGAGTTCTTCACCCCAGTCATTTTTGCTCTCGTCTGCGGCATCTTCTTGTAATGGAACCCAGCGCCAGGCTGATGGTGTTTTGCCCGGTACCATAATGCGCCATGCTGAATCAGAGAAATGGATACCGACAGGCTGACCACTGAGCGTGGCGCGGTCGATGGCTAATTCAAGTGCAGCGGTAAACCGCGCCGCTGTTTCGCGCGCACGAGTGCTGGCGGTATCTTCCCGACCATATGTGAAGAGCACCACACTTGCCGTGATAGCGACCAGCGCCAGCACCAGCATCATCTCCAGCAGGGTAAACCCGCGTTGCTGATTCATCGCTGACTTACTTTTTCTTCTTGCTCAAACCCCAGTTGGTGATGTCGTCCTCGGTTCCCATTTCACCATCGGGCCCTGCTGAAAGCAGATCGTATGCACCATGTTCACCAGGATTAACGAGGACATAATCATTGCCCCAGGGATCGGCAGGCAGACGCTTGATATAACCTTCTTTGTTATAGTTTGCGGCCAGCGGTGGTAGTGTCGGTGCTTCGACTAAGGATTCAAGTCCCTGATTTGTGGTTGGATAGCGATGATTGTCGAGCTTGTACATATCCAGGGCGTTTTCCAGCGCCACAATATCGCTGACGGCTTTTTGCTTATCCGCCTTTTCTTTATTGCCCATCAGGTTGGGAACCACCAGGCTGGCAAGTACGCCGATAATGACGATCACCACCATAATTTCCAGTAATGTAAAACCGCGTTGCTTATCCGTTGCGCGCATATGATTTCCTTAATTAATCATTGAGTTAAGTTGAAGAAGAGGTTGGAGTACCGACACGACAATAAACAGGACGATCAGTGCCATCGTAATAATGAGTGCTGGCTCGAAGATGGAGAGCGTTAAGGCGATCCGATTTTGTTGGAGTGTCTCCTGGTTATCTGCGGCCCTGACCATCAATGTGCCGAGCTGCCCGCTTTTTTCGCCAGAGGCCACCATGTAGAGCATCATCGGCGGGAAGATTGCGGTTTGTTCCAGCGAAAGATGAATGCTGTTACCCTGCCGAACGTTTTCTGCCGCATTTGCCAGACGCTTGCGGATTTCGAGGTTGCTGAGACTTTCGGTGGACAAATTCATCCCATCCAGCAGAGGGACGCCGCTGGATTGCAAAATACTTAAAGTGCGGAGATAGCGTGCGCTGTTAATGGCGCAAATCAGCGGGCCGATGAGTGCAACGCGCAGCAACATGGCATGAAAACGGTGGCGGTTATTGCCGCGTTTTAACCAGAGCCAGAAACCTACAGCGACAATAAACACTGTCGCTAGTAATGTTGGGCCGGTATGTTGCAACGTGTCGCTCAGACCTAAAAGAATGCGTGTACTCAGCGGCAGTTGCTGCTTCATATGCACGAACTGTTCGGTAATTTTGGGCACGACAGCAGTGAGGAGAATAATCACGACCACAATCGCCACCGCAGTCAGCATGCAGGGGTAGATCAGCGACTGAATGAGTTTGCTGCGGATTTTCTGCCGATTTTCATTGTAATCAGCCAGTTTTTCCAACACCGGGGCCAGCAGCCCGCTCTTTTCGCCCGCTTTAACCAGGGTACGGTAGAGCGAATCGAAAAGCGTGGGAAAATGTTGTAACGCATCGGAAAGGGGATGCCCTTCAAGGATGGCGCTGCGTACCTGATTTAACACATCAGCCAGTCGTTTATTACTGCTTTGTTGACCGATTACGGCAAGGCTCTCTTCCAGAGGTAATGCCGCTGCGCTTAAGGTTGCCAACTGCCGGGTGAAAAGCGTCAGTTCACTATGGCTGATCCTCGGGCGACGTGTTTTTACTCCCGAACTTTTTTGGGGGCGAATATCCAGCAGGAAAAGCCCTTCTTCACGCAGCCGCAGTCGTGCCTGACGTTCATCGTTAGCATCAATGATCCCTTGCAATTTTTGACCATCCTGGGTCATGGCGCGATAGCGATAATTCATGCTTCGCTCTCCAGCGTGGCACTGGCGACGCGCATAACCTCATCCCAGGAGGTGTCACCGCTTATCACTTTTTGCAGGCCATTTTTGATTAAGGCATTGTGTTGTTGCCGGACCAGTCGCTCCAGTGCTTGTTCATCCACATTTTCATGAATAGCGGCCCGTAATTCCGGCGTCACCACCATCATTTCGTGGATCGCCATGCGCCCCTGATAGCCGGATTGATGGCAATAAGGGCAGCCTACGGGAGTGCCAATTGTTGTCACCGCGAGCTGATGATATTTAAACATCTGCGCTTGTTGGGGTGATACGGGCGTGAATTGTCGGCATTGCGGACACAGGCGACGAACCAGACGTTGCGCGATAATCCCTGCCAGGGAAGACGAAAGCAGGAATGATTCGACGCCCATGTCGCGGAGCCGGGTCACTGCGCCTGATGCGCTGTTAGTGTGGAGTGTTGAGAGTACCAGATGGCCGGTGAGCGAGGCCTGAACCGCAATCTGCGCAGTTTCTGTATCACGAATTTCCCCCACCATGACGACATCCGGGTCCTGGCGAAGTATGGCGCGCAGGCCGCGAGCGAAAGACATATCCACACGGGTATTCACCTGCGTTTGTCCTATGCCTTCCAGTTCATATTCCACGGGATCTTCTACCGTCAGAATATTGCGGCCGGGAGTATTCAGCGCCGAAAGAATGGCGTAGAGCGTGGTACTTTTACCGGAGCCTGTCGGTCCGGTCACCAGGATAATACCGTGTGGAAGCTGGATGAGATTTTCTAAATCCTGTTTATCCGCTGCCGTCATCCCCAGGTTGTTCAATGAAAGCTGGAGGCTGTTTTTATCCAGCAGACGGAGCACGGCGCGTTCACCATAGATGGACGGCAGTGTGGATACGCGGACATCTATGTTACGTCGCCCGATACGCAAACTAATACGTCCATCCTGTGGAATACGTTTTTCGGCGATATCAAGACGAGCCATGACCTTAATTCGGGAGATAAGCAGTGCCGCCAGTTTTTTGTTTGGCTGTAAAATTGTCCGCAAAACGCCGTCGATGCGAAAACGGATCGACATTGTTTTTTCATAGGTTTCAATGTGGATATCGGAGGCGGTTTCTTTGATGGCCTCACTCAAAATCGCATTGATCAAGCGGATAACCGGTGCCGCTGAATCTTCATTCAGGAGATCTTCATTTGCGGGCATCTCTTCCGAAAGCGAGAGAAGATCGACGGATTGATCGATATCCTGCGCAATCTGTTGCGACTCACCGGTATTCTGATGGAACACCGCTTCCAGCCGGGCTTCAAAATCAGCCTGTGACAAGCTGGTCATGGTCTGGCACTGGCCAACCTGACGTTGAATATCGAGTAACCGTTCGAATGGCGTATCGGCGAGATAAATAATCTCGCCCTCTGAATAGAGATAACCAATTCGTTGTGCCAGCGCCCAACTGGCGGGGTACGGTGAGTGAATTCTCATAAGAATGCCTTACCGTGCCGAGGGCGCAGGGGTATGGCTGTTGAACGTGTTCTCATCCAGCACCGGCAAATCTTCCGAGCCAACCAGCGCTTTTGATTTCCCGTCGATCCGCTGTTGCTGCTCCTGACGGTAACGGGTGTATTTCTCTTTCGATAGCGAGCGATAAACATCATCGTCACGAATAATCGTCGGGCGGATAAACACCATCAGGTTGCGTTTAGCGCGCTCGGTCGAGGTATAGCGGAAAAGTTGCCCCACTAAAGGAATATCGCCAAGCAGAGGAACCTTTGACACTTGTTCTTTAGAGAAATCGTCCAGCAATCCGCCCAGGACCACCGTTTCACCGGTTTTTACCAGCACGGCGTTTTGAATAGTACGGGTGTTAAATGTCGGGCCGAGCGTCGAATTAGACGAAGAGTCAACGCTGGAAACCTCCTGCTCTATTTCGAGCAGTACCGCGTCGCCTTCATTGACCTGCGGAGTGACTTTGAGTTTTGTGCCCACCGTTTTGCGTTCGACGGTATTAAAGACGTTATCGCCTGAAGTGGTCTGTGACCCGGATAGCACCGGCACATCCTGGCCAACGTTGAAGGACGCGAGTTTATTATCCAGCGTTACGATGCTTGGGGTGGCGAGGATGTCATTTTTATTGTTACTGGCCAGCGCAGTCAACAATACGCCCCAGTCGCCATTGAAGAAGCCTGCGGCCATGCCATTGTAGGCGCTAAACATATCCCAGGCAGGATTCGCGCTGGTGATCCCGCCATTCTTTTTATAATCAGCCACACCTTGCGCAGCGTTAAAAATCGGTAATCCCGTATTGGTAAATTGCTGTGCGCCAACGTTTTTATTCGCCCATTGCACGCCCAGATTAAGTCCATTTCCATCCTGAACTTCAACGATGATTGCCTCAACCAGCACCTGTGCACGGCGAATATCCAGACGTGCAATTACCGTGGCGAGTTTCTCCTGGACGGGCTGGTCAGCGGTAATGACCAACGAGTTGGTCTGTTCATCGGCGGTAATGGCCACATTATCCATCGCAGAAGTAGAAGAAGGCTTACGCGAATTCCCTTTTTCATCTTTCAGCTTTTCGGAAACACCGGTTAGCACTTCCACCAGATTCGTGGCTTTAGCATATTTCAGGTAATAGACCCGGGTATTTCCTTCCTCGCTCTCTTCTACATCAAGGCTTTCCAGTAATGAAGTGATGCGCTGGCGTGCTTTTTCCGGCCCGCTGATGATAAGAGAGTTGGTTCGCTTATCCGCCACAATCTTCGCGGAAAGGAGGGCAGGCATCTGGCTTTTACCATGGCTTTCGCTGATTAATTGATTAAGAATCTCTGCGAGATCTTCCGCTGACGCATATTCCAGATGAATAATTTGCTGCTTCTCTGTGCCGATGACATCAACGCGCTTTATGACTTCAATCAGTTTATTAATGGTGGAGGCACGACCGGTCAGAATAAGAACGTTGGAGGGTTCATAATGCACGACATTGCCGACGCTGCCGCCATCCATCATTTGGCGAAGCAGAGGGGCAAGATCACGAGCAGGAACGTTCTCAAGCGGTACGATACGAGTGACCAACTCATCACCAGCGCCAGGACGAGAACTGTCAGCAATCATCCCTGGTGATGTTTTTACATTAGCTGAGCGCACCACTTTCAGAAAACCATTGTCCAGCGTGATCACGGAATAACCGTAAAGATCAAGAATACTTAAAAAGAACTGGTAGTACTCCTGTTGGCTAAACGTATCATTACTGCGTACGGAAATGGTTCCCTGTACCGAAGGGTCGATCAGGATCGTTTTGCCAAGATGCTGACCCACTATTTCCACGAACTGGCGGATATCGGCGTTATTGAAGTTCGCGCCGTATTGTTCGTTCTCAGCGTGCCCTGCACAAGGCATGAGTAGTGCTGCCAGCAAGCAGCAGGTGATTTTATTGAGTCCTTTCATGACGCTGTCCATTCATTCCTGTAAGTTCCGCGACGGAAACATTTATCAAGCGGGGTACGCCGTTGCGACGAATTGTAAACTGAGCACTTTGTTGAGTTAGCAGTAAACTTAATGCCTGTGAAACCTCATCAGGGTGGGTCAGCGAAAGATTATTGATCCTGAGGGCGATATCCCCTGGTTGTAGCAAGCTGGTGGTAAATGCATTGAGGCCCTTACGAGGGTTCAATCGAAGCCCGTATATCTGTTCTCCATCACGTATAGGCGTGGCGATAATATAATCAGCGAGTACATTTTGACTTTCCGAATCAGGCTGCTTGATGATGTCAGGTAGCCCTGGATGGAGAGTTACTTTTTCGTAATGCCCGTGAGTTTCAAACACAACGCTGGTTTTATTTATTTTTCTAATAAACGTTCCCGGCGCTGACTCAAGGGCTTCGTTGAGGGAGTATCGCTTTTGTTCGCTCCCCTCATTAATTAAGACAAAAGAAGTCTCATCATTCGATGTGAGTACAATACCATTAAGCGCTATAGAGAGCTTCGGTGTTTCCTGATTAACTGCCACGGGATTTGCATCTTTTACCCCAGCATGATTATCGTTGCGCCATAAAGCGGCAAGGCTGAACTCAGACTGAAATGCATTTGTTGGTTGATTAATGATCTGTCCATTTTTAACTATAGTTGTATGGAAACAATTCACATTAAAAATAATCAGCCCTATACTTATAAATATAATCAATATATTGATGGCAGCATCTTTATTATGATTCGCCAGATGGAAGGGGAAGCGTAGTGTGGGCACGATGTATGTTCTAATAAAATAGATTGGGTGGGTTGTATATTGACGTTAGTATAAATAGTATTAATGCCGCTTGCATGAATCAAGCAAAATTTATTTATATTAGTAATATGTATTTAATTAATAAATACATACATTATTTTTATGATTAAGGATAATCAATAATTAAAACAGGAAGTTCTATGTCTACGAGAAGAGAAGTTATTCTTTCCTGGTTGCGTGAGAAACGTCAGACCTGGCGTCTGTGCTATTTGTTGGGTGAGGCTGGAAGTGGAAAAACCTGGCTGGCGCAGCAACTACAAAAAGATAAACATCGCCGTGTGATTACTTTAAGCCTCGTTGTTTCCTGGCAAGGTAAGGCCGCATGGATCGTTACCGACGATAACGCGGCTGAACAGGGCTGCCGTGACAGCGCCTGGACGCGAGATGAGATGGCGGGTCAATTACTGCATGCGCTTCATCGAACTGATAGTTGCTGCCCTCTTATTATTATTGAAAATGCTCACCTGAATCACCGCCGCATACTTGATGATCTCCAACGCGCGATATCTCTTATTCCTGACGGTCAATTTTTGCTGATCGGCAGACCCGATCGAAAAGTCGAACGTGATTTTAAAAAACAGGGCATTGAACTTGTCTCGACAGGACGTCTGACGGAGCACGAGCTTAAGGCAAGCATCCTTGAAGGTCAGAATATTGACCAGCCCGATCTCCTTTTAACCGCCAGAGTTCTGAAACGGATAGCTTTATTATGTCGGGGAGATCGCAGAAAGCTGGCGCTTGCCGGCGAAACAATTAGCTTATTACAGCAAGCCGAGCAGACCAGCGTTTTCACTGCAAAACATTGGCGAATGATTTACCGCGTATTAGGTGATAACCGCCCCCGGAAAATGCAGCTTGCCGTGGTGATGAGTGGAACCATTATCGCACTTACCTGTGGTTGGCTACTGCTGTCCTCTTTCACAGATCCGTTCCCCGTTCCTGCGTGGCTGGTACCCGTAACGCCAGTAGTTAAACAAGATATGACTAAGGATATTGCTCATGTAGTGATGCGCGATAGTGAGGCGCTAAGCGTGTTATACGGCGTATGGGGGTACGAGGTCCCAGCTGATTCGGCCTGGTGCGATCAGGCAGTAAGAGCGGGGCTGGCATGTAAAAGTGGGAATGCTTCTTTACAAACATTGGTAGATCAGAATTTGCCCTGGATCGCATCGCTTAAAGTCGGGGACAAAAAATTGCCTGTTGTGGTCGTTCGCGTCGGTGATGCTACCGTTGATGTCCTCGTAGGGCAGCAAACCTGGACGCTGACACATCAATGGTTTGAGTCGGTATGGACGGGTGATTATCTTCTGTTATGGAAAATGTCGCCGGAAGGGGAGAGTACCATTACGCGTGATAGCAGCGAGGAAGAGATTCTCTGGCTGGAAACGATGTTAAACCGCGCATTGCATATTTCGACAGAACCTTCGGCAGAGTGGCGTCCCTTGTTGGTAGAAAAAATAAAGCAATTTCAAAAAAGCCACCACTTGAAAACTGACGGTGTTGTTGGCTTTTCAACGTTAGTACATCTCTGGCAGGTGGCAGGGGAGAGTGCCTACTTATATCGGGATGAAGCAAATATTTCCCCGGAAACAACAGTGAAGGGGAAATGACATGTTTGAATTCTATATCGCCGCGCGTGAGCAGAAAGAAACAGGTCACCCTGGTATCTTCTCCCGACAAAAACACAGCACCATAATATATGTCATTTGTTTATTGCTGATTTGCCTGTGGTTTGCAGGAATGGTGTTGGTTGGTGGGTATGCCAGGCAGCTATGGGCGCTTTGGATAGTAAAAGCAGAAGTCACAGTAGATGCTGAAACGCCTGCTTTTAAACAATCAACACAACACTATTTCTTCAAAAAACAGCCACTCCCCGTCGTCGAATCCGTCGAGGAGGAAGATGACCCAGGCGTCGCGGTTGAGAATGCCCCCTCTTCTTCTGAAGACGAAGAAAATACTGTAGAAGAAAGCGACGAGAAAGCCGGTTTAAGAGAGCGTGTCAAAAATGCGCTGAACGAACTTGAGAGATAACCCGAAAGCTGTTTACTTTACTAGCAATACGCTTGCGTTCGGTGGTTAAGTATGTATAATGCGCGGGCTTGTCGTAGTTGACAGCAGGTTCAATCTGAACCTCAGTTAGCCGAATTTGGCTACCTAACAATGCTCCCAATCGGGGAGCTACGTAAGAACGGTTACACTCTCCCATCAATCGTAATGGGTCTGAGGAGTAATCATTTTCGTTTATAAAATAATTGGAGCTCTGGTCTCATGCAGAACCAAAGAATCCGTATCCGCCTGAAAGCGTTTGATCATCGTCTGATCGATCAAGCAACCGCGGAAATCGTCGAGACTGCCAAGCGCACTGGTGCGCAGGTCCGTGGTCCGATCCCGCTGCCGACACGCAAAGAGCGCTTCACTGTTCTGATCTCCCCGCACGTCAACAAAGACGCGCGCGATCAGTACGAAATCCGTACTCACTTGCGTCTGGTTGACATCGTTGAGCCAACCGAGAAAACCGTTGATGCTCTGATGCGTCTGGATCTGGCTGCCGGTGTAGACGTGCAGATCAGCCTGGGTTAATCAGGTCATTGAGCGATTGAGAGGTTGAAACAATGATTGGTTTAGTCGGTAAAAAAGTGGGTATGACCCGTATCTTCACAGAAGACGGCGTTTCTATCCCAGTAACCGTAATCGAAGTTGAAGCAAACCGCGTTACTCAGGTTAAAGACCTGGCTAACGATGGCTACCGTGCTATTCAGGTGACCACCGGTGCTAAAAAAGCTAACCGTGTGACCAAGCCTGAAGCTGGCCACTTCGCTAAAGCTGGCGTAGAAGCTGGCCGTGGTCTGTGGGAATTCCGCCTGGCTGAAGGCGAAGAGTTCACTGTAGGTCAGAGCATTAGCGTTGAACTGTTTGCTGACGTTAAAAAAGTTGACGTAACTGGCACCTCTAAAGGTAAAGGTTTCGCAGGTACCGTTAAGCGCTGGAACTTCCGTACCCAGGACGCTACTCACGGTAACTCCTTGTCTCACCGCGTTCCGGGTTCTATCGGTCAGAACCAGACTCCGGGCAAAGTGTTCAAAGGCAAGAAAATGGCAGGTCAGATGGGTAACGAACGTGTAACCGTTCAGAGCCTTGACGTAGTACGCGTTGACGCTGAGCGCAACCTGCTGCTGGTTAAAGGTGCTGTCCCGGGTGCAACCGGTAGCGACCTGATCGTTAAACCAGCTGTGAAGGCGTAAGGAGATAGCAATGGAATTAGTATTGAAAGACGCGCAGAGCGCGCTGACTGTTTCCGAAACTACCTTCGGTCGTGATTTCAACGAAGCGCTGGTTCACCAGGTTGTTGTTGCTTATGCAGCTGGTGCTCGTCAGGGTACTCGTGCTCAGAAGACTCGTGCTGAAGTAACTGGTTCCGGTAAAAAACCGTGGCGCCAGAAAGGCACCGGCCGTGCGCGTTCTGGTTCTATCAAGAGCCCGATCTGGCGTTCTGGTGGCGTGACCTTTGCTGCTCGTCCGCAGGACCACAGTCAAAAAGTTAACAAGAAGATGTACCGCGGCGCGCTGAAAAGCATCCTGTCCGAACTGGTACGTCAGGATCGTCTGATCGTTGTCGAGAAGTTCTCTGTAGAAGCGCCGAAAACTAAGCTGCTGGCACAGAAACTGAAAGACATGGCTCTGGAAGATGTGCTGATCATCACCGGTGAGCTGGACGAAAACCTGTTCCTGGCTGCGCGCAACCTGCACAAGGTTGACGTACGCGATGCAACTGGTATCGACCCGGTTAGCCTGATCGCCTTCGACAAAGTCGTAATGACTGCTGATGCTGTTAAGCAAGTTGAGGAGATGCTGGCATGATTCGTGAAGAACGTCTGCTGAAGGTGCTGCGTGCACCGCACGTTTCTGAAAAAGCGTCTACTGCGATGGAAAAATCCAACACCATCGTACTCAAAGTTGCTAAAGACGCGACCAAAGCAGAAATCAAAGCTGCTGTGCAGAAACTGTTTGAAGTCGAAGTCGAAGTCGTTAACACCCTGGTAGTTAAAGGGAAAGTTAAACGTCACGGACAGCGTATCGGTCGTCGTAGCGACTGGAAAAAAGCTTACGTCACCCTGAAAGAAGGCCAGAATCTGGACTTCGTTGGCGGCGCTGAGTAAGTCGGAGGAGTAATACAATGGCAGTTGTTAAATGTAAACCGACATCTCCGGGTCGTCGCCACGTTGTTAAAGTGGTTAACCCTGAGCTGCACAAGGGCAAACCTTTTGCTCCGTTGCTGGAAAAAAACAGCAAATCCGGTGGTCGTAACAACAATGGCCGTATCACCACTCGTCATATCGGTGGTGGCCACAAGCAGGCTTACCGTATTGTTGACTTCAAACGCAACAAAGACGGTATCCCGGCAGTTGTTGAACGTCTTGAGTACGATCCGAACCGTTCCGCGAACATCGCGCTGGTTCTGTACAAAGACGGTGAACGCCGTTACATCCTGGCCCCTAAAGGCCTGAAAGCTGGCGACCAGATTCAGTCTGGCGTTGATGCTGCAATCAAACCAGGTAACACCCTGCCGATGCGCAACATCCCGGTTGGTTCTACTGTTCATAACGTAGAAATGAAACCAGGTAAAGGCGGTCAGCTGGCACGTTCCGCTGGTACTTACGTTCAGATCGTTGCTCGTGATGGTGCTTATGTCACCCTGCGTCTGCGTTCTGGTGAAATGCGTAAAGTAGAAGCAGACTGCCGTGCAACTCTGGGCGAAGTTGGCAATGCTGAGCATATGCTGCGCGTTCTGGGTAAAGCAGGTGCTGCACGCTGGCGTGGTGTTCGTCCGACCGTTCGCGGTACCGCGATGAACCCGGTAGACCACCCACATGGTGGTGGTGAAGGTCGTAACTTTGGTAAGCACCCGGTAACTCCGTGGGGCGTTCAGACCAAAGGTAAGAAGACCCGCAGCAACAAGCGTACTGATAAATTCATCGTACGTCGCCGTAGCAAATAATTTTAGAGGATAAGCCATGCCACGTTCTCTCAAGAAAGGTCCTTTTATTGACCTGCACTTGCTGAAGAAGGTAGAGAAAGCGGTGGAAAGCGGAGACAAGAAGCCCCTGCGCACTTGGTCCCGTCGTTCAACGATCTTTCCTAACATGATCGGTTTGACCATCGCTGTCCATAATGGTCGTCAGCACGTTCCGGTATTTGTAACCGACGAAATGGTCGGTCACAAACTGGGTGAATTCGCACCGACTCGTACTTATCGCGGCCACGCTGCTGATAAAAAAGCGAAGAAGAAATAAGGTAGGAGGAAGAGATGGAAACTATCGCTAAACATCGCCATGCTCGTTCTTCTGCTCAGAAGGTTCGCCTTGTTGCTGACCTGATTCGCGGTAAGAAAGTGTCGCAGGCTCTGGATATTTTGACCTACACCAACAAGAAAGCGGCTGTACTGGTCAAGAAAGTTCTGGAATCTGCCATTGCTAACGCTGAACACAACGATGGCGCTGACATTGACGATCTGAAAGTTACGAAAATTTTCGTAGACGAAGGCCCGAGCATGAAGCGCATTATGCCGCGTGCAAAAGGTCGTGCAGATCGCATCCTGAAGCGCACCAGCCACATCACTGTGGTTGTGTCCGATCGCTGAGACTCTGGAGACTAGCAATGGGTCAGAAAGTACATCCTAATGGTATTCGCCTGGGTATTGTAAAACCATGGAACTCTACCTGGTTTGCGAACACCAAAGAATTCGCTGACAACCTGGACAGCGATTTTAAAGTACGTCAGTACCTGACTAAGGAACTGGCTAAAGCGTCCGTATCTCGTATCGTTATCGAGCGTCCGGCTAAGAGCATCCGTGTAACCATTCACACTGCTCGCCCGGGTATCGTTATCGGTAAAAAAGGTGAAGACGTAGAAAAACTGCGTAAGGTCGTAGCGGACATCGCTGGCGTTCCTGCACAGATCAACATCGCCGAAGTTCGTAAGCCTGAACTGGACGCAAAACTGGTTGCTGACAGCATCACTTCTCAGCTGGAACGTCGCGTTATGTTCCGTCGTGCTATGAAGCGTGCTGTACAGAACGCAATGCGTCTGGGCGCTAAAGGTATCAAAGTTGAAGTTAGCGGCCGTCTGGGCGGCGCGGAAATCGCACGTACCGAATGGTACCGCGAAGGTCGCGTACCGCTGCACACTCTGCGTGCTGACATCGACTACAACACCTCTGAAGCGCACACCACTTACGGTGTAATCGGCGTTAAAGTGTGGATCTTCAAAGGCGAGATCCTGGGTGGTATGGCTGCTGTTGAACAACCGGAAAAACCGGCTGCTCAGCCTAAAAAGCAGCAGCGTAAAGGCCGTAAATAAGGAGCGTCGCTGATGTTACAACCAAAGCGTACAAAATTCCGTAAAATGCACAAAGGCCGTAACCGCGGTCTGGCGCAGGGTACGGATGTTAGCTTCGGCAGCTTCGGTCTGAAAGCTGTTGGCCGTGGTCGTCTGACTGCACGTCAGATCGAAGCAGCACGTCGTGCTATGACCCGTGCAGTTAAGCGTCAAGGTAAGATCTGGATCCGTGTGTTCCCGGACAAACCGATCACTGAAAAGCCGCTGGCAGTGCGTATGGGTAAAGGTAAAGGTAACGTGGAGTATTGGGTTGCCTTGATTCAGCCGGGTAAAGTCCTGTATGAAATGGACGGTGTTCCGGAAGAGCTGGCCCGTGAAGCATTCAAGCTGGCAGCAGCGAAACTGCCGATTAAAACCACCTTTGTAACTAAGACGGTGATGTAATGAAAGCAAAAGAGCTGCGTGAGAAGAGCGTTGAAGAGCTGAACACCGAGCTGCTGAACCTGCTGCGTGAGCAGTTCAACCTGCGTATGCAGGCTGCAAGTGGCCAGCTGCAACAGTCTCACCTGTTGAAGCAAGTGCGTCGCGATGTCGCACGCGTTAAGACTTTACTGAACGAGAAGGCGGGTGCGTAATGACCGATAAAATCCGTACTCTGCAAGGTCGCGTTGTTAGCGACAAAATGGAGAAATCCATTGTTGTTGCTATCGAACGTTTTGTGAAACACCCGATCTACGGTAAATTCATCAAGCGTACGACCAAACTGCACGTACATGACGAGAACAACGAATGCGGTATCGGTGACGTGGTTGAAATCCGCGAATGCCGTCCGCTGTCCAAGACTAAATCCTGGACGCTGGTTCGCGTTGTAGAGAAAGCGGTTCTGTAATACAGTACACTCTCTCGATACGAATAAACGGCTCAGAAATGAGCCGTTTATTTTTTCTACCCATATCCTTGAAGCGGTGTTATAATGCCGCGCCCTCGATATGGGGATTTTTAACGACCTGATTTTCGGGTCTCAGTAGTAGTTGACATTAGCGGAGCACTAAAATGATCCAAGAACAGACTATGCTGAACGTCGCCGACAACTCCGGTGCACGTCGCGTAATGTGTATCAAGGTTCTGGGTGGCTCGCACCGTCGCTACGCAGGCGTAGGCGACATCATCAAGATCACCATCAAAGAAGCAATTCCGCGTGGTAAGGTCAAAAAAGGTGATGTGCTGAAGGCGGTAGTGGTGCGCACCAAGAAGGGTGTTCGTCGCCCGGACGGTTCTGTCATTCGCTTCGATGGTAATGCTTGTGTTCTTCTGAACAACAACAGCGAGCAGCCTATCGGTACGCGTATTTTTGGGCCGGTAACTCGTGAGCTTCGTAGTGAGAAGTTCATGAAAATTATCTCTCTGGCACCAGAAGTACTCTAAGGAGCGAATCATGGCAGCGAAAATCCGTCGTGATGACGAAGTTATCGTGTTAACCGGTAAAGATAAAGGTAAACGCGGTAAAGTTAAGAATGTCCTGTCTTCCGGCAAGGTCATTGTTGAAGGTATCAACCTGGTTAAGAAACATCAGAAGCCGGTTCCGGCCCTGAACCAACCGGGTGGCATCGTTGAAAAAGAAGCCGCTATTCAGGTTTCCAACGTAGCAATCTTCAATGCGGCAACCGGCAAGGCTGACCGTGTAGGCTTTAGATTCGAAGACGGTAAAAAAGTCCGTTTCTTCAAGTCTAACAGCGAAACTATCAAGTAATTTGGAGTAGTACGATGGCGAAACTGCATGATTACTACAAAGACGAAGTAGTTAAAAAACTCATGACTGAGTTTAACTACAATTCTGTCATGCAAGTCCCTCGGGTCGAGAAGATCACCCTGAACATGGGTGTTGGTGAAGCGATCGCTGACAAAAAACTGCTGGATAACGCAGCAGCAGACCTGGCAGCAATCTCCGGTCAAAAACCGCTGATCACCAAAGCACGCAAATCTGTTGCAGGCTTCAAAATCCGTCAGGGCTATCCGATCGGCTGTAAAGTAACTCTGCGTGGCGAACGCATGTGGGAGTTCTTTGAGCGCCTGATCACTATTGCTGTACCTCGTATCCGTGACTTCCGTGGCCTGTCCGCTAAGTCTTTCGACGGTCGTGGTAACTACAGCATGGGTGTCCGTGAGCAGATCATCTTCCCAGAAATCGACTACGATAAAGTCGACCGCGTTCGTGGTTTGGATATTACCATTACCACTACTGCGAAATCTGACGAAGAAGGCCGCGCTCTGCTGGCTGCCTTTGACTTCCCGTTCCGCAAGTAAGGTAGGGTTACTAAATGGCTAAGCAATCAATGAAAGCACGCGAAGTAAAACGCGTAGCTTTAGCTGATAAATACTTCGCGAAACGCGCTGAACTGAAAGCGATCATCTCTGATGTGAACGCTTCCGACGAAGATCGTTGGAACGCTGTTCTCAAGCTGCAGACTCTGCCGCGTGATTCCAGCCCGTCTCGTCAGCGTAACCGCTGCCGTCAAACAGGTCGTCCGCATGGTTTCCTGCGGAAGTTCGGGTTGAGCCGTATTAAGGTCCGTGAAGCCGCTATGCGCGGTGAAATCCCGGGTCTGAAAAAGGCTAGCTGGTAATTGTCACCAATTGAATCACGGGAGTAAAGACAGATGAGCATGCAAGATCCGATCGCGGATATGCTGACCCGTATCCGTAACGGTCAGGCCGCGAACAAAGCTGCGGTCACCATGCCTTCCTCCAAGCTGAAAGTGGCAATCGCCAACGTGCTGAAGGAAGAAGGTTTTATTGAAGATTTTAAAGTTGAAGGCGACACCAAGCCTGAACTGGAACTTACTCTGAAGTATTTCCAGGGCAAAGCTGTTGTAGAAAGCATTCAGCGTGTCAGCCGCCCAGGTCTGCGCATCTATAAACGTAAAGATGAGCTGCCGAAAGTTATGGCGGGTCTGGGTATCGCAGTTGTTTCTACCTCTAAAGGTGTTATGACTGATCGTGCAGCGCGCCAGGCTGGTCTTGGTGGCGAAATTATCTGCTACGTAGCCTAATCGGAGGAAAAAATGTCTCGTGTTGCTAAAGCACCGGTCGTTGTTCCTGCCGGCGTTGACGTAAAAATCAACGGTCAGGTTATTACGATCAAAGGTAAAAACGGCGAGCTGACTCGTACTCTCAACGATGCTGTTGAAGTTAAACATGCAGATAATACCCTGACCTTCGGTCCGCGTGATGGTTACGCAGACGGTTGGGCACAGGCTGGTACCGCGCGTGCCCTGCTGAACTCAATGGTTATCGGTGTTACCGAAGGCTTCACTAAGAAGCTGCAGCTGGTTGGTGTAGGTTACCGTGCAGCGGTTAAAGGCAATGTGATTAACCTGTCTCTGGGTTTCTCTCATCCTGTTGACCATCAGCTGCCTGCGGGTATCACTGCTGAATGTCCGACTCAGACTGAAATCGTGCTGAAAGGCGCTGATAAGCAGGTGATCGGCCAGGTTGCAGCGGATCTGCGCGCCTACCGTCGTCCTGAGCCTTACAAAGGCAAGGGTGTTCGTTACGCCGACGAAGTCGTGCGTACCAAAGAGGCTAAGAAGAAGTAAGGTAACACTATGGATAAGAAATCTGCTCGTATCCGTCGTGCGACCCGCGCACGCCGCAAGCTCCAGGAGCTGGGCGCAACTCGCCTGGTGGTACATCGTACCCCGCGTCACATTTACGCACAGGTAATTGCACCGAACGGTTCTGAAGTTCTGGTAGCTGCTTCTACTGTAGAAAAAGCTATCGCTGAACAACTGAAGTACACCGGTAACAAAGACGCGGCTGCAGCTGTGGGTAAAGCTGTCGCTGAACGCGCTCTGGAAAAAGGCATCAAAGATGTATCCTTTGACCGTTCCGGGTTCCAATATCATGGTCGTGTCCAGGCACTGGCAGATGCTGCCCGTGAAGCTGGCCTTCAGTTCTAAGGTAGAGGTGTAAGATGGCTCACATCGAAAAACAAGCTGGCGAACTGCAGGAAAAGCTGATCGCGGTAAACCGCGTATCTAAAACCGTTAAAGGTGGTCGTATTTTCTCCTTCACAGCTCTGACTGTAGTTGGCGATGGTAACGGTCGCGTTGGTTTTGGTTACGGTAAAGCGCGTGAAGTTCCAGCAGCGATCCAGAAAGCGATGGAAAAAGCCCGTCGCAATATGATTAACGTCGCGCTGAATAACGGCACTCTGCAACACCCTGTTAAAGGTGTTCATACGGGTTCTCGCGTATTCATGCAGCCGGCTTCCGAAGGTACCGGTATCATCGCCGGTGGTGCAATGCGCGCCGTTCTGGAAGTCGCTGGGGTTCATAACGTACTGGCTAAAGCGTATGGTTCCACCAACCCGATTAACGTGGTTCGTGCAACTATCGATGGCCTGGAAAATATGAATTCTCCAGAAATGGTCGCTGCCAAGCGTGGTAAATCCGTTGAAGAAATTCTGGGGAAATAAACCATGGCAAAGACTATTAAAATTACTCAAACCCGCAGTGCAATCGGTCGTCTGCCGAAACACAAGGCAACGCTGCTTGGCCTGGGTCTGCGTCGTATTGGTCACACCGTAGAGCGCGAGGATACTCCTGCTATTCGCGGTATGATCAACGCGGTTTCCTTCATGGTTAAAGTTGAGGAGTAAGAGATGCGTTTAAATACTCTGTCTCCGGCCGAAGGCTCCAAAAAGGCGGGTAAACGCCTGGGTCGTGGTATCGGTTCTGGCCTCGGTAAAACCGGTGGTCGTGGTCACAAAGGTCAGAAGTCTCGTTCTGGCGGTGGCGTACGTCGCGGTTTCGAGGGTGGTCAGATGCCTCTGTACCGTCGTCTGCCGAAATTCGGCTTCACTTCTCGTAAAGCAGCGATTACAGCCGAAGTTCGTCTGTCTGACCTGGCTAAAGTAGAAGGCGGTGTTGTAGACCTGAACACGCTGAAAGCGGCTAACATTATCGGTATCCAGATCGAGTTCGCGAAAGTGATCCTGGCTGGCGAAGTAACTACTCCGGTAACTGTTCGTGGCCTGCGTGTTACTAAAGGCGCTCGTGCTGCTATCGAAGCTGCTGGCGGTAAAATCGAGGAATAAGTAGCAGATGGCTAAACAACCGGGATTAGATTTTCAAAGTGCCAAAGGTGGCTTAGGCGAGCTGAAACGCAGACTGCTGTTTGTTATCGGTGCGCTGATTGTGTTCCGTATTGGCTCTTTTATTCCGATCCCTGGTATTGATGCCGCTGTACTTGCCAAACTGCTTGAGCAACAGCGGGGCACCATCATTGAAATGTTTAACATGTTCTCTGGTGGTGCTCTCAGCCGTGCTTCTATCTTTGCTCTGGGGATCATGCCGTATATTTCGGCGTCGATCATTATCCAGCTGCTGACGGTGGTTCACCCAACGTTGGCAGAAATTAAGAAAGAAGGGGAGTCTGGTCGTCGTAAGATCAGCCAGTACACCCGCTACGGTACTCTGGTGCTGGCAATATTCCAGTCGATCGGTATTGCTACCGGTCTGCCGAATATGCCTGGTATGCAAGGCCTGGTGATTAACCCGGGCTTTGCATTCTACTTCACCGCTGTTGTAAGTCTGGTCACAGGAACCATGTTCCTGATGTGGTTGGGCGAACAGATCACTGAACGAGGTATCGGCAACGGTATTTCAATCATTATCTTCGCCGGTATTGTCGCGGGACTCCCGCCAGCCATTGCCCATACTATCGAGCAAGCGCGTCAAGGCGACCTGCACTTCCTCGTGTTGCTGTTGGTTGCAGTATTAGTATTTGCAGTGACGTTCTTTGTTGTATTTGTTGAGCGTGGTCAACGCCGCATTGTGGTAAACTACGCGAAACGTCAGCAAGGTCGTCGTGTCTATGCTGCACAGAGCACACATTTACCGCTGAAAGTGAATATGGCGGGGGTAATCCCGGCAATCTTCGCTTCCAGTATTATTCTGTTCCCGGCGACCATCGCGTCATGGTTCGGGGGCGGTACTGGTTGGAACTGGCTGACAACAATTTCGCTGTATTTGCAGCCTGGGCAACCGCTTTATGTGTTACTCTATGCGTCTGCAATCATCTTCTTCTGTTTCTTCTACACGGCGTTGGTTTTCAACCCGCGTGAAACAGCAGATAACCTGAAGAAGTCCGGTGCATTTGTACCAGGAATTCGTCCGGGAGAGCAAACGGCGAAGTATATCGATAAAGTAATGACCCGCCTGACCCTGGTTGGTGCGCTGTATATTACCTTTATCTGCCTGATCCCGGAGTTCATGCGTGATGCAATGAAAGTACCGTTCTACTTCGGTGGGACCTCACTGCTTATCGTTGTTGTCGTGATTATGGACTTTATGGCTCAAGTGCAAACTCTGATGATGTCCAGTCAGTATGAGTCTGCATTGAAGAAGGCGAACCTGAAAGGCTACGGCCGATAATTGGTCGCCCGAGAAGTTACGGAGAGTAAAAATGAAAGTTCGTGCTTCCGTCAAGAAATTATGCCGTAACTGCAAAATCGTTAAGCGTGATGGTGTCATCCGTGTGATTTGCAGTGCCGAGCCGAAGCATAAACAGCGCCAAGGCTGATTTTTTCGCATATTTTTCTTGCAAAGTTGGGTTGAGCTGGCTAGATTAGCCAGCCAATCTTTTGTATGTCTGTGCGTTTCCATTTGAGTATCCTGAAAACGGGCTTTTCAGCATGGAACGTACATATTAAATAGTAGGAGTGCATAGTGGCCCGTATAGCAGGCATTAACATTCCTGATCATAAGCATGCCGTAATCGCATTAACTTCGATTTATGGCGTCGGCAAGACCCGTTCTAAAGCCATCCTGGCTGCAGCGGGTATCGCTGAAGATGTTAAGATCAGTGAGCTGTCTGAAGGACAAATCGACACGCTGCGTGACGAAGTTGCCAAATTTGTCGTTGAAGGTGATCTGCGCCGTGAAATCAGCATGAGCATCAAGCGCCTGATGGATCTTGGTTGCTATCGCGGTTTGCGTCATCGTCGTGGTCTCCCGGTTCGCGGTCAGCGTACCAAGACCAACGCACGTACCCGTAAGGGTCCGCGCAAACCGATCAAGAAATAATCGGGGTGATTGAATAATGGCAAAGGCACCAATTCGTGCACGTAAACGTGTAAGAAAACAAGTCTCTGACGGCGTGGCTCATATCCATGCTTCTTTCAACAACACCATCGTGACTATCACTGATCGTCAGGGTAACGCGTTGGGTTGGGCAACAGCCGGTGGTTCCGGTTTCCGTGGTTCTCGCAAATCCACTCCGTTTGCAGCTCAGGTTGCAGCAGAGCGTTGCGCTGACGCCGTGAAAGAATACGGCATCAAGAATCTGGAAGTTATGGTTAAAGGTCCGGGTCCAGGCCGCGAATCTACTATTCGTGCTCTGAACGCCGCAGGTTTCCGCATCACTAACATTACTGATGTGACTCCGATCCCTCATAACGGTTGTCGTCCGCCGAAAAAACGTCGCGTATAACGCCTCGTTTTCCAGGTTTGTTGGAGAAAGAAAATGGCAAGATATTTGGGTCCTAAGCTCAAGCTGAGCCGTCGTGAGGGCACCGACTTATTCCTTAAGTCTGGCGTTCGCGCGATCGATACCAAGTGTAAAATTGAACAAGCTCCTGGCCAGCACGGTGCGCGTAAACCGCGTCTGTCTGACTATGGTGTGCAGTTGCGTGAAAAGCAAAAAGTTCGCCGTATCTATGGTGTGCTGGAGCGTCAGTTCCGTAACTACTACAAAGAAGCAGCACGTCTGAAAGGCAACACCGGTGAAAACCTGTTGGCTCTGCTGGAAGGTCGTCTGGACAACGTTGTATACCGTATGGGCTTCGGTGCCACTCGTGCAGAAGCACGTCAGCTGGTTAGCCATAAAGCAATTATGGTAAACGGTCGTGTTGTTAACATCGCTTCTTATCAGGTTAGTCCGAATGACGTTGTAAGCATTCGTGAGAAAGCGAAGAAGCAGTCTCGCGTGAAAGCCGCTCTGGAGCTGGCTGAGCAGCGTGAAAAGCCAACCTGGCTGGAAGTTGATGCTGGCAAGATGGAAGGTACGTTTAAGCGTAAGCCGGAGCGTTCTGATCTGTCTGCGGACATTAACGAACACCTGATCGTCGAGCTTTACTCCAAGTAAAGCTTAGTACCAAAGAGAGGACACAATGCAGGGTTCTGTGACAGAGTTTCTAAAACCGCGCCTGGTTGATATCGAGCAAGTGAGTTCGACGCACGCCAAGGTGACCCTTGAGCCTTTAGAGCGTGGCTTTGGCCATACTCTGGGTAACGCACTGCGCCGTATTCTGCTCTCATCGATGCCGGGTTGCGCGGTGACCGAGGTTGAGATTGATGGTGTACTACATGAGTACAGCACCAAAGAAGGCGTTCAGGAAGATATCCTGGAAATCCTGCTCAACCTGAAAGGGCTGGCGGTGAGAGTTCAGGGCAAAGATGAAGTTATTCTTACCTTGAATAAATCTGGCATTGGCCCTGTGACTGCAGCCGATATCACCCACGACGGTGATGTCGAAATCGTCAAGCCGCAGCACGTGATCTGCCACCTGACCGATGAGAACGCGTCTATTAGCATGCGTATCAAAGTTCAGCGCGGTCGTGGTTATGTGCCGGCTTCTACCCGAATTCATTCGGAAGAAGATGAGCGCCCAATCGGCCGTCTGCTGGTCGACGCATGCTACAGCCCTGTGGAGCGTATTGCCTACAATGTTGAAGCAGCGCGTGTAGAACAGCGTACCGACCTGGACAAGCTGGTCATCGAAATGGAAACCAACGGCACAATCGATCCTGAAGAGGCGATTCGTCGTGCGGCAACCATTCTGGCTGAACAACTGGAAGCTTTCGTTGACTTACGTGATGTACGTCAGCCTGAAGTGAAAGAAGAGAAACCAGAGTTCGATCCGATCCTGCTGCGCCCTGTTGACGATCTGGAATTGACTGTCCGCTCTGCTAACTGCCTTAAAGCAGAAGCTATCCACTATATCGGTGATCTGGTACAGCGTACCGAGGTTGAGCTCCTTAAAACGCCTAACCTTGGTAAAAAATCTCTTACTGAGATTAAAGACGTGCTGGCTTCCCGTGGACTGTCTCTGGGCATGCGCCTGGAAAACTGGCCACCGGCAAGCATCGCTGACGAGTAACCGGATCACAGGTTAAGGTTTTACTGAGAAGGATAAGGTCATGCGCCATCGTAAGAGTGGTCGTCAACTGAACCGCAACAGCAGCCATCGCCAGGCTATGTTCCGCAATATGGCAGGTTCACTGGTTCGTCATGAAATCATCAAGACGACTCTGCCTAAAGCGAAAGAGCTGCGCCGCGTAGTTGAGCCGCTGATTACTCTTGCCAAGACTGATAGCGTTGCTAATCGTCGTCTGGCATTCGCCCGTACTCGTGATAACGAGATCGTGGCAAAACTGTTTAACGAACTGGGCCCGCGTTTCGCGAGCCGTGCCGGTGGTTACACTCGTATTCTGAAGTGTGGCTTCCGTGCAGGCGACAACGCGCCGATGGCTTACATCGAGCTGGTTGATCGTTCAGAGAAAGCAGAAGCTGCTGCAGAGTAATCTGAAGCAACGTAAAAAAACCCGCCCCGGCGGGTTTTTTTATACCCGTAGTATCCCCACTTATCTACAATAGCAGTACTCTTTTTGTTCATCCCCTGGAGTATTTATGTGGTTACTTGACCAGTGGGCAGAGCGTCATATTACTGAGGCACAATCCAAAGGTGAGTTTGATAATCTTCCGGGAAGTGGCGAGCCATTGATTCTGGATGATGATTCACACGTGCCACCAGAATTACGTGCGGGGTATCGCTTGCTGAAGAATGCTGGTTGCTTACCGCCAGAACTTGAGCAGCGGAGGGAAGCAATTCAGCTTCTGGATATCCTCAAAGGTATCCGTCACGATGATCCGCAATATCAAGAGGTTAGTCGTCGATTGTCATTACTGGAATTGAAGCTGCGACAAGCTGGACTGAGTACCGATTTTTTACGCGGCGATTATGCTGACAAGTTGTTGAATAAAATCAACGATAACTAGTGGAGTATGTATGTATCGCATTGGTGAGCTGGCAAAAATGGCGGAAGTAACACCCGACACGATTCGTTATTACGAAAAACAGCAGATGATGGAGCATGAAGTGCGTACTGAAGGTGGGTTTCGCCTGTATACCGAAAGCGATCTCCAGCGATTGAAATTTATCCGCCATGCCAGACAACTAGGTTTCAGTCTAGAGTCGATCCGCGAGTTGCTGTCGATCCGTATCGATCCTGAACACCATACCTGTCAGGAGTCAAAAGGCATTGTGCAGGAAAGATTGCAGGAAGTCGAAGCACGGATAGCCGAGTTGCAGAGTATGCAGCGTTCCTTGCAACGCCTTAACGATGCCTGTTGTGGGACCGCCCATAGCAGTGTTTATTGCTCGATTCTTGAAGCTCTTGAACAAGGGGCGAGTGGCGTTAAGAGTGGCTGTTGATTTTTTGCACTGACAGGATTACACTCGCGCCGTTAAATAACCAACTGGAGTTTTTATGAGCCGATATCAGCATACTAAAGGGCAGATAAAGGATAATGCGATAGAAGCATTACTACATGATCCCTTATTCCGACAGCGAGTAGAGAAAAATAAGAAAGGGAAAGGCAGTTACATGCGAAAAGGAAAACATGGCAATCGGGGGAACTGGGAGGCCAGTGGCAAGAAAGTAAATCACTTTTTTACCACTGGCCTTCTGCTTTCAGGCGTTTGTTAAGAGCGGTTATTCTGCTCTTTCAGCAAATCACGAATTTCTGTCAGTAATACTTCTTCTTTAGTTGGTGCTGGTGCGGCTGCTGGTTCTTCTTTTTTCCGATTCAGTTTGTTGATTAGCTTAATCGCCATAAAGATGGCAAAGGCCACAATCAGAAAATCAAAGACGTTTTGAATGAAGACACCGTAATGCATCACAACAGCAGGGATATCCCCCTGCGCATCGCGTAGCGTGACAGCAAACTGTTTGAAATCGATCCCGCCAATTAATAAGCCCAGAGGTGGCATAATGATATCGGCAACCAGTGAAGATACAATCTTCCCGAATGCCGCACCGATAATGACACCCACCGCCAAATCCACCACGTTCCCGCGCATCGCAAATTCGCGAAATTCTTTAATAATGCTCATGTTATTCTCCCTATGAAGCCGACAATCATAAGTCTAACAAATGTTAAGCTATTTTCCTGCCAGGAATGGATTTAATTAATCCTTGATAATCAAAGGGAAATGATAAGGCGTCATTAGACGCCTTATTAATTACAAGAAGAAAGGACTTGGCTGGAAGAGTCTTTCGACGTCGGTAATAAACTTTTTATCTGTGAGGAACATAATTACGTGATCGCCTTGCTCAATGCGCAGATTGTCATTGGCAATCATCACGTCGTTTCCACGTACCACCGCTCCAATAATCGTTCCTGGCGGTAGCTTGATTTCATCAATGACTCTGCCGACAACGCGTGAGGTGCTTTCATCACCGTGAGCAACGGCTTCAATAGCTTCTGCTACGCCGCGGCGCAGTGAGGAAACACCAACAATATCTGCTTTTCGCACATGGCTAAGCAACGCAGAAATAGTTGCTTGTTGCGGTGAAATCGCAATATCGATCACGCTCCCCTGAACCAGATCTACATAAGCGCGACGCTGGATCAATACCATCACCTTTTTCGCACCCATACGTTTGGCAAGCATGGCGGACATGATATTGGCTTCGTCATCGTTGGTGACAGCAATAAACAGATCAACTTGATCGATATGTTCTTCGGCCAGCAGTTCTTGATCCGACGCATCACCAAAAAAGACGATCGTATTCTGCAATTTTTCCGCCAGTTCGGCAGCGCGCTGCTGATTACGTTCGATGAGTTTGACGCTGTAATCTTTTTCCAGACGACGCGCCAGCCCTGCACCGATATTACCACCACCAACCAGCATGATCCGCTTATACGGTTTTTCCAGTCGCTGTAATTCACTCATCACCGCGCGGATATGCTGTGAAGCGGCAATAAAGAACACTTCATCACCCGCTTCAACAATGGTCGAACCTTGCGGACGAATGGGGCGATCATGGCGGAAAATTGCTGCCACACGAGTATCGATATGTGGCATATGCTCGCGCATGGTCGAAAGTGCATTACCAATCAGCGGGCCGCCATAATAGGCTTTAACCACAGCCAGGCTGACTTTACCCTCAGCGAAGTTCACCACCTGCAATGCGCCGGGATATTCAATCAGTCGGTAAATATTATCGATAACCAACTGCTCTGGTGCGATCAGATGATCAATCGGTACAGCATCTGAATGAAATAGCTTATCGGCATCGCGCACGTAGTCTGGTGAGCGGATGCGAGCGATGCGATTAGGGGTGTTGAAAAGTGAGTAGGCTACCTGGCAGGCAACCATATTGGTTTCATCTGAACTGGTTACAGCAACCAGCATATCGGCGTCGTCGGCACCTGCCTCCCGCAATACACGTGGATGAGAGCCATGCCCCTGCACGACTCGCAGGTCAAATTTATCCTGTAAGGTCCGCAGACGCTCACCGTTGGTATCGACAACAGTAATATCGTTGTTCTCGCCAACCAGGTTTTCCGCCAGTGTGCCGCCAACCTGGCCGGCACCCAGAATGATAATTTTCATCAGTCGCGACCCGTTATCTCATCACTTTTTGATTAGCTTAGCGTAAAAGAAGCCGTCGCCCTCTTCGGCACCAGGCAGATTTTGTTTACCCGGTTGCTCTGGTGTTCCTGTTTCGCAAAGTTCGGCATCAGCGGTACGTTGCAAAAAGGCTTTAATCTGCAGGCTATTCTCTTCCGGTAACACCGAACAGGTGGCATAGACCAGGGTTCCACCGGATTTTAAATGCGGCCAAATGGCGTCGAGAATTTCAGACTGCAATTGCGCGAGTTCCGGGATATCGCGATCGCGACGTAACCATTTAATATCCGGATGGCGACGAATCACCCCCGTTGCTGAACAAGGCGCATCTAATAAAATGCGATCAAACTGTTGCTCGCCACACCAGTGGGAAGGGTAGCGGCCATCACCTTGTTTCACGGTCGCTTTCATACCAAGGCGTTTTAAATTGTCGTAAACGCGAGAGAGGCGCTGTTCGTCAATATCAACCGCAACAACCTGCGCTTCTGGTGCCACCTCAAGGATATGCGTTGTTTTACCGCCGGGGGCGGCACAAAGATCCAAAATGTGTTCACCGTTTTGTGGCGCAAGCCAGGTCATGCAACCTTGTGCTGAGGCATCCTGAACGGTAACCCATCCGTCTTCAAAACCAGGTAGCGCATGAACAGGTGCAGGTGTTTCCAGACGTACAGCATCAGGGTAATCCGCATGCGGGAAACCTTTCATTCCTGCTTCATCCAGCAATGCAAGCCAGCTGTCGCGGGAATGATGCGTACGATTAACGCGCAGCCACATTGGCGGACGCTGGTTATTGGCTTCGACGATGGATTGCCACTGCTCTGGATACGCTTTTTGCAGACGCTTCAGCAACCAGGAAGGATGCAGATAACGTGCATCACTGGCATTAAACTCGGCTAATAACTCTTCTTGCTGACGCTGGAACTGGCGTAATACACCGTTTATCAACCCTTTAAGTTGCGGGCGCTTAATTGCGATAGCGCCTTCAACCGTTTCAGCCAGCGCAGCATGAGGTGGTATGCGGGTATAAAGCAGTTGATACAAACCAACCATAATCAGGTAATGCACAGTGCGCTGTTTGCCGGTCATCGGACGGGCCATTAACTTATTAATCAGCCAGTCTAACTGTGAAAGCGTACGCAGTACGCCAAAGCACAACTCTTGAAGAAGTGCTTTGTCTTTATCGGAAACTTTTTGCTGGAGCGGTGGCAGAATGTTGCTTAATGATTGCCCTTGCTCGACGACTTGTTCAACGGCCTGTGCCGCCATGCTACGTAAATTACGTTGTTTTTTCATAAGTATAAAAATGCCCGGCAAGACCGGGCTTAGAAGAGTGGACTATCAGACCAGACGGTTGCCCGGAACAAACCATTCCCGACGAGAATTCAGGAGGTCTTGCGCGCTCATCGCTTTCTTACCCGCAGGTTGTAACGAGAGCAGGTTCAGGATGCCATCACCAGTCGCAACCTGAATGCCTTGTTTATTGGCTTCAAGGATCGTTCCTGGTGCAGCGTTGGTTGCCGTATCAATGACCGACGCTTTCCAGACTTTAACCGGCTGTCCTTCAATTTCCAGCCAGCTCATTGGCCATGGATTGAAAGCGCGAATGCAGCGTTCAAGCTGCGCTGCCGAAAGCGACCAGTCAATACGCGCTTCTTCTTTACTCAACTTTTCGGCGTAAGTGACAAGAGTTTCGTCCTGAACTTCTGGTTTCGCCGTGCCGTCTGCCAGTTGTTTCAATGTGGTGATAAGCCCTTGTGGGCCAAGCTCTGCCAGCTTGTCGTACAGAGTACCACTGGTATCTTCTGCAGTAATCGGGCAGGAGAGCTTATAGAGCATGTCACCGGTGTCTAAACCAACATCCATTTGCATAATGGTCACACCAGTTTCTGCATCACCCGCCCATAGTGAGCGTTGGATTGGTGCAGCACCGCGCCAGCGTGGCAGCAGTGAACCATGAACGTTGATACAGCCAAGACGCGGCATCTCCAGCACTGCTTTAGGCAGAATTAAGCCATAGGCGACGACAACCATAACATCAGCCTGTAGATCGGCGACCAGTTGCTGGTTTTCTTGTGGACGCAGGGAAACCGGTTGAAAAACGGGCAGAGCTTTTTCCTCAGCCAGAACTTTAACCGGGCTGGGCATCAGTTTTTTACCGCGTCCTGCCGGTCGGTCTGGCTGGGTGAACACGCCAACGACGTTATGACCAGAAGACAACAGCGCGTCGAGATGACGCGCTGCAAAGTCAGGTGTACCCGCAAAAATAATACGTAGTGATTCTGACACGTTAGTTCTTATCCTTAAGCCCGGGCTTTCAGACGATCCAGTTTTTCAACTTTCTGACGAATACGTTGTTGTTTCAGCGGTGACAAATAATCCATAAACAGTTTGCCGACCAGGTGATCCATCTCATGCTGAATACAGATGGCTAACAGACCGTCTGCTTCCAGTTCAAATGGTTTACCGTCGCGGTCCAGGGCGCGAATTTTAACTTTCTCTGCGCGTGGCACTAAAGCACGTTGTTCAGGGATCGACAGGCAACCTTCTTCAATGCCTGTTTCGCCGCTTTTTTCTAAAAGCTCCGGATTGATTAACACCAGCCGTTCGTCACGGTTTTCCGAAACATCAATAACAATGATACGTTGATGGATATCAACCTGGGTTGCCGCCAGGCCAATACCTTCTTCTGCGTACATCGTCTCGAACATATCATCGACGATACGCTGAATTTCTGCATTCACTTCTTCTACCGGTTTAGCAACTTTGCGAAGCCGCTCGTCCGGAATATGTAACACTTGCAAAACTGACATAAATCTCCAGAGATGTGTTCAGGAGTTAGAAAGATTATTTCTTCTATTCTAGACAAATCCCCCTCTGATTGACAGCATCACTGACCAATCGCAAAGATTGCTAAGGCTGCTTATGGCAGGGAGATAAGGATGGTCGATACAGAAATTTGGCTGCGTTTAATGAGCATCAGCAGCTTGTACGGCGATAATATGGTCCGTATAGCTCACTGGCTGGCAAAACAGTCGTATATTGATGCGGTTGTATTGCAGCAAACAGGGCTTACATTGCGGCAGGCACAACGCTTTCTTTCATTTCCGCGAAAGAGTATCGAAAGCTCACTTTGTTGGTTGGAGCAACCCAACCATCATTTAATCCCTGCGGACAGCGAATTTTATCCTCCTCAACTTCTGGCGACGACAGATTACCCCGGCGCACTGTTTGTTGCAGGAGAACTGCACGCGTTGCATTCATTTCAGCTTGCCGTAGTGGGGAGTCGGGCGCATTCATGGTATGGCGAGCGATGGGGACGATTATTTTGCGAAACTCTGGCGACGCGTGGAGTGACAATTACGAGTGGACTGGCGCGTGGAATCGATGGTGTGGCGCATAAAGCGGCCTTACAGGTAAATGGCGTCAGCATTGCTGTATTGGGGAATGGACTTAATACCATTCATCCGCGTCGCCATGCCCGACTGGCTACCAGTTTGCTTGAACATGGTGGGGCTCTTGTCTCGGAATTTCCCCTCGATGTTCCACCCCTTGCTTACAATTTCCCACGAAGAAATCGCATTATCAGTGGTTTAAGTAAAGGTGTACTAGTGGTGGAAGCGGCTTTGCGCAGTGGTTCGCTGGTGACAGCACGTTGTGCGCTTGAGCAGGGGCGTGAAGTTTTTGCCTTGCCAGGACCAATAGGGAATCCGGGAAGCGAAGGGCCTCACTGGTTAATAAAACAAGGTGCGATTCTTGTGACGGAACCGGAAGAAATTCTGGAAAACTTGCAATTTGGATTGCACTGGTTGCCAGACGCCCCTGAAAATTCATTTTATTCACCAGATCAGGAAGACGTGGCATTGCCATTTCCTGAGCTCCTGGCTAACGTAGGAGATGAGGTAACACCTGTTGACGTCGTCGCTGAACGTGCCGGCCAACCTGTGCCAGAGGTAGTTACTCAACTACTCGAACTGGAGTTAGCAGGATGGATCGCAGCTGTACCCGGCGGCTATGTCCGATTGAGGAGGGCATGCCATGTTCGACGTACTAATGTATTTGTTTGAAACCTATATTCACACAGAAGCTGAGTTGCGTGTGGATCAAGACAAACTTGAACAGGATCTTACCGACGCAGGATTTGATCGAGAAGATATCTACAATGCCCTGCTTTGGCTGGAAAAGCTTGCGGATTATCAGGAAGGACTGGCAGAACCGATGCAACTGGCCTCTGATCCACTCTCCATGCGTATTTATACCCCTGAAGAGTGTGAAAGACTGGATGCCAGCTGTCGTGGTTTTTTGCTTTTCCTTGAGCAAATTCAGGTGCTTAACCTTGAAACCCGTGAAATGGTGATAGAGCGAGTGCTCGCGCTGGATACCGCAGAGTTCGACCTGGAAGACCTGAAATGGGTAATCCTGATGGTGTTGTTCAATATTCCGGGCTGCGAAAATGCGTACCAGCAAATGGAAGAATTACTCTTTGAAGTGAATGAAGGTATGCTGCATTAATCATTTCTTTAATTCAGCATAAGTTGTTATGGCGAAATCAGCACTGTTCACGGTGCGTAATAATGAGTCCTGCCCAAAGTGCGGGGCTGAACTGGTTATTCGATCCGGGAAACACGGTCCGTTTCTTGGATGCTCACAGTATCCGGCGTGTGACTACGTCCGTCCTCTGAAATCTTCAGCGGATGGACATATTGTCAAAGTTCTGGAGGGGCAGGTTTGCCCTGCATGTGGCGCAAATCTGGTATTACGCCAGGGACGCTTTGGTATGTTTATTGGTTGCAGTAACTACCCTGAATGCGAACATACCGAACTTATCGATAAACCGGACGAAACAGCAATTACATGCCCCCAATGCCGGACGGGCCATCTGGTCCAGCGCCGCTCCCGTTATGGCAAAACGTTTCACTCCTGTGATCGCTACCCGGAGTGTCAATTTGCCATTAACTTCAAACCCATAGCTGGAGAATGCCCTGAGTGTCATTATCCGCTACTCATCGAAAAGAAAACCGCGCAGGGTGTAAAACACTTTTGTGCCAGTAAACAATGTGGAAAGCCGGTTTCGGCGGAATAATAACGTGAATAATAACCTGCAAGGAGACACTATCGCAGCTGCGATAGATGTCCTCAATGAAGAACGTGTCATCGCCTATCCAACGGAAGCCGTTTTCGGTGTCGGGTGCGATCCTGATAGCGAAACAGCAGTGATGCGACTGTTGGAGTTAAAACAGCGTCCGGTTGATAAGGGGCTGATTCTAATCGCCGCAAATTACGAGCAGCTTAAACCCTATATTGATGACACCATGCTGACTGACGCGCAGCGTGAAACTATATTTTCTCGCTGGCCAGGTCCTGTCACCTTTGTTTTTCCCGCGCCTGCGACAACACCGCGCTGGTTGACGGGCCGCTTTGATTCGCTTGCTGTACGAGTCACCGACCATCCGTTGGTGGTTGCTTTGTGCAAGGCTTATGGTAAACCGCTGGTTTCTACCAGTGCCAACTTGAGTGGATTGCCACCTTGTCGAACAGTAGACGAAGTTCGCGCACAATTTGGCGCGGCGTTCCCGGTTGTGCCTGGTGAAACGGGGGGGCGTTTAAATCCTTCAGAAATCCGCGATGCCCTGACGGGTGAACTGTTTCGACAGGGGTAACATAATGGAAACCTATGCTGTTTTTGGTAATCCGATAGCCCACAGCAAATCGCCATTCATTCATCAGCAGTTTGCTCAGCAACTGAATATTGAACATCCCTATGGGCGCGTGTTGGCACCCATCAATGATTTCATCAACACACTGAACGCTTTCTTTAGTGCTGGTGGTAAAGGTGCGAATGTGACGGTACCTTTTAAAGAAGAGGCTTTTGCCAGAGCGGATGAGCTTACTGAACGGGCAGCGTTGGCTGGTGCTGTTAATACCCTCAAGCGGTTAGAAGATGGACGCCTGCTGGGTGACAATACCGATGGTATAGGTTTGTTAAGCGATCTGGAACGTCTGTCTTTTATCCGTCCTGGTTTACGTATTCTGCTCATTGGCGCTGGTGGAGCATCTCGCGGCGTACTACTGCCACTCCTTTCCCTGGACTGTGCGGTGACAATCACTAATCGGACGGTATCTCGCGCGGAAGAGTTGACTAAATTGTTTGCGCACACTGGCAGTATTCAGGCGTTGGGTATGGACAAACTGGAAGGTCATGAGTTTGATCTCATTATTAATGCAACATCCAGTGGCATCAGTGGTGATATTCCGGCGATCCCGTCATCGCTCATTCACCCAGGCATTTATTGCTATGACATGTTCTATCAGAAAGGAAAAACTCCTTTTCTGGCATGGTGTGAGCAGCGAGGCTCAAAGCGTAATGCTGATGGTTTAGGAATGCTGGTGGCACAGGCGGCTCATGCCTTCCTTCTTTGGCATGGCGTTCTGCCTGATGTAGAACCGGTCATCAAACTATTGCAACAGGAATTGTCAGCGTGAATCAGGCCATCCAGTTTCCGGATAGGGAAGAGTGGGACGAGAATAAAAGATGTGTATGTTTTCCCGCTCTCGTGAATGGTATGCAACTGACATGTGCGATCTCTGGCGAGAGTCTGGCGTATCGCTTTACTGGAGATACGCCAGAACAGTGGTTAGCGAGTTTTCGTCAGCATCGCTGGGACCTGGAAGAAGAAGCGGAAAACTTAATTCAGGAACAAAGTGAAGATGATCAAGGTTGGGTCTGGTTACCTTGATCCAGATATTCGTCCTTCCATTTCACGTAGTTATTTGCGGAATAGCGTAACCCAGCCTTCTCTTCATCACTTAACGGGCGGATCTGTTTGACGGGGCTACCGAGATACAGATATCCGCTCTCCAGCCGTTTATTTTGTGGGACCAGGCTACCCGCACCAATCATCACATCATCTTCTACTATTGCGCCATCAAGTAAAATTGAGCCCATCCCAACCAAAACTCGATTGCCAATGGTGCAGCCGTGGAGCATCACCTTGTGACCAACAGTGACATCTTCGCCAATGGTTAATGGGTTGCCATCTGGGTTGTACGAGGATTTATGAGTGACATGCAACATACTGCCATCCTGGATATTGGTGCGTGCTCCGATCTGTACATAATGTACATCTCCACGAATCACAACGAGCGGCCAGATCCCCACATCATCAGCCAGACGAACGTCACCAATCACGACGCTGCTATCGTCGATCATTACGCGCTGACCGATTTGTGGAAAAAGATCGCGGTATGGGCGTAAAACATCAGACATAATTACCTCAACAATAAATGATTTACTAATGACTTTGGGTGCATTATTGGCCTTGTGCAAGTCTTTTAGCATGCAAAAAAGCACCGTTTTGTGTGCGAATGCAGCAAAAAGGGTGAAAAAGCAACAAACAGAAAAAAAGATCAAAAAAGTACTTGTGCAAAAAATTGGGATCCCTATAATGCGCCTCCGTTGAGACGACAACGTGAAACACTTCATAAGATGGTCGTAACAACAAAGAGAAAAAATCCTGAAATTCAGGGTTGACTCTGAAAGAGGAAAGCGTAATATACGCCACCTCGCGACAGTGAGCTGAAAGCCGCGTCGCAACTGCTCTTTAACAATTTATCAGACAATCTGTGTGGGCACTCGAAGATACGGATTCTTAACGTCGCAAGACGAAAAATGAATACCAAGTCTCAAGAGTGAACA
>NZ_JBJQLG010000024.1:0-41013 GCF_046486495.1 Escherichia sp. WS3227_2
GGCACGGCTGGGACGGAAGTCGCTGTCGTTCTCAAAATCGGTGGAGCTGCATGACAAAGTCATCGGGCATTATCTGAACATAAAACACTATCAATAAGTTGGAGTCATTACAGGAGAACTCTTCCTGGCTGGTTGCTCTCTGTGATTTCATTTTTGCACGCTTCAGGCAGTGCTGTATCCGTCTCTGGATACAGATCCGATCATCTTCCTGCAGGTAGTTCAGCAGCAATTCCTGCCAGCGTGCAGCGGCTCTGCGCCATAATCCCCGCTGTTCGAGCTCTTCAGCTTTTTTATCAGTAATCATATTCATCTCTGCTCTGGTCGGTCATGCTTTCTTCCCGGTATGTTATAGTTATTAAGATACTTTTGTCCCTGTTCTGTTCCGGAGTGAACATGATTTTTGTCTGTTCTGTTGTACTGGCTGACAAGGCATTCACCCTGCAGTTTGCCGGGAAAATGCTGTCCCTTTCTGCAGGAGATGTGCTTCTGATTGATGATACTGATCGTGAGGATTTTCAGCCTCATGCTGCGCATATCACTGAGGTGCGGCTGGATGAAAATATCATCCGCAGATATCTGGAGAGTTGTGGCGGCAACCGGGAGGCCGACAACACGGTTTCTTCTGGTTTCATCAGAGTGGCCTTTGCTCATCCTGCGTTGTTGCGTGACGTTATGCATCATCTGAATTCGGGAGGATTTGTTCATCCCGGATTTTCCGAGCAGATGTTTTTTTCCTGCATTGCTGTCTTTGCATCAAAAAAAGGCTTTCTTCCTTTGTTGCTGGGCGGAATGCTTTCTGTGGCCGGGAGAGTGAGGCATATCATCTGTACTGACCTTTCACGCCAGTGGAAGCTGCGGGATGTCAGCAGTCGTTTGTATATGAGTGAAAGTCAGCTGAAAAAGAAACTGAAGGAAGAAGGATGTTCGTTCACCGGAGTGCTTCTGGATGTGAGAATGGGCTATGCACGCCGTCTGTTACAGGCCCGTCTGCCGGTCAACAGGGTGGCCGCGCAGTGTGGTTATGTAAGCACATCTTATTTTATCTGCGTGTTCAGGGAATGTTTTGGCGTCACGCCTCACCGGATGCTGGCGCTTCAGGAGCACGGGCAGCATAAAAGTGAATGCTGAGTTTGAATTATTCTGAAGAACGGCGGGCATTTTATGGAAACGGCACATTTCCGTGTCTCTGTGGTCATTCCCGATTGCTGTTGACGCATCGCCACTCACCGGAAATGTGCCGGAATATTTTAATCGTTCTTCACCGTCTGTGAAGGTCCTGTGCTTACATTGCTGAGCGGAAAATGGCCTCAATTTCCTCCTGTGTAGCCTGAATCGGGTTTGTCAGACCACATGCATCCTTCAGGGCATTAGCGGCCAGAACAGGGATATCCTCTTCTCTGACGTTCAGGGCTTTCAGACTGGATTTGCCCCTATATTTCCAGACACCTGTTATCACTTAACCCATTACTGGCCTGCTGCCGCAGATATTCCCGTGGTGAGCGATAACCCAGTGCACTATGCGGATGCCATTCGTTATAATGCTCGAACGCCTCTGCAAGGTTCTTTGCTGCCGTTAACCCGTCTGGTTTAGGCATGATACTGATGTAGTCACGCTTTATCGTTTTCACGAAGCTCTCTGCTATGCCGTTACTCTCCGGACTCCGCACCGCCGTGTTCTTCGGTTCAAGCCCCAACATCCGGGCAAACTGCCGTGTTTCATTAGCCCGGTAGCATGAACCATTATCCGTCAGCCACTCTACTGGAGACGCCGGAAGCTCGTTGCCGAAGCGGCGTTCCACCGCTCCCAGCATTACGTCCTGTACTGTTTCACTGTCGAAGCCGCCCGTAGTGACTGCCCAGTGCAGTGCCTCACGGTCATAGCAGTCCAGCGCGAACGTGACTCGCAGTTTTTCTCCGTTATCACAGCGGAACTCGAACCCGTCAGAGCACCATCGTTGATTGCTTTCTTTCACGGCCACTTTGCCAGTATGTGCCCGTTTCGATGGCGGTACAGCGGTTTTTCGCTCAAGCAACAGCGCATTCTGGCGCATGATCCGGTAAACACGTTTGGCATTGATCGCAGGCATACCATCAAGTTCGGCCTGTCTGCGAAGCAGCGCCCATACCCGACGATAACCATACGTGGGCAGCTCTCCGATAACATGGTGTATACGGAGAAGCACATCCGTATCATCTGAGTGACGGCTGCGGCGACCATCTTTCCAGTCATCGGTTCGTCTGAGAATTACGTGCAACTGCGCACGCGACACCCGGAGACAACGGCTGACTAAGCTTACTCCCCATCCCCGGGCAATAAGGGCGCGTGCGCTATCCACTTTTTTGCACGCCCGTATTCAACGGCTTCTTTAAGGAGTTCATTTTCCATCGTTTTTTTGCCGAGCAGGCGCTGGAGTTCTTTAATCTGCTTCATGGCAGCAGCAAGTTCAGAGGCAGGAACGACCTGCTCTCCTGCGGCCACAGCAGTAAGACTTCCCTCCTGGTATTGCTTGCGCCAGAGAAATAACTGGCTGGCTGCCACACCGTGTTGCCGGGCAACAAGGGAGACCGTCATTCCCGGTTCAAAACTCTGCTGAACAATAGCGATCTTTTCCTGTGTAGTACGCCGTCTGCGTTTCTCCGGTCCTAAGACATCAATCATCTGCTCTCCAATGACTAGTCTAAAAACTAGTATTAAGACTATCACTTATTTAAGTGATATTGGTTGTCTGGAGATTCAGGGGGCCAGGTGCTGCCTCAGATTCAGGTTATGCCGCTCAATTCGCTGCGTATATCGCTTGCTGATTACGTGCAGCTTTCCCTTCAGGCGGGATTCATACAGCGGCCAGCCATCCGTCATCCATATCACCACGTCAAAGGGTGACAGCAGGCTCATAAGACGCCCCAGCGTCGCCATAGTGCGTTCACCGAATACGTGCGCAACAACCGTCTTCCGGAGCCTGTCATATGCGTAAAACAGCCAGCGCTGGCGCGATTTAGCCCCGACGTATCCCCACTGTTCGTCCATTTCCGCGCAGACGATGACGTCACTGCCCGGCTGTATGCGCGAGGTTACCGACTGCGGCCTGAGTTTTTTAAGTGACGTAAAATCGTGTTGAGGCCAACGCCCATAATGCGGGCGGTTGCCCGGCATCCAACGCCATTCATGGCCATATCAATGATTTTCTGGTGCGTACCGGGTTGAGAAGCGGTGTAAGTGAACTGCAGTTGCCATGTTTTACGGCAGTGAGAGCAGAGATAGCGCTGATGTCCGGCGGTGCTTTTGCCGTTACGCACCACCCCGTCAGTAGCTGAACAGGAGGGACAGCTGATAGAAACAGAAGCCACTGGAGCACCTCAAAAACACCATCATACACTAAATCAGTAAGTTGGCAGCATCACCCTGGATATCAAAGTTTATAGTCAACTACTTTGATGTTTTAGTCTTCCCTGACTCGCATAAACTCTACTTCTCGAACCGCCCAGTGCGCCCCCACATGCCGGGTGGGGTGGCAGGGGCGCCGCTTTGTGCTGCCCCCTATACTGATCAATCGTTAGCATAAGGTTTCAGTGGCTGCGGCGGTAAATCCATGTCACCCTGCCATCCGGCGGCGGAATAACGTACATAGAGCAGGAAATGGCTGGGCGCGTAATCTTTCGCCTGCTGGATATCAATTGCCGTACCGACAAACCAGTTGGATGTGACGCGACGCTCAAGTAATGCCCGCGCCGTATAGCCAAAGCCCTGACTGCTGCCGCCATCGTTGGATTGCCGCGCATCTTCTTCCTGCCAGTCAGTCGGGATCAGATTCATCAGCGGATAACGCGGCATGGTTTTGGTGCGTGAATGCGACCACGAGCCAGACGCCCCCAGCTCCCACGACCAGTTTTCCGTGCGCTCCCGCCACATCACCGGTATGGCAAACGACAGGTATTCCTGCGGACTGTAGTAACCGCCCTGACCGAGTGAGTAGCCACTCAGATCTTTGTCGTAATGCCAGATCATGTTGTTCAGGCCGATTGTGACGCGGCGATTGTTCTGGTTAATGACCTTATAGTAATAGCCCGTCATCCAGCGCACGCGCCAGTTATCTTCGACATTTTTACCGGTTAACTGGTCGCCACTAAGCGATGCCCAGACGCCGTTTGCTTCACCTTTATCGTAGCTCAGGCTTAGCCCCACGCCGTCCGCACGCACACCGCCCCATTTTTTCCCGGTATTACTCGGAGAGTCTTTTTGCCCACCAAAGGCCAGCAAAGAACTGGAGATGGGCCGACGGTGGGCGTTAACGGTGTAACCCAGCGGCCCGATATCATCGCTGTAACTGATGCCGCCGACCACATCCACCACGTTGAAGCCCATCGGCGTGGTGCCGATATCCCAGCTCCAGACGTCATTTCGCCAGCCGACCGCCACGCTGGCACCGGAATCCGACTGGCTGCGGTTGCCGCTACAGTCCTGTAATGTACAGGTGCCCCAGTTGTCATCCCATTTGCCATCGGCATTCGTGGAGAAACTGCCGACGTTCATATTGACGAAATCACTGCGAAAGAACATCCGCCCGTCAGAATACGGCGCGTCCACCTGCAACATAGTGGTGTGCGCTTTCAGATCGGAGTAACCACCGGTGCCGCTCGATCCCCAATAATCATGCTCAAGGGTGACGTTAAGATCCTGCTGGCGATAGAGGTCCGCCGCATCGCTGCGCACGCCGCGTTTCAGCCAGTCATCTTTCTCGTCGTTACGGGTCAGTCGGGTAAAGGTGTCGTTATCCTGCGGACGCGTCGTAGTCACACCGGATGCGACCATAGCGTCTTTGTAGGTTTCCAGCGCCTGCTTTGGATCGCCCGCCTGCGCTTCAAACTTCGCACCGTCGCGCAGCACCATCGCGCTTTCCATCGACGGTGGCTGAGATTTTGCCTGCGGGATCAACTTATTAAACGTCTGCTGCGCCGCTGCGGTATCTCCAAGCTGCGCCTGTGCCAGCGCCACGCGCCGCTGTGTGTTCAGCGAGGCGTTATCGGTAGCGGGCAGTTTCGCCAGCTGGCTACGTGCTGCCGCTGTGTCACCGGCAGCAATATCCACTTCCGTCAGCCCCAGAATGGCATCGGCGTTAGTTGGCTCCCGCGTCAGGACATTCTGATATGCAGCGCGGGCGGCGGTGTAATCACGTCGCTGCTGCGCCCAGTCAGCCAGCGTGAGGTCAATACGCGTGGAGGGCGGTTGCTGGCGCAGCATCGCTTCCGCTTCAGCTTCTTTGCCGCTTTCTCGCAGGCGATTAGCGGTTTCCAGCACCTGATCGCTTTGCAGGCGATTAACCAGCTCCTGAATATTGTTGTTCCACTGCGCGCGCGGCAGGCTGTTGATATGCGCCAGCGCCGCTCTGTCCTGGTCATGACCAGAGAGATACAGCCCGTAAGCGTAAACCTGCTCCGGGTCATTCGGCTTCTGCTGCGCCAGATTGCGCATTAACGTATCAGCCTGGCTGCGTTGTCCGGCCTGCCAGAGATCCTGCGAAAGTCGGTAAGTAATCCATACGCTGCCGGGGTCCAGCGCCAGTCGTTGCCGCTGAAGTGCTGCCGCCTGCGCCCATTTGCCCTGGTTTTCCAGTGCCTCTGCCTGCTGTGCCAGACGGTCGTTTTGCAGGCTGCGTTCGATATCATCAATGCTGCGCCGCTGGCTGGCAGAGAGCGAGGCGATAAACGCTTCAGCTTTTTCTGGCGACTGCTGGCGATAAATATTCGCCAGCCCGCGCACGGCGTTAGTGTTGCCGCTGTCCATCCGCAGGGTCTGCTGATAATAGCGTTCAGCGGCGGGGTAATCTTTGCGCGCCATCGCCACATCGCCCAGCCCCAGCACTGCATAACTGTCGGTGTTATCGACATTACGCGCCTGCTGGAACAGGCGTTCTGCCCGGTCAGGATTATTGGCTTTCAGCGCAGCATCGCCCTGCTGGATCGCCAGCCAGTAGCGGTTTACTTTCAGCAGACTGTTCCATTTGTCGTTGTTGCTGCTGTGCGGGTCCAGTGCGAGGGCTTTTTCCAGATTCGCCACTGCATTGGCGCGATCGCCTTTCTGTGAATATGCCTGGCCCAGCGCCCCCAGAGCCTCACTGTCTTTCGGGTTCGCCCGCACTGCCTGTTGTAGTTCGGGAATGGCTTTACCCGCCATACCAGAGTCCACCGCCGCTAAACCTTGCGCACGAGCGCGGAAAGCAGGGTCGGCCAGCTGTTTTTGCTGTTCTGCCAGTTGCGATTGTGCAGCCGCCACGCTATCGCCATCGCTAAAGATCGAAAGATATTTTTTCAGCGCCGACACACTGGCATCGCTGACGGGCATGTCTTTAATCTGCCCGTACCAGATTTTAGAGGCCCCCTCGCGTCCGGCGTTCGATTTCGCCATTTGTTCCAGAACGGCAAAGCCTTCGTCACGCCGATCGCTACTAAACAGCAATAGCGCCAGATTGTTTTGCAGGCCCGTGTTGCCTGGTGCATCCGCATTGATGCGTTTTAACTGATTGATCGCTTCGCCACGGCGAGCCGGAATTTTCGCCACCGTACTCCAGTACTCGACAGCAATGTCACCTTCCGGCGGCGCACCGTTGAACAGTTTGTTGTAACTCGCCACAGCTTCTTCCGCATGACCGGTAGTCGCCTGCAATCTTGCCTGTTGCAGTGCCTGACGACCATCCGGCGTGGAAAGTAGCATCGTAGTCCGCGACGATTTATACGCATTTGAACTCGGCGCTAACTGCGACAGCCGATCGAGCTGTTTTTGCGCGCCATCAATATCGCCCTGACGTAACAAAGAACGGAAACGGGCGGCAACGACGTCCGGGTTATTCGGATCAATAAGTTCCAGCCGATATAACGACTGTTGCACCAGATCTTCACGATGGGTCGCTTCACCTAACCGAACTTGCTCCAGCAACTGTTGCTGAGCGGTTGGTGCTGCCTCGACCATCGGCATGACGGCCAGACCGAGGGAAAGTGTGAATATGTTTAGTGTGAATTTGCGCATTCCTGGCCCCAGTCAGGTAATAACTCACCTTTTGTCGAGAAGAGAAAACCGTGTTGATCCCTGCCTTGTCCAAATAAGGACAGTATATAATTGTAATAAGTATTTCTGCATGGAAAGTCATTGCTCATTTGCTCAAGTATCTCCATTTTTTAAACTGTGTAGCCACCTCTCTTTTGTTCGGGGCACTTGCATATAGAAAATTATTTAGTCCCGCTACATTTACATTTTCTGTCTACTCTTCAGTAAAATTGATATCCTCCAATTAGTGGAACATATACTTTTCGATAAGTGAGTCGCTGATGATTCCAATTTATTGATAATGATTTATTGTCAGATAATGCCCTTGTCATCCGATGACACCTGTTTTGATAACGACAGCGTGTTCCCGTGCGATACAGGCAACAGATATTCTTGGTGGTGAAGTCTGTTTAACCATTTGAGGTTTATACTCATTTAAAAATATCCTACTGTTCTTACCCACCGTATCGACGTAGTACCCTCTGCACCAGAACGCCCTGTTCCTGTATTTGAATTTCAAATAACCAAACTGCTCGTAAAGCATCAGACTGCTTTTCCCTTTCAGATATCCCATAAAGCCGGATACGCTCATTTTGGGCGGAATCTCCACAAGCATATGGATATAATCTGCACAGCATTCAGCTTCCAGAATCCGTACGCTTTTCCACTCACACAGCTTTCTCAAAATACTGCCTGTTGCTCTACGCTTCTCTCTGTAGAACACCTGTCTTCGGTATTTTGGCACAAAAACTATGTGATATTTACAGTTGCATCGGGTGTACCTAAGCTCTTTTCGTTCCCCATTGGGCCCCCCTTTTGATTTCTTGTTTGACACTTGCAGTTGCCAGACCGCAAGGTGTTTTAACAAATCAAAAGGGGTTTTAATAACTGGCTCAAAGCTGAAAGCTTTCCGGAACCCCCTGCTAGGCTGGGGGGGGTCTGTGCATCGAGTAGGAGGCGGGATTACTCCCGCCGTCCTCTCACACCACCGTACGTGCGGTTCCGCATACGGCGGTTCATGTTAACTCTGGAACTGCCTCTGCTGTTCCAGCAGTGATATCAGACCCAGCCTCCTGAACCACGCATTCTTTATCGCCTGATTCATATGGCTGGCCCCCGAGTTCCACCATGGCCCGTGGTTGTTGTACGCTGAGATCATCGCCCTGTCCTTACTCAGCCCCGCTCTTTGCAGGTTCTTCGTCCGGGTTCCCGGTCTCTTCCACTGCCGCCACAACAGGCACCGCAGTTTCCGTTTGATCCAGCCATCCAGTTCTTCCAGCACTCCTCTAACTTCCGTCAGCCTGAAGTAGCTTATCCATCCACGCAGCACTGGCGTCAGGACATTGATTGTCGCTTTCACTGATTTGCTCCGGTTTCCCGTGGTCAGACTGCGGACTTTCTCCTTCAGCCTGTTCACGCTCGTCAGGGCTATTTTCAGCTTCGCCTGTTTGTGCCATGTCACACTGTACCCAAGGAACCTCCGCTCCCACGGGCGCGCCACCGCGCTCTTCTTCTCATTCACCTTCAGCTTCAGTTTGTTCTCCACAAACCCCCTGATTTCATCCAGCAGATGTTCGCCCGCTTTCCGGCTGCTTACATAGATGTTGCAGTCGTCTGCGTAGCGGCAGAAGCTGTGTCCACGTCGCTCCAGTTCTTTATCCAGTTCATCCAGCAGGATGTTCGACAGTAACGGCGACAGCGGGCCACCCTGCGGCATGCCCTCCTGCCGTTTCTCCCTTTGCCCGTCTTTAACCATTTCCGATTTCAGGTAGCGGCGTATCAGTCTCAGCACCCGCCTGTCCTTTATCGTTCTGGCCAGACGCGTCATCAGGAGTCTGTGAGCCACCCGGTCAAAGAACTTCTCCAGATCCATATCCACCACCCACCATTTGCCGCTCCGTATGTAACGCTGTGCCTGTTGCACCGCCTGCCATGCGCTGCGCCCCGGCCGGAAGCCGTAGCTGGAGTCTGAGAAGCTTTTATCCACGATGGCGCTTAACTGCTGCGCTATCGCCTGCTGGATAAGCCTGTCCAACACCGTCGGGATGCCTAAAGTTCTCACGCCGCCATCCGGCTTCGGGATGTCCATTCTGCGTATGGCCCGCGGCTGGTAATTTCCGTCAGTCAATGCCTGCCTGACGCTGGGCCTGTTCTTCTTCAGCGACGGTTTCAACTCCACCACGCGCTGATATGCCAACATCAGGTTTTCTCTCGTTATCACCGCTTCCGTTGTCAGCGGCACTTCCGCTTTCGTTTGCCCATCCGACGCCGTGCTGGTTTCAGTGCCATCATGCAGCCCTGACGAATACCGTCCGTCTCCTCTGCCGCTGGCCGCAGTTGCCTGCGCTTGTGCTTCATTAATCATCATCGGGTTCGAATGTCCTAATCACGGTTAATCATGTTCAGCCCTTCGCGCTGCCGGTTTTGCAGCACTACTACGGCGTCGGCTGACTTCTGTCGCCCCATGCCGGCGCCTCACGACGCCGGTAGCACACTGGCAGAGCGGCAGATATCCCGGGGTAATTCGCGCGACTTTCCTGCTTATGCCTGTCGGCTGTACGTCACAGCGTTCCGTGTGAGTATCGAGCTTTGGTGATTTGTGCCACCTTACCCCGCTGTGCCGCCTTAACCGCTTCCTGTTCGTCAGGCCAGCATTTTGCATCCGGCTTCCTTCAGATTTCACCTCGCGATGAACACCCTTGCCTTCCGCTAAAACTTCCCCTCACCGGGTGTGTGAAGGACTTTCACCTCTTAGTCGTTCTTGAGCCACCATAGTTGAAGAACAGCGCCAGTCACGGCGCTACGCGCCATGCCCGGCGCACACAATAAAGCTCCGTCTAAGTTAGACGGAGCTCTAACCAGTCTGTAAGGATCTGTATTACAGACCACGCTGACTTTACGCTTACTTACATCCCTGTTCTATGGGAACAGAGAAAGGGGGCTCTGGCAGAGGAAATGCTCAGTTGGCTGTATCACCCCGTTTGTTGATGTGAACGAGCGAACGTTTACTGAAGCCGTCACGTTCGCTAACTAAGCTGTATCGGCGGCGAAGCAGTAATGGGTTAAGTGATAACTGATGACTAGAATAGTGCTTCCAATCCAAGAAATATCTTATTTCTTCTGCTTCAAATTCAAACGGTGACGGCTGATAATACGCAGTATTCGCCACAATACCCAGGCGAGTAGCATCACACTACTCGCTGCCATCACGGCCAGTAAAACAGGATGATTCGCCAGGGTATACTGCAACCGCTCATGCCATGGCAAATGACCAACATAGTAAATATCGCCCGACCGCAGGCTTTCAATGCCTGAATCACGAATAATCGCCAACGAGCCAGATATCCCGGCGCGTTTTGCGCTGTCATTCAGAGCATTATTAAGCAACTGATAATCCTGAGCATTCTTTGCCAGTAACGCCACAACACTGCGCTTTTCGTGCCACGGTGACTCAAATCCTGTCACCATTGCCATCGCAGCGGAGGAGCTAAGCACTGTCTGAGTTTGTTTAAGTACAATATTGTTATCGTCTTTCAGATTCTCCGGGAGCGCGCCAATAAGCAAAATATCAGCATCTCTGCGTTCAATAGCGCGACTATCCTCCGTTATTGTGAGATTGATAGCAGGAAAACCAGTGTGTGCTCCGATTAACGCAACCGTATTTAACAGCGTGGACACCGGTGCTTCGTCTGGAGCTTTTGGCATCAGAACGAGCGTTTCTGAGAGATCCGCCATCCGGCTGAACGGAAATCCCGTGTGTGCAAACACCCGTAAATCTGGCATTGCCAAAAAGTGATGGTACTTAGAGAAATCGATCGTCGAGTCATCAGCAATTACCGCATGATTCTCAATCATCCGATAATTCATACAGCTCTTATCTGCCTGTTCTGGCAGTGCATTTTTAAACTCAAAGTTAAAATGCAGACGATTAGTTTCCCCTGGTTTTAACGCAGATGCGGGTACTTCTGGATGATCATCGAGTAATTCTTGTAATAGCGGTAAACGCAACACCAGACGTTGTGCATGGTCGTTCAAGGGTACGGATTGCAGAAACTGGTTGTTCAGGCTGATATCCATCTGCGCTCCATCGACCACCGGCGGAGCGGTGTAACGATATTTAAGGTGCATGTCGATACCAGTGTTGCGCAATAAAAAGAGATCTGGCGGTAAATTCAGTGCCACATCAATTGCCGCAGAATCCACGCCACTGGACTGTAACTGCCCTTCCCAGGTTTTCAGTTCGGCAAACGTAACCGGACGATCAGTACGTACCCAATTTGGCGCATCATATGGCTTTCGTGCTGCCAGCTGTTTGACATCTTTAACGACCACCCTTTCGCCACGGAATAATATATTGCCCTGAGCAATCCCCTTCGCCGCCATCAGTAGATCCTGATCATCACGCCCCAGGAGCAGCAATAATTTATGTTGCGGATAAGCAGGATGCGTCATCATTCCGACCACTGGTGCATCTACTGCCGGGTAATTGTTGAGGAAGTCCGGGCGATTATCGTTAGTGGCAAAAACGATAGCATTACTGGATGGTAGCTGATTGTAATGAACAGGAAATTGTTGCCCACGCCAGGCGGAGCGTGAGCCAAACCATGAGGCAACAATCGCGGCTGCCTGCTGCTGTTCACTGGCAGGTGATCCGGCAAATACCATCGGTATAATTGTGGGCCTCTCATCATGGGAATCGAAAAACGGTATCGGGAAAAAAGCTAAGTCGTTCTGTAGGGGAATTTTTTGCCAGCGCAACTCCAGGCCACTATTCCCTGAAACGTCCACCCACAGGCTACTGTTGGTCGGGTTCTCACAAACTTGTCGATAATGGCCAACGAACTCCACTCGCACACGGTTGAAGTCCTTCATATACAGTGGGTTAAGCGTTACACTGGCATAGGCTTTTTTTCCCAGTTGCGCCGATGTAATCGGCAATACATCCATCAACTCATCATTGAGATAGATTTTGAGTTGCGACTGAACAGGCAATAGTGAAGGCGATGGCGTATATTCAAGGTTAAGCAACGCTTTTGTTGCTACCTCATCACTACGCATTCCGAACTCAATGGTGCCATGCGGATTTACCCCATTGAGTTTCATTTTTCCCAATGGAGATATTTGCGCAAAAGCGAGTGTTACCTCGCGTGAAATTTCATCCTGAGTAGAAGAGCTACTCGCTGTTGACGGTGTAGAAGCTGTCGCTGGCATTAATGTTATTCCCATTGCCAGAGCATAGATACAAAACAGTTTTTTTAGCATTATCAGAAATCTTAAAACTAATTACAGTGAAGATATTTTATGAACGCAGAAGAAATTAAATAGTCATTTCTTCTTCATCGGAGAAATTAAAAACAATAAGAACTGGTAATAACCTTTTAGAGAAATCCAGCAAATAGTCAAAAAGCTTTTTAAAATCTTGTCGCCAGGAAGACTATTATGCCAGTCGCTCCAGAGATTATCTCTCGAAAAAGTTGCCCGTACATAATCGATATGTTGTTTATGCGTCATCGGCAGTATTTTCAAACCAATTTTATTTTTAAACGCGTGAACAATTTCAACAGGGATCGCGCACTCCTCATCACCAGTATGTAAATATAAGGTCATAGGTTTATTTTTTTCGATATTCTGATTATCCACCCCACCATGAAGTGTGATACCTAATCCTCCCTCAGAAAAATCGATTACCGAACAAGGTTGCCGTGTGCCATTCGTTAGCAACAAGTGACCACTAAACTCGACCTCAATACGCGGCGAAACACGCACTTGCTTTTGCTCAATAGAAACTGCCAGCGTTGCGCCAATGATAATAGTGTTATATGCCAGCCACATTAAACATATTGTGTTTAACAGTGCCGCTTCACCATTTAACTCACTAACCTGAATAATGCCTGTTATCAGAGCACATAGATTCAAAAGAGCAAAAATAACATATGGGTATGAGATCTGCCAGTCCACATATTTATTGGCGATCAATCCACCTTTTGCAGTGACATTAAAACGCCCTTTCGCCGGGGAAATTAGTGCCACCAGTGTCGGTAGCGTAATATACCAGGCCAGCACCATCTCATAAATTTCATTCCAGAACGAATGGCGGTACTTACCCTGAATCCGTGAATTAATCAATACCACAATAAACAGATACGGCAAAACATAAGACATAATATCGGTGACAGTAGCATCGATAAGCCCTACGGAGAAAAAAATGGGGCACAGTGGTGCACAAAGAAAAATTAGTCGTGGTACTCCTGATAAAAAATGCATCATGCTGCTGAGATAACACAGACGCTGAGATAGTTGCAGACCTTTTCCCAATAACGGGTTGTCGATACGTAAAATCTGGGTCATGCCGCGCGCCCAACGTATGCGTTGCCCGATATGTGCCGATAATGTTTCAGTTGCAAGGCCAGCAGCTAATGGATAGCGCAAATACGCTGAACTGTAGCCAAGACGATGCAAACGCAGAGATGTATGCGCATCTTCTGTCACCGTTTCGACGGCAATCCCACCAATTTCATCCAACGGTTTACGACGGATAACCGCGCAAGAGCCACAGAAGAACGAGGCATTCCACGTATCAGTACCATTTTGAATCAAACCATAAAATAAATGACCTTCATTAGGTTTCTGACGAAATCTCCCTAAATTCCTTTCAAAAGGATCGGGAGAAAAAAAATGGTGTGGTGTCTGCATCATCGCCAGTTTTTCATCGGCTAAAAACCAGCCCATCGTTCGCTGCAAAAAAGATACCGAAGGAATATGGTCACAATCAAAAATAGCGACAAATTCACTCTTCGCCAGCTTCAACGCATGATTAATATTTCCTGCTTTCGCGTGTTCATGAGTGCTTCTGGCTACATAACGAATTCCTGTTTCCTCGGCAAAACGGCGAAACGCTTCTCTCCCTCCGTCATCTAATAACCAGATAGTGATTTTATCTTCTGGCCAGTTCATCGCTAATGCACCATAAACAGTGTTTTTCACCACTGACAACGGCTCATTATAGGTTGGAATAAAAATATCCACTGATGGCCTGAGTATTGGATCTGCAGGTAATGGTAAAATCTCGCGGTCAAGTGGAAAACAAACTTGAAAATAGCCAAGCAGTAACACAACCCACGCATAGACTTCAGCACTCAGTAAAATTAATGAGAAGAAAATATCGGGATATTTATTCCATACTAAGGTTGTTGAAATTCGCCAAAAAATATAACGAGATGAGATAAGAATACCAACTCCCATAAGAAAAAGCGTTATAAACTTTCCTTTACGAAAATTGATTAGTAGAACAGTGAGGCACATAATGGAAGAAAATAACGTTTGTTGATAAAACGTTAGCGGTTGCTCAATTAGCGAGGAAAAAATAATAAAAAGAGTTAAGATAGGTAGAGCAAGTAACTTATGATAAAGTAATTTTTTTTTAAAACTCATTTTTTCTGTCCTTGATTGTTAATATCTTTGTCTATAAGCGATAAACTTTCAGGTTGTCGTTGATTATAGGTTGGTTGTATTTACATGACTGTTGATTAGATATGTTTTAAAATTGTTAATGTTTGTCGCAAACAGTATTTACGGCTATAAATGATGCACTCTCACCTTACGAAATTATGACTTTTTAAAAGCAAAATAACAGGAAATGTAGACGGTAAATGCATGTCACACCCAGAAAATATAATGCATGATTTTGTTATATAAAAATGATATCACCAAACGAATGAAAAAATCATCATAAGTGATATCAAAGCAATCGACAGTAAATAATAAATGGTAATATTGAGTGTTTTTATGAGCTGTTTCATGTAGATGGGATGATTAAATGGTAAAAATATTATGTGTTATCATGATTATTTTACGGAACGTCACCTGATAAAACCCCAGCAAGATCATCCTGTGAAATTTATGTTACCCACGTCATATGGACACAGCCCTAAGCGAGGTTCTGGTTTTCAAATTGTTCCGGGCTGAGACCGCCGCACGCGCTATGGCGACACCAGCGATTGTAATCACACTCGATATAATTAAACACTGTCGTCCGCATTATTTCCTGGCTGGCAAAGCGTTCTCCGTGGATATACTCCACTTTCAACGAGAGAAAGAAGCGTTCAACACAGGTATTGTCATAGCAGCAGCTCTTTGCACTCATGCTCCCCCGCAGATTATGACGTTTCAGCAAAGTCTGATAATCAGCTTAACAGTACTGGCAACCACGGTCGGTATGAAAAATGACATTTTCCGGATATTTACGCCGCCAAAGCGCCATTTGCAGTGCATCGCAGGCAAGTTGTGCCGTCATACGCGGCAACATCGACCAGCCAATGACAGCTCGCGACCACAGATCAATCACCACCACCAGATACATCCAGCCTTCATCCGTACGTCAGTAGGTGATGTCACCTGCCCACTTCTGGTTTGGGCCGCTGGCGTAAAAATCCTGTTTCAGCAGATTCTCTGACACGGGCAAGCCGTGCTCATGGTAATAACTGACCGGACTGAACTTGCGGGTCGCTTTCGCCCGTAGTCCCTGACGACGCAGGCTGGCAGCAATAGTTTTGATATTGTATTCCGGCAATTCATCAGCAAGACGAGACGCACCATAACGTTGTTTTGCCTCAGTGAAACAGCAGCATCACAGATGAGCCGGAACTGCTGGCGCGGGCTTATTTGATGGCGACGCAGGAGCCAGGCATACCAGCCGCGCGGGCAACCCGCAGTACACGGCACATGGCTTGGACGCTGAACTCGCCCGATGTTTTTCGATAAAGACATACTTCATTTCAGGCGCTTCGCGAAGTATGTCACGGCCTTTTGGAGGATAGCTTGTTTCTCGTCCGTTCCGCCAGTTGCTGCTTACGACGGGCAATATCAACAGATATTTCCTGCTCACGTTCGCAAGAGGAATGTGAATTTTTCAGCTTTCTACGCCAGGTATAAAGCTGATATTCATACAGGTTGAGCTCGCGTGCAGCGGCGGCAACACCGATGCGTTCTGCAAGCTTCAGGGCTTCATTGCGAAATTCAGGTGTGTGTTGCTTACGGGGCTTTTTGCTGGCTGATACTGGTTTAGTCATGAGTCACCTCTGATTGAAAGTGTACTCACTTAGTCCCGTGTGTACTATTGGCGAGTAGGATCACAGAAGTGAGTATATCACCTCTGTTAAGGTGACCAAATTCAGTGTGCTACTTCAGGTGTCATTGCAACAACGTCCGGTGAAAAGGGGAAGATATCGCTCAGTTTCTTGCACAGCCGCTACTTGCTGACGTTGATGAGCGAACTAAAAAACGTCCTGAGCGTAGACAGCAATAACTTCTGGCTGCGTTCAGATATCACCGTGCATAAGATTGAACTGACGATGAAGTTGTTAATTGTCCGTATGGGAGTACAAGACTTTCGTTTCTCTGGTATCAGACAGAAGAATGTGAATTCCATTGTTGAGACTTTATTTCTGCTTTTCGCCTGCGAACTCAAAAGTTGGCAGTGCCGTACACCCGGCGTGGTGCATGGCATCTGGCCTGACATCACCTATAAACATCTCCAGTAATGGCTGAAAACCGATGCTATTTGACGCTACATGCCCGGCGAATGGGTCAGCGTCTGGCTGGTTGAACGGTCTGATGTCACCCACAAGCAGATACCTACTATTCTGTCAGCCTTACTGGAAGAAGAACTGAACCAGAATAGCGACAAACTCCATTTTACCCCATTGAAAATCGACCAAAAACTGGCAATCACTGGTAGTGATTTACCAGCTGCATATTCGCAACGGGTTATCAGCCGAATCGCTGAATGCCGGGGATGGATCGCCGGGCGGGCGTTGACTCCGGTAATGTTCCGCGCATACCTCAATGAGCAGCATTTACCGTTTTCATTGACCGAGGTCGAAATCGCGCCGCCGGAAGAGCTATCTACATGGGCTGGCGCGGATGCCTAACGCCTGACGATCACGGTTCAGCCACCCATCACCACATCAGGATAACCAGAAGGGAACTTGCTGAGCGGTTACTGGCAATTTCACCCTCAGGCTGAACTGGGAAAAGATTTACATCGACGCTGTGTAATGCAGAATTCGATTGCTCCCCTATTAAAAACAACTGGTGATTTTATAATCACCAATTTTAGTGTTACATGAATACATAAATATTCACAAGATAGTTAAAACTAAGATATTGTTATTTGTTTCTTACCTTTCTCTTTACTTTTATATAATCTTTCGTCTGCAAGCAACTTCATCTTGACATTATCATAATTGCACTCTTTTGAATTTGAAACGCCTATGCTGCAGGAGCATTCTAAACCACCAACATTAAAAGACACCACCTTATTCAAAATCTCAATCAAATCACATGCTTTACTCTTTCTGTATATAATTGCAAACTCATCGCCACCCAGTCTGTAAATATTCCCGCTTTCTTCAGGTAGTGAACTCTTTATCAAACAAACAACTCTCACTAACACTTCATCGCCAAACAAATGTCCCAGCGAGTCATTAATTTTTTTAAAACCATCAATATCAAAAAAACACAAAAAACCATTATTTTCACTCAAATACAATATATCGGCATCAAATTTTTTTCTGGTTGAGGCACGAGTTAACTCATCATACAAACTGTTCAGATAAAGCTCTCGTAGATATATAATTTCTGTCTTGCTGAACAGGGTGTTTTTAACAGGAGGATGAAAATTACTTTTCGAAAGTATGCTTTTTTTCTCACTATTTAAATCATCTAATAATTTATTAAAAACATATACGCAAGAAAAGTATAAAAGAAATGACAGTATCGCTGACGCAAACACCAGAAAAGAACAGGTTAAGATGAACTTCTTCTTAGAATATCCAAACTCAATCAACATATCTAAAACATGTGGATAGACTTCTGTAGATCTATATGTGCTATAAACTAAATTTTTAGTGTTAATTGGCGTTTTAACCATTTCTTTATTTTTGTAATATAGCGAAACAGAGACCCCTTCGCTTCCGCCAATCTTCTTTGAAAGTCTGTTTATAAAATCCCCTGGATTCATTAAGAATATTAATACTGAATCAATATTAGCTTGATACGCATAATAAATGTATTTTTCATTATGTATAGTTACCACCCCCATATCAGGGGCATCAATATGAATGATATTTTTAACCAATTCATTGCAAAATAAATCAACATTATCTTTTACGTTAATACAAGCACCACGGGTCAATAAGAATGGACCTATATCAAAAAAATAATCAGGTGCAGAATGCGCACTGTAACTTTCATGAAAAAAATTAATAAACTGTTCATTTGTCATATTTGCTTTACGGATAACATCCATTTCAATTAATCGCCTGTATTCAGATGTGTTATATAATGAAATACCAGAGTCAACCAATGTAGTGGCATATGAAGAAAGTTTTTCTTTGACAAAGCTGATGTATAAAAAAACAACCAGTGACGAAATGAGTAAAAAAAACAGAATAAAAACCAGCCTTAGATTTTTTTTATGCATGAACATGTTTATTTTTCCTGTTGTGGCAGGTTTGCTGTATCCCATTTACTGAAGGGCAACGGTTTTTGAAAAAAATAGCCCTGCACCTGAGTTACCCCCATCTTTTCCAATTCATTTACCTCAGAGAGTTTTTCAACGCCTTCGGCGATCACTGGTACATCTTCATCCTTAGCATATCTGGCTATAAATTTTACAATATTTCTGGTTTTGTCAAAAATACCTTCGGTTAGCTCATTATCTATTTTTATACAATCAGGTTTTATTTTATATAGTTTTTTTATATCCCCAAGCCCACAACCAAAATCATCTATAGCAATTTTTATGCCATTTTCCTTTAGTTTATAAATATTTTCATAAAAATATTCACTTTCTCCCTGAACAGGTGTTTCTGTAATTTCTATACATATACTGCTTGATCGAATTTTATATTTTTTAAGCGCATGCAATACTTTTTTATAAAAATACTCTTCATTAAGTTGTAACGGTGATACATTTATGTGCAGGATGATGTCTTTAAAAATATTATAAAATTTACAGAATTCAGAGAAATCCTTTATAGATTTAACAATGATATAATCTCCCAGTTCCTTGATAAGTCCTGTTTTTTCTGCGATTGGTATGAATACTGATGGAGGGATCTCTCCTTTTTCCTTCGAATGCCAACGGCATAACGCTTCTGCACCAATTGTTTTTTTTGTACAAAGATTAACTATGGGTTGAAAAATAATATAAAACTCCTCATCCTTGATGGCATTTTTTATGTTTTCAAGGCACCATCTATTTTGATTCATTTTAACGTTATCTAGTTGTTCATATGTAAAAAAAACATCCTCTTCTCTGTTTGAAATATAATCACTTGCATTCACCATCATCTCAGTTATGAGATCAATACTTTTACCATTAAAGGAGTGTTGATATACAACTTTATGAATATAAACTTGTTTTCTTGATGTATTGAAAAATGGGATATCTAACAACTCAATATTTTTATAGAATACATCATTATTTTCAACGCATAAAATAATTATCATCGTTGGTGATAACAAGAGTACTTCACAGTCGCCATTAAAACCATCTGCAATGTTTTTATGAAACAATGACAAAGAAGAGTCAAAATTTTTGGTCCCATATGCTTTTCGATGATTTTCAGTACCGTACAAACTTATTACTGCAGCTGAAACATATTCGTGTGAATTTATTTTAATAACGGATTTATCAATGATAAAATTATTATTGTTGTGACTTGTCATGTTTAATAAAGATTTTATTCTTGACTGATATTTATGTTGAATATTTTGAATAAGGCTTTTTAATTCAATTATTTCTCTTGTGTCACTTTTATTTATCTCAATAACTTCATTTTTATAGATACTCTCTGTCATTTCAACAATTTCATTAGAAATCGCATCAGAATAACGTAGTGAGTGTCTTATTAAGACAATAAACAACAACCATGAAAGCGGTATGCTTAACGCATAAAAAAGCACAAATAAAATGAAATATACATTTATGTTCTCAATAAACCCTAAATTATAGTGAAAGTAATGTATGTTAGTATCTGAAATACCATCAATTTTTTGATGCATTGCGTAATATGCATCAGGGTCTCTTGATATCTGGAAAATATTCTCACGATTTTTGTATATAACACTCGATGTTAAGTTTTTGCTGCCTCCAATAATAGCTCCATTAGAAGATATTAAATAAATATCCTCATTGGGATTTTCGATCATGGAAAGTTGATTGCTAAATTCATCAACATTCAAATTAAAATAAATTAAGTCAAATGCAAACTTATTTTTTTCTTCAGGCTGTGTTCTCTTTACAAATGATAAACAAGGGACTGTTTTATTTGCATAGCAACGGTACCATTTTGTCCAATACGTAGTATCATTCTCTGAATGGCTATACCAAGGACGCTCTTTATAATCAAAGCTCTCGTAAATAATTCTATTGCTTTTATATTCTTTAAGGGGGGCGGATTCAGATGTTTGATAATATACAGAAATATCACCATTATTTTCTTTGGCTACGTTAATAAATCCACCATCATTTAATATAATTCCAACCGAGAGTATCCCCGGTGTTTTTTCTATTCTATTGACTACTGATTTTATAATCTCATCTTTATCTTCCAGAAAATACAAGGAGTCTCTGAGAGAATCACTGTCTCTTGTAAATGATTTTAAATACCCCTTTGTTTTTTGGAGAACTATATTCATATGCGTTTCTGAATTCTTCTTGTTAATACGTTCATTAAGATCGTTAACAACTAAACACATACTTCCAACGTATGAAATAAAAAACAAAGAAAAATATATATTAAATTTTTTCTCTATGCTTTTAATTATACTTTTCATATAATACTCTTTCTAACCCCAGTGTATCAGTTGATTTTTTATTTCACGTCCTGTATTCAGGAAAAGATGATTGCATTTGAAATGCACTATTATATGGCATGCAAAAAATTAAAATACTGATTTGTTTTATAAAAATACTGGTTCCTCGTATTGGGAAAATAAACGGTTTGAGTAATCAGATGAATTTATATTGCATTTACTAAATAAATACCCACAGCGTCATAAGAATATTTTTGTCGTTTGTTCAAAAAATAAAATAGCAAGATTAATTTTTAATAAAGTAAACTTTTTCGCATGTAATTATCACAGCAGAAAATATACATCCAATTGATAATGTATAACATATACGTTTTTATTAAAACAATGCTACCGCCCTTCCAGAATGTTCATTCTGGAATATTAACAAAGTTTATGCCTATCAGGTACGTTTATAAAAAACACAATCCTTTTATTTTATTATAAGCATCAGCATCAATGTCAATATTTTCATTATTAAATGAAGTCATTAAACTATTTTCAGTTATGATACATAATCTTACTGTATGTGAGATCTATTGTGCGCCAGTCAGTCTCTGATATTCTCATCCCGTTATTGGATGAGCATAACCCTGAAACAGTAGTGAGTCAGCTGCATTGCGGATAACGCTCCTTCATTCTGAGCGTATTTCATACAACCGGAGTTCCTGCTGGCGAATCTGTCCTGCAGTTCAGCTCTGTAACAAATCATACGCCATTTTTCTACCTCAGCTTATCTTCTTCTTTTTATTATTCGCCTGAGGAGCACTTGATTGGTTATTGCCTCAACAGGCGATGTTGAAACCGCCCCATTTCTCCGTATTGTGGGGGGACGTCATCTGATTCTTGCGAATGCAGGTATAAATTTCATCCAGCGGTCTTTGTTTCAGGTTTGAATAACTGAAGCTCAGGGTCATCGCACTAAACTGGTGAATATATTCGTCAACCCGTTGCTGAAACAGCAACTTCTGAACAGAATTCAACAAAGGCTTCGTCTCTGCAAAAAGAAGCCAGAATGGTCTCGGTAAAATCTTTCGCTGGTAGAGGACGTGGGCATTCACGTAGTGCATCCTCTCCTTCTCTGCTTCATTTCCTTATGGTTCGATCCTGCGCGTCCTGGCATTACCCCAATTCTCCCAAAAACGGCAAACCAGCCCTCAGCCCGCGCCACGACTGGCTTAATACGGGATCCCTGCTGCAAAACGTACCTTTACGTATTTGGTTTTACCCGCAATAATGCGTGATAAGCAAACAAAAGGATCCGCGCGCTGCGATTTATTGTCGTGGAAGGATCCGGGCGTTCAGGTCAGAATACCTGTATCCATAAACAGTGCGTGTGCTACGTGAAAAATAACTCATGAACAATGTCATTCCCCTGCAGAATTCACCAGAACGCGTCTCCCTGTTACCCATTGCGCCGGGGGTGGATTTTGCAACAGCGCTCTCCCTGAGAAGAATGGCCACTTCCACAGGGGCCACACCGGCCTACCTGCTGGCCCCGGAAGTGAGTGCCCTTCTTTTCTATATGCCGGATCAGCGTCACCATATGCTGTTCGCCACCCTCTGGAATACCGGAATGCGTATTGGCGAAGCCCGGATGCTGACACCGGAATCATTTGACCTGGATGGAGTAAGACCGTTTGTGCGGATCCTGTCCGAAAAAGTGCGTGCGCGACGCGGACGCCCGCCAAAAGATGAAGTGCGCCTGGTTCCGCTGACAGATATAAGCTATGTCAGGCAGATGGAAAGCTGGATGATCACCACCCGGCCCCGTCGTCGTGAACCATTATGGGCCGTGACCGACGAAACCATGCGCAACTGGCTGAAGCAGGCTGTCAGACGGGCCGAAGCTGACGGAGTACACTTTTCGATTCCGGTCACACCACATACCTTCCGGCACAGCTATATCATGCACATGCTCTATCACCGCCAGCCCCGGAAAGTCATCCAGGCACTGGCTGGTCACAGGGATCCACGTTCGATGGAGGTTTATACCAGAGTGTTTGCACTGGATATGGCTGCCACGCTGGCAGTGCCTTTCACAGGTGACGGTCGGGATGCTGCGGAGATCCTGCGTACACTGCCTCCCCTGAAGTAACGGCACTTCCTTATATAAGCAGTGGTCAGCAGAACAGACATAACATAAGCTGGAGCAGGTAGATAAGCTGTAGTGAGTAAACCATGTTTTATGAAGGGAGCAATGCCTCAGCATCAGGTTACGGGGTGACTCACGTAAGGGACAGGCAGATGGCAGCTCAGCCACAGGCAGCACTGCAGGAAACTGAATATAAACTGCAGTGAGCAGACCACTCACTGCACCTGATAATATAAGCTGTAGTCAGTAAAGGAGCACTCTTCACTGACTACAGTTTATGTTCAGCGGGATTTGAAGAGTTTTTCCAGGTCATCCAGTGTGATGCCCAGTTTTTCAAGCAGGGCAAGCTTCTCCGCCATCTCCGGACTGACTTTTTCCGCAGGTGAAGGTGGCAACGGATTTTCCTTACTCTCATCATTCGGCGCTTTTAACCGGGGACGCCGGTAGTGAATACAGAAGAATTTTGTCCGCCCCCGCTGGATCTCCGTGTAATCAAGATATCCAATCTCGCGCAACTGCTCCATTGCCCGTCTGACCGTCTGGTTCTGGGAAAATACAGGAGACTTCAGATTGAGGCGTGCACGCAGCCGCGCCAGCGATATCGGTGCCGGATCCCGGGGCAGGCTCTCTATAAAGGTGTAGAGTGCCTGGGCGGACTCCCGTCGCTTCAGGGCATTAATCGCCTTAAGCTGAAGAAGGACCTTTCTGTCAAACTGGTACAGTTCAAACAGGCGGGGATCAGCCTGTAACTGAACAATATCCCGTTCAGTATCGTAGTAGGCTGACTGTACCAGATGGGTGATGTATTCCCGGGTGTGCTTCTCATCGGTACGGGAAAACGAGATCACGGTACCGGCAATGCGCTTCAGGGAAGGGCTGATGCGCTCACGTAGCCTGCGGGATGACTGGCTTGAAGGTATACCACACAGTTTTGCAAACTCAACAAAAGGCAGTTCAACTTTGTCACCAATCACGTTATGGCGGGCAAAGGAATGAATGATCCCCACCCAGGTCTTGAAATCGTTATCCATATCCAGCCGGGGGCCGGTGATCTCAACCTTATCGAATCCTTCTGCACGGGCCAGAGAAAGACGCGTCAGTTCTTCCGTGGCATCGGTGCGTGACAGTGTATTTTTTTTACTGTTCTTCAGTGACTTAAGGGTCGGTACAAAGACGCCCAGACGCATCAGCGCCACAGGTTGTACGGTGTTGTTATTGTTTGGTGTCAGTGTCACCAGCTCACCGGACGACTTATCCACCTCGCCGAACAGTTTTTTGATGTCTGAATTTTCGTTTTCCAGAAAGCCTCCTGCCTGTGGACAGTAAAAGAATAAACAGCAAATCGTGTGTCAGAGCCCCGCTAACTGACTGAAGAAAAACCTGCAGCCTGTATTTAACAACTGAGTCTGGCATACTGACCATAGTTTATGTCATTAACTTACGGCAGTATATGTATTACTGAATACAGCTTATCATTAACTTGTTACAGTTTATCAGTAACATGCCACAGCTTATGTGATCGTGCTCCCGGACCATTAATGACAAGGTTTGCAGAGATATGGGGATCTTTAATGGATCCTTTGTTGATCATTCATGGATCTGTTTACTGGATCGGGCCTCTGGATATGTGGATAAATCATTCCAGAAAAACAGCATACACTACCGATTATGAAGGCTTCAGGGCGTACCTGCTCACTGTAACTACAGATCCATTGCGCTTCCTCGCCGGTTCGCGGGCTTCGCCCGGTCACCGGTCTGCGGCGAGCACTGTTTTTTTGATTGCTATACCGGAGCAGAAATCTGATAGCCACTCTGCAGGTAACACACTGTAATTACTGTACTTTCTGTACAATATCGGTTTCACTGTGCCCCCTACTGGCTCCCAAAACACAATGGCGCAGGAACAGCAAATAAAGAAATAATAAAACATATTTTATACAAAAATATATTTTGCATTTTTTGGTCTTTTATTGCAAATTTTGATGCAAAACAGAAGATTGTTATGTTTTTTATTCTGAAAATAACTATTACTATCATAGTTTTGTTCGTAATTAATCGAAAAATAAAGAAAATATCTCTTTATTATATCTTGTTTGTAGTTATTTATTCTAAAACAACTTGATTGTGATGATAAGTCATCATTATTGTGATTTTTTTAATTCTGAATAAAATCAACCAAAATTAAGAAAAGCTGAATTTTGATGTGAGGCAGAATATACGAACCTCTTAACGTGTGATAATTAACCATTCACATTCTTTTATGAGACATAAAAGTACTTTTTGTTGAGTGACAGAATTTTGCCACTCAATAAAATGTATTTTTTCAACTCAGGGTTTTGTTATATGAATAAAGTTATTATTGCAACCATGCTTGCCTCTACTGTTTCATTTGGCGTTAATGCTGCTAATCAGGGACAGGGCGTTATTAACTTCAAAGGTACAGTAATTGATGCTCCTTGTGGTATTGCACAAGAATCAGCAGATCAGACAATTAATTTCGGCCAGATTTCTAAAGCACATTTGAATGCAGACGGAATTTCCGTAAAAAAAGATCTGGATATCAAGTTAGTTAACTGCGATGCCACAGAAATCGGAAAACTGACCAATGGTGTGAAAGTTTCTTTTACTGGTACAACAATCAATGGACAGAATCAGGAGTTAGGTACTACTGGTGATACAGGGACTGCAATAGTTGTCTCAGCTGCGAATGGCAGCCTGGTTTCATTTGATGGTACAGCAGGTTCCGCGACAAAAGTTAAAGAAGGTGATAATACCCTGCGATACAGTACTTGGGTTAAAAAAGCTACTGGTGGCACCCTGAAAGAAGGCGATTTTACCGCTGTTGCTAACTTCAATCTGGCCTACGAGTAATCTGTCGGTCAGTTCTGTCTGATATGTTCGGGGGAATTCCCCGAACAATTGCCAGTGAGAAGTAAGGAATACCGCATGTTCTGGCGCATGATCATTTCGGTACCGTTTTTCTGGTGTGCGATGGCTCAGGCCCTGCCATCAGGTTCTTTTCCACCACCGGGGATGACTTTGCCCGAGTACTGGGGAGAAGAACACGTCTGGTGGGATGGGCGGGCCAGCTTTAAAGGGCAGGTTATCGCTCCTGCCTGTACGCTGGCTATGGAGGATGCCTGGCAGGAAATTGATATGGGAACCACGCCACTCAGGGACTTACAAAACAGCCCTGCCGGTCCCGAGAAAAAATTCCGGCTACGGCTACGCAACTGTGAGCTTGCAGGTGCAGGAAAGCAGGTCTATACGGCAACCCGGGTGCGTGTGACTTTTGATGGCATTCCCGGAGAAGCACCGGACAAATTCTCGCTGACAGGTCAGGCTGAAGGTATAAATCTGCAGATTATGGATAATTACGGATATCCGGCGAGAGCAGGAAAAAGCATGCCACCTTTAATTCTCAGGGGGAATGAAGATGGGTTTGATTATTCTCTTCGCATTGTCAGAAATGGTTATCCATTAAAGGCTGGCGATTACTACGCTGCATTGCGTTTTAAACTGGACTACGAATAAATACAACCGGAGTAGCCGGGCTCACTGCTATCAGCGACAGCGTTAATAATACATTCCTGAATGTTGAAGAGGGTTAGTTGCGCCCCTCAAAGTGTTTTTGTATTAAATCGACTGCATATAATGAAAAAAAATAAATCGACTTTTACCATCAATTTTATTACGTATTCATTGATGCTTTCTCTGGCGGGAGTGCCTGTCTATGCCGTCGATTTTAATACGGATGTTCTGGATGCCGCAGACAGACAGAATATTGATTTTTCCCGGTTCTCCCGGGCCGGCTATATTATGCCCGGACAGTATCAGATAGAAATCAGGGTTAATGACCAGGATATTTCACCATCGGCATTTCAGATTGCGTTTCTTGAACCACCTTTTTCGGATTCGGATAACGAGAAACCGTTACCAGAACCCTGCCTGACACCGGAGATAGTCAGCCGGATGGGACTGACTGAGGCGTCACAGGAAAAAATCACATACTGGAATAACGGACAATGTGCGGATTTTCGACAGGGCTTTGTTGAATAAATCGAACTTTTGCTGAGTTGAAGGATCAGATCACGCATCCTCCCGACAACACAGACCATTCCGTGGCAAAGCAAAAGTTCAGAATCACCAACTGGTCCACCTACAACAAAGCTCTCATCAACCGTGGCTCCCTCACTTTCTGGCTGGATGATGAGGCGATTCAGGCCTGGTATGAGTCGGCAACGCCTTCATCACGAGGAAGGCCCCAGCGCTATTCTGATCTCGCCATCACCACCGTTCTGGTGATTAAACGCGTATTCCGGCTGACCCTGCGGGCTGCGCAGGGTTTTATTGATTCCATTTTTGCCCTGATGAACGTTCCGTTGCGCTGCCCGGATTACACCAGTGTCAGTAAGCGGGCAAAGTCGGTTAATGTCAGTTTCAAAACGTCCACCCGGGGTGAAATCGCACACCTGGTGATTGATTCCACCGGGCTGAAGGTCTTTGGTGAAGGCGAATGGAAAGTCAGAAAGCACGGCAAAGAGCGCCGTCGTATCTGGCGAAAGTTGCATCTTGCTGTTGACAGCAACACACATGAAGTTGTCTGTGCAGACCTGTCGCTGAATAACGTCACGGACTCAGAAGCCTTCCCGGGCCTTATCCGGCAGACTCACAGAAAAATCAGGGCAGCCGCGGCAGACGGGGCTTACGATACCCGGCTCTGTCACGATGAACTGCGCCGCAAAAAAATCAGCGCGCTTATTCCTCCCCGAAAAGGAGCAGGTTACTGGCCCGGTGAGTACGCAGACCGCAACCGTGCCGTTGCTAATCAGCGGCTGAGCGGAAGCAATGCACGGTGGAAATGGACAACGGAATATAACCGTCGCTCGATAGCGGAAACGGCAATGTACAGAATGAAGCAGTTGTTGGGAGATTCACTGACGCTGCGTGACTACGATGGTCAGGTAGCGGAAGCTATGGCCATGGTGCGTGCGTTGAACAGGATGACAAAGGCTGGGATGCCAGAAAGCGTGCGTATTGCCTGAAAATCCAGCCAGCTACAGGGTCGTTCGCACGAAATCTTATTTATTCAACAAAGCCCCGTCATGCTTTCGAACTTGCCGATCAACTTGGTTTAAAACATCCGGATTGTATCGAGCATGTATTTCCGACCTATGCTGATGAGCAATGTACTCATGTTCTTACCGAAGAGGATTTTTTCAGCACTGAAGAACGAGAAGGAGTTGATCGCTGCATTGGTGTGATTTGCTCTTCAGTGAGTTATGAGTTATTCCCTAATGTCCATGAAGATGGTGGTGTTGGATACCAATTCCTGTATGAAGGCGATGAGCTTAAATGTTATGAACATGGTCTTCTTATCGAAAGCGTAGAATAATATGACTTCCTTCCAACCGGCTTTGTTGGCCGGTTTATTCAACTTATCCACAGCATAGATCCAATAAACAGATCCTAAAGAGAACCTAGGAAGATCCAAAGAAGATCCCGGATCGCTGTAAGCCGCGTCATTACTGGCCTGAAATGGGATCAACATTGACTATACGCGATTTTATGTTGACTGTGCACGATTTATTGTTGACTGCACGCGATTTATTGTTGACTATACGCGACAGAAACATTGACTGTAAGCGATTTTAGAGTCTGAATATTCACAGCTGTTGATAACAGCCATCCAAATTGACGTCAGGCCGCGCCACACATGGAGAAACCGTGATGCCGGAAGAAAGTAAAGGCTTCCTTAGCGTTGAAGAAGTTGCAGGAAATACAGGAGAAATCCACAGCCTGAAGCCCAATAACAACAGCACTATACAACCCATCGCTTTGTTGCGCTTAGGTGTGTTTGTGCCAACCTTAAAATCTACCAATGTGGCGCTACGTCGCGGATCGTCAGTTACAACAAACACAACGAACGCAACTGAAGAACTATCAAGCCTCAAAATTGTTGAGCAGGAAGGCTATGAGGGAATTGAAATTCATGGTCCACGCCTGGATATGGATACTGATTTTAAGGTGTGGGTGGGCATAACCTCCGCGTTGTTTGACTACGCACCTGATGATGACGGCATAATCACCCTGCCATTCTCCGAGTTTGCCGATCGATGCGGCTATCCACGTAAGCGCCTTTCAAAGGCGTTCCGTAAAAGTATTGATGACTCTCTGACACGCATTCAGCAGACAGTTGTCAAATTCCGCTTCCCGGCGGCAAAAGGTCATCTCAATAACATTAACGTCAACTTGTTGGCATATAGCAGCCTGAATACCGAGCTTGATGTTATCGAGATCCAGCCGCAGAAACAGCTATCTGAACTTTACTATGTTGACTATAAGCGAATCCTGAAGCTGAAGATGCTGGATAAACTAGGGCGCAAAGAGACGGCCAAGGTACTGTATACATTCTTTGAGGCTCTACCCGCCAACCCGGCACCTGTCAGCATTGAGCGCCTTAGAGCGAGGCTTAATCTCAAATCATCCGTTAGCGTGCAAAATAGCGTTATCAGAAAAGCCATGAAAGATTTGGAAGCTATTGAATATCTTAAATTTTCAGAGATAAAAAACGGCAGGAAAATCGGCTTCCAGATCCATAAGCGCAATCCATAATATTGACTATATGCGATAGCGAGAAGTTGACTATAGGCGACATTCGTTGACGCTGGTGGATTTTTGCTGGCGTCAATATTCTGCAAGTCGCTATTGAGATGGTTTTTAGGGGCATTTCATCGCGTATAGTCAACGTTTCTCCCGACAATATCTTACATAGTCGATCTTTGGTGGAGTTAAATCGACTACAGTCAACTTTTGACTGTAGTCACATCGCGCATAGTCAACTATTCACATTAATCTTCGCGCATAGTCAACATTTGCGCGGTTCTCATCAAGCAGTGGTATTGATATGCAAGAAGAGAAACAACACTACCTCTACGTTCTGGTGCCAGAGAACGGAGATACTTTTAAAATCGGCATTTCATGTGGTCCATTGGCACGGTTTAAAGGGCTACAAGTGAGTCCCGATTTTGCGCTTTCACGGGTCTATCGTGGTACGCGTTTGGCAATGGTTAATCTTGAGCGGGCTTTACACGCAACCTTTTTCCCCTGGAATGCGCCGTGGGAGAAAAGCGCCGGTGGCGGGCATACTGAATGTTTTACACGAGAGTGTCTTGATAAGGTTTTGGCTCATATCGAATATCTAAATGATATGTGGGGAGGGATTCTCGAGCGCATTAAGTCGAATGATTTACTTCAGCGTCCAGTAGATGCTGCTTGCTCTTTCGAAAAAGAGCTGGATGTTACTTCTATCGTGACTTTCAAAGATGACGCAGGAATGAGGGACGTGGCTTATGTCTCCATATCTGGCTATGAACCGGACGCGATCCGCGCTCAATGTGAATTGCTGAAAGCAATGTTTATGCTTCGGACTAAATATCCCTGGGATACAGGGCGGGTGTGCTTCCCTATGGAAGAGTTAACCGCCACCATTGATTCCCAGCTTTACCACGATAATCCAGAGAAGTTTTTTAGCCTTTTAGCCGGTAATGGGCTTAACTGTGTGTCCGGGCTGGGGCGAAGTAGAATCCAACATGCCTCGCTCTTCGGTCCCTTCTTTTACGATCGACACGGGTACTTTGAGGCTGAACTTCCGGCGCTTACGCGTGCTATAGATACTATCGATTTCGAACGATTATTCGCTGCTCTTAGCAAATAACACTGATGCCCCTGAACGGGGCTTTTTTGTGCCCTCCTTGTAACTCTCAATCGTGCAAAATGAACCAAACATGCAGAGAATGCTATGTACAAGCATCTACGCATACATTATTATTTTATGCAGCATTTTTAATTAAATTCAAAAATACAGCATAAAGGATGACTTTCGATGAGTGATTCCAGCCAGCTTCACAAGGTTGCTCAAAGAGCAAATAGAATGCTCAATGTTCTGACTGAACAAGTACAGTTGCAAAAGGATGAGCTACACGCGAACGAGTTTTACCAGGTCTATGCGAAAGCGGCACTGGCAAAATTGCCTCTACTGACTCGTGCGAACGTTGACTATGCCGTAAGTGAAATGGAAGAAAAGGGTTATGTTTTCGATAAACGCCCTGCTGGCTCTTCAATGAAATATGCGATGTCAATTCAGAACATCATTGACATATATGAACATCGCGGAGTGCCAAAATACCGGGATCGCTACAGCGAAGCGTATGTGATTTTCATCTCCAATCTTAAAGGCGGTGTGTCAAAAACTGTATCGACGGTTTCTCTTGCGCATGCAATGCGTGCTCATCCTCATCTTCTGATGGAAGATTTAAGGATTCTGGTTATTGACCTTGATCCGCAATCTTCAGCAACGATGTTTTTAAGCCATAAACACTCTATTGGTATCGTAAACGCAACATCTGCACAGGCTATGTTGCAGAATGTAAGCCGTGAAGAGCTGTTAGAGGAGTTTATTGTTCCTTCTGTTGTACCTGGGGTTGACGTTATGCCTGCGTCGATTGACGATGCCTTTATTGCATCCGATTGGAGAGAGCTGTGCAATGAGCATCTACCGGGTCAGAACATCCATGCAGTCCTGAAAGAAAATGTGATTGATAAGCTGAAGAGCGATTATGACTTTATCCTCGTTGATAGTGGTCCTCACCTTGACGCCTTCCTGAAAAATGCTTTGGCCTCGGCCAATATACTGTTTACACCTCTGCCGCCTGCAACGGTTGATTTCCACTCATCGCTTAAATACGTTGCCCGCCTTCCTGAGTTGGTGAAACTCATTTCGGATGAAGGCTGCGAGTGTCAGCTTGCAACTAACATTGGTTTTATGTCCAAGTTGAGTAACAAGGCAGACCATAAGTATTGCCATAGCCTGGCTAAAGAAGTGTTCGGTGGGGATATGCTTGATGTTGTCCTCCCTCGCCTTGACGGTTTTGAACGCTGCGGCGAGTCTTTTGACACTGTTATTTCAGCTAACCCGGCAACGTATGTTGGTAGTGCTGATGCATTGAAGAACGCGCGAATTGCTGCGGAAGATTTTGCTAAAGCAGTTTTTGACCGTATTGAATTTATCAGATCTAACTGAGGAGTAAGAAACCCCCATGTCAAAGAAAAACAGACCAACAATTGGGCGAACCCTTAATCCTTCAATATTAAGCGGATTTGATAGTTCTTCAGCCTCTGGCGATCGAGTCGAGCAGGTATTCAAGTTATCAACTGGTCGCCAGGCCACATTTATTGAAGAGGTAATACCTCCGAACCAGGTAGAAAGCGATACCTTTGTTGATCAGCATAACAACGGGCGTGACCAGGCATCTCTTACGCCAAAATCATTAAAAAGTATCCGAAGCACTATTAAGCATCAGCAATTTTACCCTGCAATAGGTGTTAGACGGGCTACAGGGAAAATTGAAATTTTGGATGGTTCCCGGCGTCGAGCTTCTGCCATCTTAGAGAACGTAGGGTTGCGGGTTTTAGTCACGGACCAGGAGATCAGCGTTCAGGAAGCGCAAAATTTAGCGAAAGACGTTCAGACAGCATTGCAGCACAGCATTCGAGAAATAGGTCTGCGTTTGATGCGAATGAAAAATGATGGGATGAGTCAGAAGGATATTGCAGCCAAAGAAGGGCTGTCTCAGGCGAAGGTCACGCGTGCTCTCCAGGCAGCGAGTGCTCCGGAAGAATTAGTCGCCCTTTTCCCTGTGCAGTCAGAATTAACCTTTTCGGACTACAAAACGCTTTGTGCTGTTGGCGACGAAATGGGGAACAAGAATTTAGAGTTTGATCAGCTTATTCAAAACATATCCCCGGAAATAAACGACATCTTATCCATTGAAGAAATGGCCGAAGATGAAGTTAAAAATAAAATCCTGCGCTTGATAACAAAGGAAGCCTCACTACTCACGGATAAAGGTTCTAAAGATAAGTCCGTAGTTACTGAATTATGGAAATTTGAGGACAAGGATCGCTTTGCAAGGAAGCGCGTGAAAGGCCGTGCATTTTCTTATGAGTTTAATCGACTTTCAAAAGAGCTACAGGAAGAACTCGACAGGATGATTGGGCATATCCTTAGAAAGAGCCTCGATAAAAAGCCGAAGCCTTAAACTTTCGCCATTCAAATTTCACTATTAAACTACTGTTTTTAAAGTAAATCCCTCTAAAATTTCAAGGTGAAATCGCCACGATTTCACCTTGGATTTTACCTTCCTCCCCTACTCCCGAAAAAAATAAAAAAATTGCTTGTCACGAGAAAGTCAACAAGTGACTTTCAATAAAATCTCTTCCGAAAAGGGATTCACACAAGTGCCTTGTGTTTAAGGAAGAGTAAATTGAGTAACTTACGCGAATACCAGAATCGTATTGCAGATATCGCAAAACGCTCTAAAGCTGTGCTTGGTTGGGCAAGCACTGCGCAGTTCGGTACTGATAACCAATTCATTAAAGATGATGCCGCGCGTGCCGCATCTATCCTTGAAGCTGCACGTAAAGACCCGGTTTTTGCGGGTATCTCTGATAATGCCACCGCTCAAATCGCTACAGCGTGGGCAAGTGCACTGGCTGACTACGCCGCAGCACATAAATCTATGCCGCGTCCGGAAATTCTGGCCTCCTGCCACCAGACGCTGGAAAACTGCCTGATTGAGTCCACCCGCAATAGCATGGATGCCACTAATAAAGCGATGCTGGAATCCGTCGCAGCAGAGATGATGAGCGTTTCTGACGGTGTTATGCGTCTGCCTTTATTCCTCGCGATGATCCTGCCTGTTCAGTTGGGGGCAGCTACCGCTGATGCGTGTACCTTCATTCCGGTTACGCGTGACCAGTCCGACATCTATGAAGTCTTTAACGTGGCAGGTTCATCTTTTGGTTCTTATGCTGCTGGTGATGTTCTGGACATGCAATCCGTCGGTGTGTACAGCCAGTTACGTCGCCGCTATGTGCTGGTGGCAAGCTCCGATGGCACCAGCAAAACCGCAACCTTCAAGATGGAAGACTTCGAAGGCCAGAATGTACCAATCCGAAAAGGTCGCACTAACATCTACGTTAACCGTATTAAGTCTGTTGTTGATAACGGTTCCGGCAGCCTACTTCACTCGTTTACTAATGCTGCTGGTGAGCAAATCACTGTTACCTGCTCTCTGAACTACAACATTGGTCAGATTGCCCTGTCGTTCTCCAAAGCGCCGGATAAAGGCACTGAGATCGCAATTGAGACGGAAATCAATATTGAAGCCGCTCCTGAGCTGATCCCACTTATCAACCACGAAATGAAGAGTTACACCCTGTTCCCAAACCAGTTCGTCATCGCGGCTGAGCACACGGTACAGGCGGCGTATGAAGCACAGCGTGAATTTGGTCTTGATCTTGGCTCCCTACAGTTCCGCACCCTGAAGGAATACCTGTCTCATGAACAGGATATGCTGCGTCTTCGCATCATGATCTGGCGTACTCTTGCGACCGACACCTTTGACATCGCTCTGCCGGTTAACCAGTCCTTTGATGTATGGGCAACCATCATTCGTGGCAAATTCCAGACTGTATATCGCGACATTATTGAGCGCGTTAAATCTTCTGGTGCGATGGGGATGTTTGCTGGTGCTGATGCAGCATCTTTCTTCAAACAGTTGCCGAAGGATTTCTTCCAGCCAGCCGAAGACTATATCCAGACTCCGTATGTTCACTACATCGGTACCCTGTTCGGTAACGTGAAAGTGTACGAAGTACCTGCTGGTATTTGTAAGAACTTAACGACAGAGAACATTCAGTTCAGCTCGATGGATGTGCTGTGCTACGTCCGTGATGAAAATCCGGGTAAAGCAGGCTTCGTGACTGGTGATGCTGTCCCGGCCATCCCGTTCCAGCATCCGACCACTCCGGCGCTGGTCAACCGTACCACGCTGTGGGGTTCGGCTATCAACGATATGCACCCACGCAACGGCGCTGATTACTTCACTCGTGTAACGCTGACAATGGCCAAAAAAGGCGGGCTTAACTTTATAAGCGGCGACACGATTGATGCCGGTGACTCTGAGTAATCAGGGGAAGTTCTCCGTTTAACATAGCGCCCCGTGCGGGGCGCATAACAGGGAAAGTTATGTCTCAATATTCAATTCAACAGTCATTAGGTAATGCATCCGGTGTCGCTGTTAGCCCGATCAATGCCGATGCGACGTTATCTACCGGTGTTGTATTAAATAGCAGCTTGTGGGCTGGTATTGGCGTATTTGCGCGTGGCAAGCCGTTTACTGTTCTTGCGGTTACTGAGTCCAATTACGAAGATGTTCTCGGCGAACCGCTGAAGCCGTCCTCCGGCTCACAGTTCGAACCAATTCGCCATGTGTACGAAGCTATTCAGCAAACGTCTGGTTATGTTGTCCGTGCTGTTCCGGATGATGCGAAGTTCCCGATTATTATGTTCGATGAATCAGGCGAACCGGCTTACAGTGCGTTGCCATACGGTTCTGAAATTGAACTTGATAGCGGCGAAGCCTTTGCTATCTACGTTGATGATGGTGATCCGTGTATTTCTCCTACCCGTGAGTTAACCATCGAAACGGCAACAGCGGACAGCGCGGGTAATGAACGCTTCCTCTTAAAACTGACCCAGACGACTTCGCTCGGTGTGGTAACGACCCTGGAGACACACACTGTGTCTTTGGCGGAAGAAGCGAAAGATGACATGGGCCGCTTGTGTTATCTGCCTACGGCTCTGGAAGCCCGTTCTAAATATCTGCGCGCGGTTGTTAATGAAGAGCTGATTTCGACGGCGAAAGTAACAAATAAAAAATCGCTGGCGTTCACTGGCGGTACCAACGGCGATCAGTCGAACATTTCCACTGCTGCTTACCTGCGTGCGGTGAAAGTGCTGAACAATGCGCCGTACATGTACACCGCTGTTCTCGGCCTGGGTTGCTATGACAATGCGGCGATCACTGCGTTAGGTAATATCTGTTCTGATCGCTTGATTGATGGCTTCTTTGATGTCAAACCGACATTGACGTACACGGAAGCGATTTCTGCTGTTGAAGATACCGGTTTACTTGGTACCGATTATGTAAGCTGTGCTGTCTATCATTTCCCGTTCTCCTGCAAAGACAAATGGACCCAATCCCGCGTGGTCTTCGGTTTGTCTGGCGCGGCGTATGCGGCGAAAGCTCGTGGCGTCAAGAAAAACTCCGATGTCGGCGGTTGGCATTACTCACCGGCTGGTGAAGAACGTGCCGTCATTGCTCGTGCATCACTTCAGCCGCTGTATCCTGAAGACACCCCGGACGAAGAAGCTATGGTCAAGGGCCGACTCAATAAAGTATCTGTAGGTACTTCGGGCCAGATGATCATCGATGATGCTTTAACTTGCTGCACGCAGGACAACTATCTGCATTTCCAGCACGTCCCATCCCTGATGAACGCAATCAGCCGTTTCATTGTCCAGTTAGCCCGACAGATGAAGCATAACCCGGACGGCATTACTGAGTCTGGCCTGACTAAAGGGATGACCAAACTTTTGGATCGCTTTGTCGCCTCCGGCGCTCTGGTGGCTCCTCGTGATCCTGATGCTGACGGTACAGAACCGTATGTGCTGAAAGTTACGCAGGCGGAATTCGATAAATGGGAAGTAGTCTGGGCCTGCTGCCCGACTGGCGTAGCCCGTCGTATCCAGGGCGTACCGCTGCTTATTAAGTAAGGAAATACAATGAGCAAAAACTTTTTTCAATCCGGGGCATTTTTGGGGAATGGACTGTCTCGTTTCGCTTTGAACTCTGATCCTGTGCAGTTGATGGAGTCTGCCCGAGCAAGCGCCGAACCGACAACAGATCCGGTTATTAATAATAATCCGGAACCGGCGGCACAGACTAACGATAACGCTCCATCTGCCACGGCTCCTGAGCAAATCCTGGAAGGGAAAGACGGTAAAGAATGGACCGTCGAACAGGCGCACCAGATGATTCTGGAAGCTGCAAATCGAAAAGCTATGCAGAATGCGTTGAGTGATGCGGCCGACGCCGTTTTCGCCTGGGCTGATAGCGGTGATCTGACTTTCGACTCCCTTGATGGTTTCGTTCAGGCTATCGCTGGTATCTCTGATGACGACGACTCCGAAGTTACAGAAGAACAGGACGATGCCTATAACGAAGCATGGGCAAATGTTGCTGACTTCCTCGCAGCATGCGGTGTAGATGATGACCTGATCGAAGCACTGGCTGACGATGAAGACGACGACGCTGCTGCTGATGTTGGTGCCTCTATCGCTGGTTTAGATAGCGACGACCGCGACGAACTGGAAGCGGCGTTTGTTGTTGCTGGCACTTCTGATGAAATGCTGACTGAAGCATTTAAGAAGGTTGTTCGTAACGGTGAGATCAAACTCATTCGTAAACGTCTGCGTAAAAAACGTCTGACTGCGGCTCAAAAATCGGCGCTGAAAAAAGCGCGTCGAAAAGCCCAGACCGGCGCGGCAAAACTTGCCCGCAAAAAGTCAATGAAACTGCGCCGTAAGCGCCTTGGCTAAAGGAGGAGGCCGGAGAACTCCGGCCTTTAACTTGAATGGCACCTATACCTTATGGGGTTTACAGCCAGGCTGACGGTGTATCGCCATTTCTGAAAGTTACTTTAACGAACTCTCAGTACCAGGTTACCGGATATATCAGTCAGGGGGCAGCAATGAACATGGCCCAGAATTGGGAAGCGCCGTTTACCGGTATGTCCATGGGGTCTGTTGCTGGTGCTTTCAGTGGTTTTGCGCAGGTTGGTACTGAAACAACGTCGGTTGCCCGTTGGAATAGCTTAATGGTTTGGGAAGGGGGGACTCCGCCGACGTTCACGCTGCCTGTAACTGTCATTGCTTTGAACAATCCATTCATTGAAGTTTCAGGCGCTATCGCCGCGTTGACAGCCATGATTAGCCCGGAACTAAAAGCGGCCAATGTTGGTGGTCGAATCCCGGAGCGCGTGACGCTAAACATTGGTCGCCGGATCAACATCACCGATGTCGCCATCCAGGACTTAAGTTTTGATCTCGATGCGCCAAGGGACAGTAATGGATATTTCCTGAAAAACACCGTCAACCTCCAGTTGACCGGTTCTTCGATATATAACAGCTCCGATATTGTTCGGTCGTTCCAGTAAAAGGATTTTATATGGGGCACAATAACACTAAGGGAAACCGTAAATTTATTAAGGGCCGCTATACTGCCAACGCGGCCAAAGGCGAACGACTGGTATCTTCTGAATTCCAGCTCACTTTTGCAGGCTATGAAGATATCAGTGTACTTGTTCGTACGTCGCAAATCCCTGAAATGACTCGCGAGGATGTGGAGGACTATGGTCCAAATGGTGTGAAGTTCAACCAGCACGGTCCAATTCGAAACTCTGGGGAAATCCAGGTCCAGTGCGTGGAGACTATCGAAGGCGATATTCTTCAGTTCATTAAGGATCGCATTGCGGCGAAGGACTATGTTGATATCACGATGGCTGCTACCCCTGAATCCAAATCTTCCGGGGTTAACGCTGTGACAAAAGCTGCTACAACAATTGAAATGTTGGACTGCAAAATCTACAGTGATGCAATCGACTTTAGTACCGAAGATGTGACTGCCGCTGTGCGCCCGTCACTTCGTATCGTCTACAACTAGATTGAGTGGGATTAAGAGTCATCCCTTGTATTTTAAAGCTCCTTCGGGAGCTTTTTTATTTGGAGAGGAAAGGGTGCATTGAGGATACCTGACACACGAAGAGTGGCGGGGATCTCTCCCATAAGCGCTAACTTAAGGGTTGTGGTATTACGCCTGATATGATTTAACGTGCCGATGAATTACTCTCACGATAACTGGTCAGCAATTCTGGCCCATATTGGTAAGCCCGAAGAACTGGATACTTCGGCACGTAATGCCGGGGCTCTAACCCGCCGCCGCGAAATTCGTGATGCTGCAACTCTGCTACGTCTGGGGCTGGCTTACGGCCCCGGGGGGATGTCATTACGTGAAGTCACTGCATGGGCTCAGCTCCATGACGTTGCAACATTATCTGACGTGGCTCTCCTGAAGCGGCTGCGGAATGCCGCCGACTGGTTTAGCATACTTGCCGCACAAACACTTGCTGTACGCGCCGCAGTTACGGGTTGTACAAGCGGAAAGAGATTGCGTCTTGTCGATGGAACAGCAATCAGTGCGCCCGGGGGCGGCAGCGCTGAATGGCGACTACATATGGGATATGATCCTCATACCTGTCAGTTCACTGATTTTGAGCTAACCGACAGCAGAGACGCTGAACGGCTGGACCGATTTGCGCAAACGGCAGACGAGATACGCATTGCTGACCGGGGATTCGGTTCGCGTCCCGAATGTATCCGCTCACTTGCTTTTGGAGAAGCTGATTATATCGTCCGGGTTCACTGGCGAGGATTGCGCTGGTTAACTGCAGAAGGAATGCGCTTTGACATGATGGGTTTTCTGCGCGGGCTGGATTGCGGTAAGAACGGTGAAACCACTGTAATGATAGGCAATTCAGGTAATAAAAAAGCCGGAGCTCCCTTTCCGGCACGTCTCATTGCCGTATCACTTCCTCCCGAAAAAGCATTAATCAGTAAAACCCGACTGCTCAGCGAGAATCGTCGAAAAGGACGAGTAGTTCAGGCGGAAACGCTGGAAGCAGCGGGCCATGTGCTATTGCTAACATCATTACCGGAAGATGAATATTCAGCAGAGCAAGTGGCTGATTGTTACCGTCTGCGATGGCAAATTGAACTGGCTTTTAAGCGGCTCAAAAGTTTGCTGCACCTGGATGCTTTGCGTGCAAAGGAACCTGAACTCGCGAAAGCGTGGATATTTGCTAATCTACTCGCCGCATTTTTAATTGACGACATAATCCAGCCATCGCTGGATTTCCCCCCCAGAAGTGCCGGATCCGAAAAGAAGAACTAACTCGTTGTGGAGAATAACAAAAATGGTCATCTGGAGCTTACAGGTGGCCATTCGTGGGACAGTATCCCTGACAGCCTACAAAACGCAATTGAAGAACGCGAGGCATCGTCTTAACGAGGCACCGAGGCGTCGCATTCTTCAGATGGTTCAACCCTTAAGTTAGCGCTTATGGGATCTCTCCCCGCCAGGTCTCTTACCTTTCAGATTCGTAGGCTGTGAAGACAGTGACCTCCGTCTGGCCGGTTCGGATTCGTACCTCGCAGAGGTCTTTCCTCGTTACCAGTGCCGTCACAATGACGGTTAAACAGATGACGATCAGAGCGATTAATATCGCTTTTTGCTGCTTCATAGCCTGCTTCTCCTTGACCTTTTGGTCGGTAAGAGGCATAATCTACGTATGCTAAGCATAGATATTGCCTCAGATTAATGTTAAGCGTCTTGCAGGACGCGTAATGTTATCTGGGGCTTTCTTCTATCTGCTTTTCGGGTAATGCCTGAAGCAGATAGCCTCAAGCACCCGCAGCGATTGTATCAATGTCTGGCTTTTTTTCTATAGAAATCACCTGGAAGGGTGAATATCCACATCAGAAGAAACGTTGCAGCAAACATGACCCCTAATGGCCAGACCGCGCCAAAGAAAATCCATAGTGACTGCTCCCCGCCCTGTCGGGCGAGGCTTCCCACTGAATCGCCACAGGTTTAATAGACACCTCAGAGTCATTTAAGATGACTTAAAGAGAGGTGCCCATGAGTGGTAAGCGTTATCCCGAAGAGTTTAAAATTGAAGCAGTCAAACAGGTTGTTGATCGCGGTTATTCTGTTGCCAGCGTTGCAACACGTCTCGATATCACCACCCACAGCCTTTACTCCTGGATAAAGAAGTACGGTCCGGATTCTTCCACTAATAAAGAACAGTCAGATGCTCAGGCCGAGATCCGCCGTCTCCAGAAAGAGCTGAAGCGGGTTACCGACGAACGGGACATATTAAAAAAAGCCGTTGTAGATTCAATCTGTCAATGCAACACCCCTTTCAATTATCTCTTTCGGTGTTTTGAACTTCAGTGTCTTTCTCGGTCTGTTGTTTAGCTGAGCAGCAACCAGATCTAGTT